>NZ_JBNPUE010000009.1:0-264778 GCF_051168015.1 Bradyrhizobium sp. HKCCYLRH3061
ACCGCAGAAGAATCCACGCCATGCACCATGTCCAGTCTGTCTGAACCGGACAGCCGTGGGTCAAGCCCGGCCATGACGAGAGGTGAGAGCGGAGCAACAAACTAACAGGAGGCGACACAGGCCCAGGCGCGGCTACGGCGACGCGAGCGGCGCCGCCAACTCACACCTAACCCTGCTCCAGCCGGCGCATCACCTCGTCGAGCTGCTCGAGGCTGCGGTAGGTGATTTGCACCGTGCCGCCGGGGTCGCGGTGGCTGATCGACACCGAAAGACCGAGCGCGTCCCCGACCCGCTTCTCCAGCGCGATGGTGTCGGCGTCCTTCTTCTCCGCCGTCGCGCTGCCTCCAGCGCTGCGCGGCTTCTGCGGCTTGCGCTCCGGCACGCCCTCTTCATGCGCGAGCGCCTCGGTCTGCCGGACGTTCAATCCTTCCGCGATGATCTTCTTCGCCGCCGACATCGGATCCGGCAGGTTGATCAGCGCGCGCGCATGGCCGGCCGAGATCTGCCCGGTCGCGATGAAGCCCTGCACCTCGGCCGGCAGCTTGGTCAGCCGCATCATGTTGGCGACGTGGCTGCGGCTCTTGCCGACGATCTTGGCGATGTCTTCCTGGTTGCGTTTGAACTCGTTGGCGAGCGCGTGATAGCCCTGCGCCTCCTCCATCGGGTTGAGATCCTCACGCTGCACGTTCTCGATGATCGCGAGCTCCAGCGCATCGCTGTCGCTGACATCGACCGGAACGATCGGCACCTCGTGAAGGCCGGCGGCCTGCGAGGCGCGCCAGCGTCGCTCGCCGGCGATGATCTCGTAGCGGTCGTGCTGGCCCTTCACCGGACGCACCACGATCGGCTGGATCACGCCGTGCTGCTTGATCGAGGCCGAGAGCTCGGCGAGCTCGCCATCGGAAAACGTCTTGCGCGGGTTGCGCGGATTGGGCTTGAGAAACTCGATCGGCACCTTGCGCTGATTGCGCGGCCGCTCCGGCGGCGCGCCGGCCTCGCGGCCGACGTCACCGATCAGACTTGCAAGACCCCGGCCCAATCGCGATCGCGACTCGTCGGCCATCGCCTTCTCCTTTGGATTCACGTCACGCTCCGCTTGCGTCTGCTGCCGATCAGTCCCGCCGGCACAATGAACGAGGAAGCGGATCCGGACCGGATCCGCTGCCGTCCTCAAATGAGATCCGGGCGATGAGGTGCCCGGAGCAGAGGCAAGGTCAGTTCGTGCGCAGGTCACGCTCGCGCTGAATGACTTCGGTGGCGAGCTTCAGATAGGCCTCGCTGCCGACGCACTTCAAATCGTAGACCAGCACCGGCTTGCCGTAGGACGGTGCTTCCGAGATGCGCACGTTGCGCGGGATCATCGTGTTGTAGACCTTCGATCCCATGAACTGACGGACGTCGGCCACCACCTGGTTCGACAGGTTGTTGCGCGAATCGAACATCGTCAGCACGATGCCGTGGATCGACAGGTTCGGGTTCAGGGTCGAGCGCACCTGCTCCACGGTCTGCAGCAATTGCGACAGACCTTCGAGCGCGAAGAACTCGCACTGCAGCGGCACCAGGATCGCATCCGACGCCGCCATCGCATTGACCGTCAGCAGGTTCAGCGACGGCGGGCAATCGACCAGCACGTAGGTGTAGTCGTTCTCCGGCGAGACGTTGTTGTTGAGACCGGCGATCGCGTCGCGCAGACGGAAGGCGCGGTTGGCGCTGGAGCCGAGCTCGAGCTCCAGACCCGACAGGTCCATCGTCGAGGAGGCGATGTGCAGCCGTGGCACGGCCGTCGCAACGACGGCGTCGCGCAGCGAGGCCTCGCCGATCAGCACGTCATAGGTCGAGCAGTTGCGGCTGCCACGGTCGATGCCGAGCCCGGTCGAGGCATTGCCCTGCGGATCGAGGTCGACGATCAGCACGCGCTCGCCGATCGCGGCCAGCGCCGTGCCGAGATTGATCGCGGTCGTGGTCTTGCCAACCCCGCCCTTCTGGTTGGCGAGCGCCAGGATGCGCGGATGCCCCTCCGGGTGAGGAGCCCTATCTTCTTGATAAATCTGATCAATTACGGCCATGCGCGATCGCCATTGGTTGTCGTCTTGACGGAATTCAGCTCTGTCGCTCGATGCAATCGATTGCGACGATCCAGCCCTGCCCGCCCGTCCGGCTGGAATGAAGTTTCGGCTCAATTTTCCAATACTTAGTAGATTCGGTCAATTCCGCTTCTACATCTTGACCCTTGAGAAACAGCGCTTTCGCGCCTTTTTTCACCAGGGGCTCCGCAAAGCCGATGAGTTGGTGTAGCGGAGCCAGCGCGCGTGCGGTCACGCAATCGACTCGCCCACTCCACTTCTCCACGATATCCCCGATCTCTGACAAATGCACGATCCCCGGAGCGCCGGTGACGCGAATTGCTTCGCGCAGGAACGCCGCCTTCTTGGCGATGCGCTCAACCAGATGGACCTGGGCGCCGGGCCGCTCGGCCAGCGCGCAGGCGAGGACGACGCCCGGGAACCCGCCGCCGCTGCCGAGATCGACCCAGATCCGGGCGTCGGGCGCGAGATCGAGAAGCTGCAGCGAATCCGAAATGTGCCGGGTCCAGAGATGCGGCAAGGTCGAGGGCGCGACGAGATTCGTCTTGGCCTGCCACTCCAGCAGCAGGGAGACATAGCGATCGAGGCGCTGCTCCGTTTCACGTGAAACGGGCGTCAAGGCGAGCGCAGCCGCCTTGTCGGATTCGATCACCTTGGACGCCACTGCCTGTTTCACGTGAAACGCCCTTCAGCTCGCGGCCTTGCTGCGACGCGCTTCGCGGCGAAGATAGGCCGCGAGAATTCCGAGCGCCGCCGGCGTCATGCCGTCGATCCGGCCCGCCTGCCCGATCGTCCAGGGCCTGGCAGCCGCCAGCTTCGCCCGCGCCTCATTGGAAAGACCCGGAACGAGCGCATAGTCGATGTCGCCGAGCACCAATCCCTCGTCGCGCCGGAAGGCATCGACGTCGTCGCTCTGGCGGCGGACATAGACATCATATTTGGCATCGATCTCGAGATGCGCGGCGATGGCGGCATCGATCGCGCCGAGCTCCGGCCAGATCACCCTCACCTCGGAGAAGCCGATCTCCGGATAGGCCATCAGCTCGAAGGCCGAGCGGCGCTGGCCATCCTTGTTGAGCGTGAGGCCATGCTTAGCCGCCTCGTTGGGCGTGATCGTCAGCGACCTCGCCAGCGAACGGGCAGCCTCCAACGCATCCATCTTGCTTCGATGGAAACACGCACGCTCATTGCCGACACAGCCGAGTGCGATGCCCTTGTCGGTCAGCCGCTGGTCCGCATTGTCCGCCCGCAACGTCAGCCGATACTCGGCGCGCGAGGTGAACATCCGATACGGCTCGGTGATCCCTCGCGTGACCAGGTCATCGATCATCACCCCGAGATAACCGTCAGCGCGATCAAACACGACCGGCGCGCCGCCGCCTGCGGCCAGCGCCGCATTGAGGCCGGCGACCAGACCTTGAGCCGCGGCCTCCTCATAGCCGGTCGTGCCGTTGATCTGGCCGGCCAGGAATAGACCCTTCATCCGCCTGGTCTGCAGGGTCGGCTCGAGCTCACGCGGATCGACGTGGTCATACTCGATCGCATAGCCGGGCCGGATCATCCGGACCCGCTCGAGACCCGGGATGGTCGGCAGTAGCGCGAGCTGAACCTCCTCCGGCAGCGAGGTCGAGATGCCGTTCGGGTAGACCGTCGTGTCGTCGAGTCCTTCCGGCTCCAGGAAGATCTGGTGGCCGTCGCGATCACCGAAGCGAACGATCTTGTCCTCGACCGAGGGACAATAGCGCGGCCCGGTCGACTTGATCTGCCCGGAGTACATCGGCGAGCGATGGACATTGGCGCGGATCACCTCATGGGTCGCGGTCGTCGTCCGGGTGATGCCGCATTGGATCTGCGGGGTGGTGATCTTACCGGTCAGGACGGAGAACGGCTCCGGCGGATCGTCGCCGGGCTGCATCTCGACTGCTGTCCAGTCGATCGTCGATCCATCCAGACGCGGCGGGGTCCCGGTCTTGAGCCGGCCGAGACGAAATCCGATGGCTTCGAGGGACTGGGAGAGTCCCAGCGCCGGGGCTTCGCCGACCCGGCCCGCCGGCCAGGTCCGCTCACCGAGGTGAATCAGACCACGGAGAAACGTGCCGGTCGTGATGACCACAGCACCACAGACAAAGGTCCGGCCGTCGGCCAACCGCACGCCCGTGACCCGGCCGTCCGTGACGATCAGTTCGTCCGCCTCGCCTTCGATCACAGAGAGGTTCGCGGTCTCCCGGATCGCCGACTGCATTGCTGCGGCATAAAGCTTGCGATCGGCCTGGGCGCGCGGACCGCGAACGGCGGGTCCCTTCCGGCGGTTCAGAACCCGAAACTGGATGCCGCCGGCATCGGCGACGCGGCCCATCAAGCCGTCGAGAGCATCGACTTCGCGAACCAGATGACCTTTCCCCAATCCTCCGATGGCCGGATTGCAGGACATGGCCCCGATCGTCGCGAACTGATGGGTGATCAGTGCGGTCCGAACGCCCATGCGCGCCGCGCCCGCCGCAGCTTCGCAGCCGGCGTGGCCGCCACCGATGACGATGACGTCGTAGGATGTCAGATGCTGGAACATGGGGGCTTATCTAACGCTTGCAGACAACGCTCGGAAGACGTTTCACGTGAAACATTCGCCACGACAAAGGCGAGGACGTTTCACGTGAAACAGCCCCCTGAGATCGGAACTTGTTTCACGTGAAACGTCGCAAGAGTTCCGTCCCTGTTTCACGTGAAACAGTTGAGGGTCCATTAACCAAGCAACGCTCCATTAAGTATATCTGTCGCGCCGACCGTTGCCGTCGCTACTTGCCGATACAGAACTCGCGAAAGATCACGTCCAGCACATCCTCGATGTCAACCCGCCCCAAGAGGCGCCCGAGCGCGAGGGCAGCGATCCGCAGCTCCTCCGCGGCGAGCTCCTCCCCGAGATCTACGGCCGCAATGCTCTGGCGAAGTGCGGCCGCGGTCTCCTCGAGCAGGGTTCGTTGCCGTTCTCGCGTGATCAGGCCACTCTCGGTCGATCCAAAGAAGTCACCAGCGAAGCCGATCAGGGCCTCCAGCAGTTCGGACAAGCCTGCTCCGGTTCTCGCCGAGATCGCAAAAACCCGATCCGCGCTTTGCACCGACGCCGCAGCTCTCTCCTGGGGGGTCGGCAGGTCGATCTTGTTGCGGACCAGCCAGACAGGCACCCCGGTTCGACGCTCTGCCTCCGCCTGATCATCCTCGGACAGCCACAGCACGAGATCGGCCTGCGCCGCCCGATCGCGGGCCCGCCGCACGCCCTCCTGCTCCACGGGATCGTCCGTCTCCCGGATCCCCGCAGTATCGATCACCGTGACGGGATAGCCCTGGAGATCGAGCTGAACCTCGATGACGTCGCGCGTCGTGCCGGCATGGGGCGAGACGATCGCCACTTCACGCCGGGCCAGTTGGTTCATCAATGTCGACTTGCCGGCGTTCGGAGGTCCGGCGATCACGACCGTCAGGCCATCACGCAGCCGCTCCGCCCGGCCCTGCGCCGTCAGAACGGCCTCGATCTCCGCCAGAAGCTGTTCGATCCGGGACAGCGCCGGCGCCATCAGCTCAGCCGGAACGTCACCTTCATCGGCAAAGTCGATCCCGGCTTCGATCAGCGCCGCAGCTTCGATGATCTGCTCACGCCAGCTCCGCGCCTTATCGCCGAGCAGGCCCTTCAACTGCCGCAACGCCTGGCGCCGCTGGCGATCGGTGTCGGCGTGAATGAGATCGTCGAGCCCCTCGGCTTCGGTCAGATCGATCTTGCCATTCTCGAACGCGCGCCGCGTGAACTCGCCCGGCTCCGCAGGGCGCATCTGCGGCATCGTCGAGAGGAGCGAGAACACCGCCGCGATGACGGCCCGGCTGCCATGGACGTGCAACTCGGCGACATCCTCTCCGGTGGCGCTTGCGGGTCCGGGAAACCACAGCACCACCGCATCGTCGATCGCTTCGCCGCTGCTATCGCGCAACAAGGCGCGTGTTGCAGTCCTCGGCTCCGGTAATCTTCCCGCCAGCAGCCGAAGGGCAGATCCCGCATGTGAGCCAGAGAGTCTGACAATCGCAATCGCGCTCGGCAGCCGTCCCGAGGACAATGCAAAGATGGTCTGATCGTGAGGATGCATCGTCCTCAGTTGGGCTTGCCGGCAGCGAAACACAATCGGTTTGCAGCGGCATGCTTTACGCCGGATGCCGCCGACGAGCGGTGGCGCCCGCGCCTGATCCAGTCCCGCAAACAAAAAGGGCGCTCCGAAGAGCGCCCTTTCCAGATCGAGACCGTGGTCCAATCAGGTGTTCATGGATTCGAAGAACTCGGCATTGCTCTTGGTGCTGCGGAGCTTGTCGAGCAGGAAGTCGATTGCGTCCATGGTACCCATCGGATTGAGAATGCGGCGGAGGACGTACATCTTCTTGAGGTTCTGCGGCTCGGTGATGAGCTCTTCCTTGCGGGTGCCGGACCGGGCGATGTCGATCGCCGGGAAGGTCCGCTTGTCCGCGACCTTGCGGTCGAGGATGAGCTCGGAGTTGCCCGTGCCCTTGAACTCTTCGAAGATGACCTCGTCCATGCGGCTGCCGGTATCGACCAGCGCGGTCGCGATGATCGTCAGCGAGCCGCCTTCCTCGATGTTGCGCGCGGCGCCGAAGAAGCGTTTCGGCCGCTGCAGCGCGTTGGCATCGACACCGCCGGTCAGCACCTTGCCGGATGACGGCACGACAGTGTTGTAGGCGCGGCCGAGGCGGGTGATCGAGTCCAGGAGGATGACGACGTCGCGGCCGTGTTCGACCAGGCGCTTGGCCTTCTCGATCACCATCTCCGCGACCTGGACGTGACGGGCCGCCGGCTCGTCGAAGGTCGAGGAGACGACCTCGCCCTTCACCGAGCGCTGCATGTCCGTGACTTCCTCGGGGCGCTCGTCGATCAGCAGCACGATCAAGTAGCACTCGGGATGATTGGCCGTGATCGAGTGCGCGATGTTCTGCATCAGCACGGTCTTGCCGGTGCGCGGCGGCGCGACGATCAGCGCGCGCTGGCCCTTGCCGATCGGCGCGACGATATCGATGACACGCGGCGACAGATCCTTGCGGGTCGGATCCTCGAGCTCGAGCCGGAAGCGCTCGTCCGGAAACAGCGGCGTGAGGTTGTCGAAATTGACCTTGTGCTTGGACTTCTCGGGATCTTCGAAGTTCAGCGTGTTGACCTTGAGGAGCGCGAAATAGCGCTCGCCCTCCTTCGGGCTGCGGATGTGGCCCTCGATCGTATCACCGGTGCGCAAGCCGAAGCGGCGGATCTGCGACGGCGAGACATAGATGTCATCGGGGCCGGGCAGGTAGTTGGCGTCGGGCGAGCGGAGGAAGCCGAAGCCGTCGGACAGAACCTCGACGACGCCCTCGCCGATGATGTCGATCTCCTGGATGGCGAGCTGCTTGAGGATGGCGAACATCAGCTCCTGCTTGCGCATCGTGCTGGCGTTCTCGACCCCGTTTTCCTCCGCGAAGGAGACGAGCTCGGCCGGCGTCTTTGACTTAAGGTCCTGTAGTTTGATTTCCCGCATTGGGGTGGTCCTGTGGAAGCGACTTGGGAGGGGGATGCGAGGTGGCTGTGGGAAGGCGGACGAAAATGAGGTCCGCAGGTCTGAGCAAGGTTGGCGCCAATGAGGCACCAGACCTGATGCGGCGGCCGGTCAAGCCGGAACGCAACCACATCCGCCTGCGTGGGGTGGGATATCGACAATATAGAAAATCGCGCCGTTGTCCGCAAGGCGTCTGCGGCGGAGCGGTATTCCCTGGGAGACGGTCAGAACGGCTTGACGATCACGAGAATCACGATGCCCATCATCAACACCGTCGGTACCTCGTTGATATAGCGGTAGAATTTCTGGCTGCGCGTGTTCTTGTCGGCGCCGAATTCCCTGACCCAGCGGGTAAACAGGCCGTGGACGCCGGACATGATCAGCACCAGCAGGAATTTGGCGTGGAACCAACCGCTGGTATACCAGTGTCCGGCCCAGACCAGATAAAGCCCGGCCAGCCAAGTCACGGTGATGGCGGGATTGATGATCGCCTTGAGCAGGCGCCGTTCCATGACCTTGAACGTCTCGGACTGCTTCGATCCGATCTCGGCGTCGCAATGATAGACGAACAACCGTGGCAGATAGAGCATGCCGGCCATCCAGGCGATGACGGCGATGACGTGCAGGGCCTTGATCCACTCATACATCGGAAACGCGCGATCCTCTCAGCCAGCGATCAGCTTGCGTGCCGAGACATATCCGCTCGCTCAGTCCCCTCCAAACCAAATAATTTTAGAATCTTAAGGTTTGAGTCTAGGTAGCGGTGGATTGGACTCATGCAATGTCATCCGCAGTCTGCCCGCAGCTTGTTCACATCCCTCAACATGCGCGCTGCGCCCACCGGATCGCCCCAGAGTTCAATGCGATTCAAACGCTTGCCGAAATCCTTCGACAGCTTATCCAGAGACAAACGAGCGTCGTCCCGATATCATCGGCCTGCGGCTTGGCGTTGTCCCGGGACGGCGACCATGTGCAGAAGAATCGGGGTTATCCAAAGGGCGCCGTCGGCGGCTGCTTTTTGGTCCCATCCTTCACAGGGATTCACAGATCGTTAAGGATTTGATGCCCACCACCGGCAACTACTTTCACCTGCATCTTGTTTCCGACTCGACGGGCGAAACCCTGATCACGGTCGCGCGAGCAGTCGCCGCGCAATACACCAATGTGACCCCGGTCGAGCACGTGTACCCGCTGGTGCGGAGCCAGAAGCAGCTCGACCGCGTGCTCGACGAGATCGAGGAAGCGCCGGGCATCGTGCTGTTCACCCTCCTCGAGAAGGACCTGGTCAGCCGGCTCGAAGGTAAGTGCCAGCAGATCAACATTCCGAGCCTGTCGATCATCGGTCCGGTGATGCAGCTGTTCGAGGCCTATCTCGGCGCGTCGACCGCCGGCCGCGTCGGTGCGCAGCACGTGCTCAATGCCGAATATTTCGCCCGCATCGATGCGCTGAACTACACGATGCTCCACGATGACGGGCAGATGGTCGACGGCCTCGAAGACGCCGAGGTGGTGCTGGTGGGCGTCAGCCGGACCTCGAAGACTCCGACCTCGATCTATCTCGCCAACCGCGGCGTGCGCACAGCCAACGTGCCGCTGGTCCCGGGCATTCCGATCCCGCACCAGCTCGAGACATTGAAGAAGCCGCTGGTCGTCAGCCTGCATGCGACCCCGGAGCGGCTGATCCAGGTGCGGCAGAATCGCCTGCTCAGCATGGGTGCGGAATCCGGCAATGAGAACTATGTCGACAAGCAGTCGGTGACGGACGAGGTCGCCTATGCGCGCAAGCTCAGTGCGAAGTTCAACTGGGTCATGCTCGACGTGACGCGGCGCTCGATCGAGGAGACGGCCGCCGCGATCCTGAAACTTTATACCGACCGGCAGCGGCAGCGGCTTCCGGACTAGTGAGCGGATCAATGTCTATCTGGTGCAGTGACGAGCCTCTCATTCTGGCATCGCAGAGCCGCGCGCGGCGGATGCTGCTCGCGAACGCAGGACTCGCGTGCGAGGCGCTTCCGGCCGATATCGACGAGCGCGCGGTCCAGGCCGAAGCCGGCCTGGTCGCGCCCTACGAGATTGCGTTACACCTTGCCAATGCGAAGGCCGCTGCGGTCTCGGCAAGCAGGCCCAATTCCTATGTGGTCGGCGCGGATCAAACGCTCGCATTGGGTGAGCGTATGTTCAACAAGCCGGCCGGCCGCCAGCATGCCATGCAGCAATTGTCGGCGCTGGGCGGCCGCACCCATGCGCTGCACTCGGCCATCGCGGTGGTCCGCAACGGCGAGGTGCTGTTCTCGCACGTCGCCGTCGCCTGGATGACGATGCGAGCCCTCTCTGAGGCCGAGATCGCCGCCTATCTCGATGCCGCCGGCGACGCCGTCACATCCAGCGTCGGCGCCTATCAATTGGAGGGGCTCGGGGTGCACCTGTTCGACCGGATCGACGGCGATCACTTCACCATCCTCGGCCTGCCGTTGTTGCCGCTGCTCGCCTATTTTCGCGAAGCGAAGCTGCTCGGGATCTGATGCCGACCGCAGCCGCGTGCAAGGGGAGTGACCGCGGATGAGAGTGCTGGGTCTGACCGGCTCGATGGGCATGGGCAAGTCGACGACCGCAAAGCTGTTCGCCGAAGCCGGCGTCCCGGTCTACGACGCCGACGCGACCGTTCATAAGGTCTATGAAGCCGAAGCCGCGCCGGCGATCGAAGCCGAATTTCCCGGGACAACGGTGGACGGCAAGGTGGATCGGGCCAGGCTCTCGGCCAAGGTCGTCGGCGATCCCGCCGCAATCCGCCGGCTCGAAGCGATCGTGCACCCGATGCTGCGCTCCTATCATCAGAAGTTTCTCGATGACGCCGAGCAGTCCGGCGTGCCCGTTGCCGTTGTTGATGTCCCCTTGCTGTTCGAGACCGGCGGCGACAAGCGCGTCGATGCCGTGGTGGTGGTGTCGACCTCGCCCGAGATCCAGCGTCAGCGCATCCTGGCGCGCGGCACGATGACGGACGAAGCGCTCGATGCGCTGCTCGCACGGCAGATGCCGGATGCCGAGAAGCGCAAGCGCGCCGATTTCGTCGTGGATACCTCGCACGGGCTCGATCCGGTGCGGGCACGCATCCGCGACATCCTGGCGGAGGTCGTTAGAATGCCGCAGCGCCGGGGCTGATTCGCAAATCCGGCCGCGCGGAATTTCGACGGATCAAGTCAGACGGATCAAATCAGATGCGTGAGATCGTTCTCGACACCGAAACCACCGGCCTCGACGCCCTGCGCGGCGACCGCCTCGTCGAGATCGGCTGTGTCGAAATCATCAACCGCATGCCCACCGGCCAAGTCTACCATCGCTACATCAATCCCGAACGCGACATGCCGGCGGAAGCGTTCGCGGTTCACGGCCTGTCGAGCGAGTTCCTGGCCGACAAGCCGCTGTTTCACGAGGTCGTCGAGGAGTTCCTGGAGTTCATCGGCGATGCCCCGCTGGTGATCCACAACGCCTCGTTCGATATCGGCTTCATCAATGCCGAGCTCGACCGGGTCAAGCGCGCGGCCATTCCCAGGGATCGTCTGGTCGATACGCTGCTGCTCGCACGTCGCAAGCATCCTGGCGTGTCGAACCGCCTCGACGACCTCTGCTCGCGCTATGCGATCGACAACTCACGCCGGACCAAGCACGGCGCGTTGCTCGACGCCGAGCTGCTGGCGGAGGTTTATGTCGATCTGGTCGGGGCGCGGCAGTCGCAGCTGATCCTGACCCAGGACAGCCAGGAGATCCGCATCGGGTCCGCCGGCGAGACGCCGCGCCGTCAGCGAGAGCAGCCGCTGTCGCCGCGGGTCACGGAGGCGGAGCGAGAGGCACATCGCGCCTTCATCGCTACCCTCGGCGACAAGCCGATCTGGATGGAGTTTCTCGCCGGCACGTGATCCGCCCGATCGGCGGCGGATCACGCCCTGCAAACATCAAATTTTTAAAGAGCGAAACGATCAGCTCGACAGCACTTGGCCGCCCTGGGCCGCGGCCTGGCGCTCCATGTTCTGGCGGTACAGGCCGACGAAATCGACCGGGTCCAGCATCAGGGGCGGGAAGCCGCCGTCGCGCACCGAGTTGGCGACGATCTCGCGGGCGAACGGGAACAGCAGGCGCGGGCATTCGATCAGCAGCATCGGCGACAGGTTCTCGCGCGGGATGTTGACCAGCCGGAACACGCCGCCATAGACCAGCTCGAAGCTGAACATCACCTGGCTGCCGCTCTCGGCCTTGCCCTCGATTGTCAGCGTCACCTCGTACTCGGTGTCATTCAGCGCATTGGCGCCGACATTGATCTGGATGTTGATCTGCGGCGGCTGGCCCTGCGGCGCCAGGGACTGCGGAGCGTTCGGATTCTCGAACGAGAGATCCTTGATGTATTGCGCCAGCACGTTCAGTTGAGGAGGAGGAGCCGCGTCGGGAGTGGCGCCGTTACCGTTGGTCATCGCAGTGTTCTCCAGGCAAAAAGGGCGGGTCGTTGCGGCGCGTGGCTACCATAGGGCCGGCTTGTTCCACAAGGACGAGCCACCGACGCCGTCAAGGGCCGAAGCAACCGCTCGATCCGGCCAGTATGCCTCTATTTGTCGCATCGGCCGTCGGAGGGAACCGGAGACGGGCCTCCCCTGTTCCAATCCGGGGCCGATCGGATTTCCCCTTGAGGGGGAAAAGGGTTAGGATCGGCGCGCCACAATGCGCCATTGGCCGGGCCCAATTCGATGACTACATCCGGGTCGACCAGGGATTCCCGGGTCTTAACCTGGATCCTGTAGAACGGGTGCCCGGTGGCCGGGCTCCGCGTTCGGCTCGACAAGTCAGAAAGCGAACACGACGTGGACATTTATACCATCATCTTCCTGGCGCTGGCGGTCTTCATCTTCATCCGCCTGCGCGCCGTGCTCGGGCAGCGCACCGGGAGCGAGCGGACGCCGTTCGATCATGCCGCCCGAAACGCGGTCCAAGGCGCGCCGGACAACCACGTCATGCCGGTTCCCAACAAGCCCATCGACCCCTCGGCTGCGGTCCCCGGCGGCGAGATGCCGGCGCCGGGTGATCGCTGGCGTGGTCTGGCCGAGCCGGGCACGCCGCTCGCCCGTGGCCTCGATGCGATCGTCGCCGACGACTCCTCGTTCGATCCGCGCCATTTCCTGACCGGCGCGCGCAGCGCCTACGAGATGATCGTGCTGGCGTTTGCCAATGGCGATCGCCGCGCGTTGCGCGATCTGTTGTCGTCCGAGGTCTATGAGAGTTTCGACGCCGTCATCAAGGAGCGTGAGAAGCAGGAGCAGAAGACCGAAACCCGCTTCGTCTCCATCGATACCGCCGAACTGGTCGGCGCCGAGCTGCGCGACCGCACCGCGCAGGTCACGGTGCGCTTCGTCTCGCAGATGATCTCGGTGACACGCGACAAGGGCGGCAACATCGTCGACGGCAATCCGGACAAGGTCGCCGACATCACCGACATCTGGACTTTCGCCCGCGACACCGGCTCGCGCGATCCGAACTGGAAGCTGGTCGGAACCGGCAGCCATTGATGGAATAGGCTGCCGCCGCTGGCGTTACATTGGGAGATCGCCTGCTCCCGTTGTCGACCGGCTGCGTGAGGCGCGTGAAGAGGCGCATCCTCGATTTTTGACACGGATCTTTTCAGCATCCCGTTTTCTCTGAATTTCGCGTTGAGTGGTACTTTGATGGTGCAAGCATGGTTCGCGAAATTTGGAAGCGGGGTTTTACCGCCCGCCGCCTGACCTACTGGACGCCGGCGCTCGCCCTGAGCGTCGCTGCCGTGGCGCTCGCCCCCTATGCAGCCGAGGCGGTTCGCGCGCGCCATCGGGCGGCGACGCCGCCGGTGCGCCACCTGCCCTACCCGCAGCTCGACTGGCCGCTCGAGATCAGCAACAGCCAGTACCTGCCGATGGGTTGGACCGACGTGCCCGGCTGGAACGACGACGACCAGCTCGCGGCCTATCGGACGTTCCGCGCCAGCTGCAAGCCGATCGCCGCGAAGACGGATGCAGCGCCGGATGGCAGGGTGGATGGCAAGGCGCTGGGTGATTCCCTGCGCGACCCCTGTCGCGACGCTCGGGCCACCGATCTCGCCGACAATGCTGCGGCAAGGGCTTTTTTCGAACGGCACTTCGAGCCGCTGAGGATCTCCAAGCTCGGTGATGCCGATGGTTTCGTCACCGGCTACTACGAGCCCGTCATCGAGGGCTCGCGGACCCAGAATGAGGTCTACAACGTTCCAGTCTATCGCCGGCCCTCCAATTTGTTTGTCCGTGGTTTCAAGCAGGATGCGACGAGTCTGCCCAACAAGGGCCCCGTCTATCGCAAGATCGGACGGCGCAAGCTGGTCCCCTACTACGACCGCGCCGAGATCGAGGACGGTGCCATCGAGGGGCGCGGCCTGGAGATCGCATGGCTCAGGAACCAGACCGACCTGCTGTTTGCCCAGATCCAGGGATCGGCGCGCATCAGTCTCGACGACGGCTCGACCATTCGCATCAACTACGATGCCTATAATGGCCTTCCCTACACACCGGTCGGCCGCATCCTGATCGAGCGCGGCATCATTCCACGCGAGCAGATGTCGATGCAGCGCATCCGCGACTGGATGGAGCAGAATCCGGAAGGTGCCAACGAGCTGCGGCGGATGAACCGCTCCTACATCTTCTTCCGCGAGGTGCAGCTGTCGGAGAAGGACGAGGCGGTCGGCGCGCAGGGCATTCCGCTGACCCCGGGCCGCTCGATCGCGGTCGACAAGTCGCTGCACGTCTATGGCACGCCGTTCTTCATCACCGGCGAGCTGCCGATCGAATCCGAGAAGTCGAAGACGGCGTTCCACCGGCTGATGATCGCGCAGGATACGGGCTCGGCGATCGTCGGACCTGCGCGCGCCGATCTCTATTTCGGCGCCGGCCAGGACGCCGGCAAGGTTTCCGGCCGTCTCAAGCACAGCATCCAGTTCGTGATGCTGGTGCCGAAGAGCCTCGATCCGGTTGCGCGTGGCCGCAAGATGCCGCTGCCGGATGCACGGCCGTCGGAGAAGATCGCAAAACTGTTTCCGCAGGTGCTGCCGAAGGAGGCAGCCAAGGATCAGGTCAAGGATCAGGGGCAGGCCAACCAGGCCAACAAAGCCGCCGCCTCTCCGGTCAACGATGCGAAAGCCTCTGCTCCCGCCGCGAGCGCAAGCCCGGCGACCACGGTGGCGCAGAACGTCGTGGCACCACAGCCCGTGCCCCTGCCCGAGGCTCGCCCCCGTATCGAAAGTGATCGCAATATCCGCCGATTGCGTTATGGCAGGCGCCACCGCAACCGCCGATGACAAGCCGTCTCCATGTCTGAAGATCCCGAGCCGCCCCGCGGCCGTCGCAAGCGTGGCCTCTCCGAGGACGAGCGTACGCTGTGGGAGACGGTGGCGCGCCAGGTCAAGCCGCTGCGCAAGACACCGCGTCCGGTGCGGCCGCATCCGCCGATGGTGACGGCCGAGCCGCAGCCGGACAAGCCGATGATGACGCCGCGGCCGGTCGCGCCGGTGGTCGTGCCGAAGCCGGCCCGGCCGGCCATCCCGCCGCTGGTCTCGCTCGGCCGCAAGGAGCGCTCGAAACTGTCGCGCGGCCGCAGCGAGATCGATGCGCGGCTCGATCTGCACGGCATGACCCAGAGCCGGGCGCACCAGGCGCTGCACCATTTCCTGCATCGCGCCCAGCATGACGGTCTCACCTTCGTGCTCGTCATCACCGGCAAGGGTACGATCGGTGCGGATCCCGAACGCGGCGTGCTCCGGCGCCAGGTGCCGCATTGGCTGAGCCTGCCGGAATTCCGCTCGCTGATTGTCGGCTTCGAGGAGGCTCACGTGGGACATGGCGGTGCCGGCGCGCTCTATGTCCGGATAAGGCGCGCCCGGGGCTGAGCCTCAGAACGGCCGGATGATGCCGACGCGCGGGATGGCGGTGACGATCCAGCCCAGGATCGTGGTCGTGCGGTCGCCGGCGTCGATGAGGGCCACAGGCTTTGTGGTGGGCAGCGTCTTCACCGCGTGCAGCATCAGCACCATGCAGACCACCCAGCTCGAGATCCAGCGCGAATAGTCGAACACCATCGCGAACATCACGAGGTAAGCGAGAGTGATGACAACCAGCGCGGCGATGACGATCTGGCGATGGCGCTGCTCTTCCAGCGCGCCAATCAGGTCCCTGAAAGTGCGCCAGAGCGGCGCGTGAAGCCAGAGCAGCAGCGCATAGACGGGCAAGCCGAGCAGGTTCGACGGCAGTCTTGCCCAGGTGTCCTGCACCTCCTTCGTCAGTGGCTGGTACCACACGTAAGCGAACTGCAAGAGCTCGGTGCGTGTCGGATCGGCCATGCGGGTCTGCAGATATGCTGTGAAGTCCGCTTCCGGCAGCGGCATCGTGCCGAGGAACTGCGCCGTCAGGAACAGCGCGCCGAGGCCGATCAGCGCGGCTACGCCGACGGCGATGTCGAGCGCTGAGACGATTCGCGGCAGGTAGTAGCGCAGCACGACGATGGCGGCGATGGTGGGCACGTACATCAGCAGATGGATGTGATGGATCAGCACCAGCACCGCCGAGGTCAGCGCAGCGAGCAGGACGTAGCCGAGCGAGCCCGCCGGCACCAGCATCAGGATGATGGCACTAAGACAGCCATAGACGTCGAAGTGCCCGAGCGTGAACAGGAAGTTCTTGAACACGAACGGCGAGCCAGCGGTGAAGACGAACAGCGGGAGCTGTGCGCTGTTCAATCCGAATGTTCGGCGGAATAGCTGGACGAACAATCCGAACGTGATCAGCCAGACGAGGCCTGCCAACGCGAACACCAGCCACACCGGCACCTTCGTCGTGAACAACCCGACGATGGCCCCGATCAGCGCGCGCTTGATGAAGCCGTGGTGATAGTCGACAAGCAGGTGGATGTAGGGAATGTAGGGCGGCAGCGTGAGCTTGTGCAGGAACACGCCGAGCATGACCGCGGCGTTGACGGCGAGCATCGTGCGCCAGTGCCGGCTGTAGGCGGCCGTCATGCGATGTCCGAGCGGTGAGAGATGGAGGCAAGCTCGCCGCCACACCCACCGCTGTCGTCCCGGCCTTGAGCCGGGACCCGTAACCACCGCTGTACGTGATGAGGCAGGGCTGGAGCCGCCATCTTGAGTGACAATCAGCTTCGGTGGTTATGGGTCCCCGCCTTCGCGGGGACGACAGCGGAGGGTGACGCTACGCCTGTGCGAAAGAGCGCAGAGGCTGAAGGGCGACGCCTCTTACAAAATGAACCGGCTGAGATCCGTGTTCTTGGCGAGGTCGCCGATGTGTTGCTGCACATAGGCGGCGTCGACACGCATCGTCTCGCCGCCGCGGTCGGAGGCGTTGAAGGAGATCTCGTCCAGCACGCGTTCCATCACCGTCTGCAGCCGGCGCGCGCCGATGTTCTCGACCGTCGAATTCACCGCAACCGCGATGTCGGCGAGCGCGTCGATCGCATCGTCGGTGATGTCGAGCGTCACGCCCTCGGTCTGCATCAGCGCGACATATTGCTTGATCAGCGATGCCTCCGGCTCGGTCAGGATGCGGCGCATGTCGTCGCGCGTCAGCGCCTGCAGCTCGACCCGGATCGGCAATCGTCCCTGCAGCTCCGGCAAGAGGTCCGAGGGCTTGGCGATGTGGAACGCGCCCGAGGCAATGAACAGGACGTGATCGGTCTTGACCGCGCCATGCTTGGTCGAGACCGTCGTGCCCTCGATCAGCGGCAGCAGGTCACGCTGCACGCCCTCGCGCGAGACGTCGCCGCCGGCGCGGTTCTCGCGCACGCAGATCTTGTCGATCTCGTCGAGGAACACGATGCCGTTGTTCTCGACCACGCCGATCGCCTCCTGCACCAGCTGGTCGCTGTCGAGCAGCTTGTCGGATTCCTCCGCGATCAGGATGTCGTGCGAGGCCTCGACCGTCACGCGCCGCGTCTTGGTTCGGCCGCCGAGCTTGCCGAAGATGTCGCCGATCGAGATCGCACCCATCTGCGCGCCCGGCATGCCGGGGATTTCGAACATCGGCATGCCGCCGCCCGAGGACTGCGTCTCGATTTCGATTTCCTTGTCGTTCAGCTCGCCGGCGCGCAGCTTGCGGCGGAACGAGTCACGCGTCGCAGCACTCGCATTGGCGCCAACCAGCGCATCCAGCACGCGCTCCTCGGCGGCGAGCTGGGCGCGGGCGGCGACATCCTTGCGCTTGCGCTCGCGCACCTGGACGATCGCGACCTCGACGAGGTCGCGGATGATCTGCTCGACGTCGCGGCCGACATAGCCGACCTCGGTGAACTTGGTCGCCTCGACCTTGAGGAACGGCGCGCCCGCGAGCTTGGCCAGCCGCCGCGCGATCTCGGTCTTGCCGACGCCGGTCGGGCCGATCATCAGGATGTTCTTCGGCAGCACCTCCTCGCGCAGGCCGGCATCGAGCTGCAGCCGGCGCCAGCGGTTGCGCAGGGCGATGGAGACGGCGCGCTTGGCGTCGGCCTGGCCGACGATGTAGCGGTCGAGTTCGGAGACGATTTCGCGGGGGGAAAAGTCGGTCATGGGCTCTAGCTAGGGTCGGACGGGGATGAGGGCAAGCCGGATTTCCGTCGTCACAGGAGCGGCGGCCCGGCCTGCCACTGCCGGATCGCCTCGGTTGGATAGATCAGCATCAGGATGTTCAGGGTCAGGTTGTCACGGATGTGCAGGCCGACCCCGATCTCGAACGCGATTGCGATCACGACGGTCAGCCAGACCGGCAGCACCCGCGCCAGCAGGAAGCCGGTCATCATCGCCAAGGTGTCGCCGACGGAGTTCACGATGCTGTCGCCGAAATAGTCCAGCGAGATCGTGGCGGCGCGATAGCGCTCGATGATGAAGCTGGAGTTCTCGACCAGCTCCCAGGCGCCCTCGATCAGCATCGCGATGATCAGCCGCCCCTGCCACGGCAGAAACGGCAGAACCAGCGCGGTCAGCGCATAGAACAGGAAGCCGTGAATGACATGGGAGAACGTGTACCAGTCGGTGAGATGCTGGGAGTTCTCCGAGCTCTGCACCACGCCGTGCCACAGCTTGACGGTGCCGCAGGCGCAGATCGGCAGCCGGCCCATCGCGAACAACAGTGCGGCCTGCAGCGCCAGCAGACCGAGCGCCAGGATGAGCCAGGGTCCGGACCAAGGCCGGGACGGGGCGCCGATCTCGTCCGCGGTCATCGTCTACTCGGCCGACAGCGCTTCGATGGTGATGTTGCGGTTGGTGTAGACGCAGATGTCGGCGGCGATGTCGAGCGAGCGGCGCACGATGCTCTCGGCGTCCTTGTCGGTGTCGATCAGCGCCCGCGCGGCCGCCAGCGCATAGTTGCCGCCGGAGCCGATCGCCATCACGCCGGCCTCCGGTTCCAGGACGTCGCCCGTCCCGGTCAGCACCAGCGAGACCTCCTTGTCGGCCACGATCATCATCGCCTCCAGCCGCCGCAGGTAGCGGTCGGTGCGCCAGTCCTTGGCGAGCTCGACCGCGGCCCGGGTCAGCTGCCCCGGATATTGCTCCAGCTTGCTCTCCAGCCGCTCGAACAGGGTGAACGCGTCGGCCGTGGCGCCGGCGAAGCCGCCGATGACGTCGCCCTTGCCGAGCTTGCGCACCTTGCGGGCGTTGGACTTGATCACGGTCTGGCCGATCGAGACCTGGCCGTCGCCGCCGATCACCACCCTGCCCCCCTTGCGGACGGTCAGGATCGTGGTGCCGTGCCAGACGGTGGGCTCGTTCGAAGATGCGTGCATTGGGGATCCCTGGTTGATGCCCTGATTTAGGGGCTGAGGCGTCGGGATACAATTACCGGGCCCCTGCCCTGCCCTGTCAGGCCTTGAAATCCGCTCACCATGGCCCGAGATCAGGCGTCCGGGGCGTCATCCCGCAGTAGCTAAGGTGTCATCCGCCTGATAAAAGGGCCGCGTTTTCAAGGGAAAGCTGACCCCATGCGTAGCGCGACCATCAAGCGCAAGACCAAAGAGACCGAGATCGAGGTGTCCGTGAACCTCGACGGCACCGGCGTGGTTGATATCGCGACCGGGATCGGCTTCTTCGATCACATGCTGGATCTGCTTGCCCGGCATTCCCGCATCGACATGACCGTCAAGGCGGTCGGCGACCTGCATATCGATTTCCACCACACCACCGAGGATGTCGGCATTGCCCTCGGCCAGGCCGTGCGTCAGGCGCTCGGCGACATGGCCGGCATCACCCGCTACGCCTCGATCCACATGCCGATGGACGAGACGCTGACGCGCGTCGTGATCGACGTGTCCGGCCGGCCGATGCTGGTGTTCCGCACGACCTTCGCGCGCGACAAGATCGGCGAGTTCGACACCGAGCTGGTGCGCGAGTGGTTCAACGCCTTTGCCATGAACGCCGGCATCACCTTGCATGTCGAGACGCTGTACGGCGAGAACGCCCATCATATCGCCGAATCCTGCTTTAAGGGTCTGGCCCGGGCGCTGCGAACCGCGCTCGCGATCGACCCGCGCAACAAGGGCGAAGTGCCATCCACCAAGGGTCAGCTCGGCGGCTGACCTCCCTCCTCCCAAGGGAATTTCGACATGCCCGTTTATACGGTTCACGCTCCCCTCGCCGCCGGAGCCGATCTGCGCTCGACCGATCGCTTCGTCTTCATCCGCGACGGCTTCCATTTCTGGGCCGCCGTGCTCGGCGCCGTCTGGCTGGCCTGGCATCGCCTCTGGCTTGCGATGCTGGTCTGGGCCCTGCTGATGATCGCGCTCGACGTCGTCCTGGTACGCGTCGGCGTCAGCGGCGCCGCGATTGCCGGAATCGATCTGTTGCTTGCGATCCTGCTCGGGCTCGAAGCCTCGAGCCTGAAGCGCTGGAGCTATTCGCGCGGCAATTGGCGCCAGCTCGACCTCGTCGTGGCCGACGATCTCGATGCCGCCGAGCGCCGCTTCTTCGAGCGCTGGGCCGCCCGGCGCAGCGATCTCGGCTACAGCAACTACACCGTCGATCGCGGCGCACCGCCGCCCTCGCGTGACAATGGCAATGGGCAGCACCCGCCGCCGCTGCCGCATGCCAGCATCATTGGCTTGTTCCCAGAACCCGGAGGTGGACGATGAGTGTCGCGATCATCGATTACGGCTCCGGCAATCTGCATTCCGCCGCCAAGGCGTTCGAGCGCGCCGCGCGCGGCATGGAGGATCCGCAGAAGGTCGTGGTGACGCGCGATCCGGACACGGTGTATCGCGCCGACCGCATCGTGCTGCCCGGCGTCGGCGCCTTCGCCGACTGCCGCCGCGGACTCGACTCCGTCGATGGCATGCTGGAGGCGATGACCGAGGCCGTGCGCCACAAGGCGCGGCCGTTCTTCGGCATCTGCGTCGGCATGCAGCTGATGGCGACGCGCGGCAAGGAGCACGTCACCACCGACGGCTTCGACTGGATCTCCGGCGACGTCGAGAAGATCACGCCTCGCGACGAGAGCCTGAAGATCCCGCATATGGGATGGAACACGCTCGATGTGCTGCAAGAGCATCCGGTGCTGGAGCGGCTGCCGCTCGGGCCGAAGGGCCTGCACGCCTACTTCGTGCACTCCTATCACTTGAATGCCGTCAACGAGAACGACGTGCTGGCGCGCGCGGACTACGGCGGTCCGGTCACCGCGATCGTCGGCAAGGACACCGCGATCGGCACGCAATTCCATCCCGAGAAGAGCCAGCGTTTCGGTCTCGCCCTCATTTCCAACTTCCTGAAGTGGAAGCCGTGAGCGCAGCGCGCCTGTCCGTCCAGGAGGCGGGCAGGGCGCTTGCCTGAAAGACAGCTCAGATGATTTTGTTTCCTGCCATCGATCTGAAGAACGGCCAATGCGTGCGCCTGGAGCAGGGTGACATGGCGCGCGCCACCGTGTTCAATCTCGATCCCGCTGCGCAAGCCAAGAGCTTCGCCGACCAGGGTTTCGACTATCTCCACGTCGTCGATCTCGACGGCGCCTTCGCCGGCAAGCCGATGAATGCGCACGCCGTGGAAGCGATGTTGAAAGTCGTCAACATGCCGGTGCAGCTCGGCGGCGGCATCCGCGATCTCAAGACGGTGGAGGCCTGGCTCAGCAAAGGCATCACCCGTGTCATCATCGGCACCGCGGCGGTGCGCGATCCCGAGCTGGTGAAGACCGCAGCCAAGGCCTTCCCCGGCCGCGTCGCCGTCGGACTCGATGCCCGCGACGGCAAGGTCGCCGTCGAAGGCTGGGCCGAGACCTCCGAGGTCACGGCGCTCGACATCGCCAGGCGTTTCGAGGACGCCGGCGTCGCCGCGATCATCTTCACCGACATCGCGCGCGACGGCCTGCTCAAGGGCCTCAATCTCGAGGCCACGATCGCGCTCGGTGACGCCATCTCGATCCCCGTGATTGCCTCCGGCGGCCTGGCCTCGATCGAGGACGTCAAGGCGATGCTGACACCACGGGCGAAAAAGCTCGAAGGCGCCATCGCTGGCCGCGCGCTCTATGACGGCCGCCTCGATCCCGCGGAAGCCCTGGCGCTGATCCGCGCGGCGCGTGCGTAGGAGGAAACAGGATGTTCAAGGTCCGTGTCATTCCCTGTCTCGACGTCAAGGACGGACGGGTCGTCAAGGGCGTCAACTTCGTCAATCTGCGCGACGCCGGCGATCCGGTGGAGGCGGCGATCGCCTATGACGCCGCCGGCGCCGACGAGCTCTGCTTCCTCGACATCACCGCCACCCATGAGAACCGCGGCATCATGCTGGACGTCGTCCGGCGCACGGCGGAGGCCTGCTTCATGCCGGTCACGGTCGGCGGCGGCGTGCGCACCATCGACGACATCAAGACCCTGCTGCGTTCCGGCGCCGACAAGGTCTCGATCAATTCGGCCGCGGTGAGCAGGCGCGAATTCGTCAAGGAGGCGGCCGAGAAGTTCGGCGAGCAGTGCATCGTGGTCGCGATCGACGCCAAGTCCGTGTCGCGGCCTGGCGGCGGAAGCCGCTGGGAGATCTTCACCCATGGCGGCCGCAAATCGACCGGCATCGATGCGCTGGAATATGCCCAGGAGGTGGTATCGCTGGGGGCAGGGGAGATCCTGCTGACCTCGATGGACCGCGACGGCACCCGCCAGGGCTTCGACCTGCCGCTGACCCGGGCGGTCGCCGACAGCGTCCCGGTGCCGGTGATCGCCTCCGGCGGTGTCGGCAACCTCGATCATCTGGTGGACGGCATCCGCGAGGGCCGCGCGACCGCGGTGCTGGCCGCGTCGATCTTCCATTTCGGGGAATTTACCATCCGGCAGGCCAAGGAGCACATGGTGCGCCAGGGCCTGCCGATGCGGCTCGATCCCTGACGACATTGCGTCGCAAAAATGTTAGATGAACGCTGGTCCGGCCGCCGTGGTCGGGCAGGCGTTCCGAGTACCGGCTGATGTCCCGCTTCACGCTTCACGATCTCGCTGCCATCATCGACGCGCGCGCCGCGGCGGGCGGCGAGGCGTCCTATACGCGCAAGCTGCTCGACAAGGGGCCGCCGCAATGCGCCAAGAAGATGGGCGAGGAGGCGGTCGAGACCGTCATTGCCGCTGTTGGCACCGACCGCGAGCATCTGATCTCCGAAAGCGCCGATCTGCTGTTTCATCTGTTGGTGTTGTTGAAGTCGCGTGACGTCCGGCTCGAGGAGGTCGAGGCGGCGCTCGGCAAGCGCACCGGTCAATCGGGACTGGAAGAAAAGGCGTCGCGCAAGACGGAGTAGGGCGCGACGGCGGGGAAACGAAGGGCAGCGTCATGGATATGCGCACCACCGAACAACAATATAATCCGTACCGCGTCTTCACCCGCGAACAATGGGCCGAGTTGCGCAACGACACGCCGATGACCTTGGAGCCCGGCGAGTTCTCCAAGCTGCGGTCGATGCACGATCGTCTCGACCTTCAGGAGGTCGAGGACATCTACCTCCCGCTATCGCGACTGCTGTCGATGTATGTCGACGCGGCGCAGCGGCTGTACTACGCGCAGCGTCAGTTCCTCGGCATCCGCGACCGCAAGATGCCCTACATCATCGGCGTCGCCGGCTCGGTGGCGGTCGGCAAGTCGACCACTGCGCGCGTGCTGCAGGCGTTGCTGACCCGCTGGTCGCCGCGGCCCAAGGTCGATCTCATCACCACCGACGGCTTCCTGTATCCGAACGCGGTGCTGGAGCGGCAGGGCCTGATGCAGAAGAAGGGCTTTCCGGAAAGCTATGACCTGCCGCGGCTGCTCGGCTTTCTGTCCGACATCAAGGCCGGCCGCCATCCGGTGCGCGCGCCGGTGTATTCCCATCTGAGCTACGACATCGTCCCCAATCAGTGGACCGAGATCGACCAGCCGGACATCCTCATCGTCGAAGGCGTCAACGTGCTGCAGACCGGTCCGCTGCCGCGCGACGGCAAGGCCGTGCCGGTCGTCTCCGACTTCTTCGACTTCTCGGTCTATATCGATGCCGACGAGGCGATCCTGCGCAAATGGTACGTCAAGCGCTTCCTGTCGCTGCGCGACACGGCGTTCCATGATCCCAGGTCCTACTTCAACCGCTACGCGCTGCTGTCGGACGAGGAGGCCATCGCCACCGCGATCGCGATCTGGGAGCGCACCAACCTGGCCAATCTCGAGGACAATATCCTCCCGACACGGCCGCGCGCGACCCTGATCCTGAAGAAGGGCGCGGATCACGAGATCGAGACGGTGGCGCTGAGGCGGCTGTAAACGGGGCCGGCGGGCGCGGCGCCGGGCTGATCCGCCCCAACTAATTCCTTACGCTGGCACCTGTCGCGCCGCCGCCAGATTCGCCAGCGCCTCGTCGAGCTTGTCGCGATCGATCGGCTTGACCAGGAACCCGTCCATGCCCGCCTCGAAGCAGGCGTAGCGGTCCTCGACCAGGGCATTGGCCGTCAGCGCCAGGATCGGCGTGCGTCCGCCGGGCTCGCTGGCCTCGATGGCGCGGATGCGCCTGGCGGCGGCGATGCCGTCGAGCTTCGGCATCTGCACGTCCATCAGGATCAGATCGTACGGTGCGCCGGCCGAGCGCGCCGCGAGCCAGGAGTCGAGCGCCGCTTCGCCATGCACGGCGATGTCGGCGTGATGGCCGAGCTTGGTCAGCAGCGAGCGCATCAGCAGCGCGTTGATGTCGTTGTCCTCGGCGACGAGGATCGACAGGCCCGCGCCGGCCTGAGCCGCGATCGGCGGCGCGATCGTCGGGACCGGATCGTCGGCGAGGACCGTGCCGTCGGTGTCGAAGCTCACGCGCGCGGCGAGCGAAGCGGCGCGCAGCGGCTTGACGAGATAGCCGTGGAATGGCGCCGCCGGTGCCAGCTCGTGGCGGCTCGCCGGCGTCACCAGCACGATCAGCCGTGTCGTATGGTGGTGCGCGACCCGGCCCAGACGCAGCGATTCATCGCTGCCGATGGCGTCGTCGACCAGCACGGCATGCCAGGCGCGTTCGGGCAGCAGGGCCTCCGCCACCTCGGCCTCCGCGACCAGGCAGGTCTGCGCGCCCCAGTTCTGCAGGCGCCGCTCGATCAGCTCGGCCTGCAGCCCGGCCGGCGCGACCAGCATGATCGACTGTCCGGCGAGGTCGGGGCCGCGGAAGCTGTTCTGCTCGCCGCGCTCCAGCGCCGGCGGCAGCGGCACCGCCACCTCGAAGGTCGAGCCGGCGCCGAGCTGGCTTTGCAGCGAAATGCGCCCGCCCATGCGCTTGACGATCCGGTCGGAGATCGCGAGCCCGAGCCCGGTGCCGCCGAAGCTGCGCGCCACGCTGTCGTCGGCCTGCTCGAATTCGCGGAAGATGCGCTCCTGCGCGTCGGCTGCGATGCCGATGCCGGTGTCGCGCACCTGGAAGCTGATCTCGTTCGGCCAGATGCCGGGCTCGGCGATCAGGGCAACGCCGCCCGTCGCGGTGAACTTGATGGCGTTGCCGGCGAGGTTGAGCAGCACCTGCCGCAGCCGCGCCGCGTCGCCCGTCACCCAGGTCGGCAGCCGCTCGTCGAGATAGGCCGCGATCTCCAACTGCTTGGCCTGCGCGCGCGGCGCCAGCAATTCGGTGATCTCCTCGATCAGCACCGCCAGCGAGAACGGCTGCGCCTCGAGCGCCAGCTTGCCGGCCTCGATCTTGGAATAGTCGAGCAGCTCGTTGATCAGCGACATCAAGGCCTCACCCGAGGTGCGGACCGCCTTGGCGTAGGTCGTCTGCTCCGGCGTGAGCTGCGTGTCGAGCAACAGGCCGCTCATGCCGAGGATGCCGTTCAGCGGCGTGCGGATCTCGTGGCTCGCCATCGCCAGGAAGCGTGACTTGGCGCGGTTCGCGGCGTTGGCCTGGTCGCGCGCCTCCGCCAGCGCGCGCTCGGTTTCGGTGCGGTCGGTGACGTCGCGGCCGACACATTGCAGCAGGGCGGGCTGGCCGGCGTCGGAACGCACGAGCGCCTCGCGCCACGCGATCCAGCGCGGTCCGATCGCGCTCTCGATGCGCTGGTCGTGGACGCGCGTGCCGTTCGGCTCCAGCGCGCTGTCGCCCTGCTCGATCAACTCGAAGCTGAACGCGCTGCCGAGCAGATTGTCGCGGTCGAGACCCGCCATCCGGCAATAGGCGTCGTTGACGAAGACGATGGTGCCGTCGCGGGCGCGCATGACGATGAGATCGCCCTGCTGCTCGAACAGATTGCGGGCGCGCTGCTCGGCTTCCTGGAGCTCCCAGTTCCGGTCGGCCAGCACCTCGTTGTGAAGTGCGATCTTGTGCAGCTTCCTGGCGACGAAGCGCAGCCGCATGCTGAGCGTGGCCAGGCCGACGCAGGCGAGCGCGAACAGGAAGCTGGCGCCGATCGCGAAGGCGTGCGGATTGTAGCCGGAGTTCGGGGAGACGCTGGCCTTGATGAAGCCGTAGGCGCCGCCGAAGCCGGCGGAGAAGATCATCAGCGAGCGCAGGATCGCGAAGATGGTGCGGTGACGGCGCATGAACCGGCGCAGGCGCAGCCTGACGTGAAAAATCGGTCCCATCTCGATCATCCCCAGCTTCCGATCCCAATGTCCTCGCCGACCCGCACCATGCGGCGTCGGTATTGCTGAGACTTTGAAAGGTCATGCCCACGCCAGCCGGCGGTGCAGAGATGGTGAACCGGGGGTTAGCCCGAGTCACAGAACCGGATTGGCCGGCGATAAGGAATGATTGCGGGCCGCGACGATCAGTGCGGCGGCGTCCCTGGCCGTCGTGTGGCTGGAGCGGACGTAGATGCGATAGTCGGCGCGGCCATCGGCATCATCGCTGGCGAGATAGATCCGCTGCGAACCCGCAAGGCGATCAGCCGCGATCGCGACGACCTGGGTGGCGGCCGTGATGCCGCAACCCCGATCCTCTTCCACGGGCGCATCGTCGACCACGACGACATCGGCCGCCTCCGGACTGTCCGCCAGGGCCACGCGCACCGTGGCGAGCGCGGGATCGTCGGTGAAGTCGACATGCAGATCGGCGTGGAACGGCGCCGATCCAAGCGAGGCGCTGTCGGCGCCGACGGCAATGCAGGGCTGCGGGGAGGGTGCCAATTCGACCTTGGCAATGACCACGGCCGCGATCAGCGGCACGGCCGAAACGATGACCTTGAAACGCAACATGATACGCACCGACGCGGCAGGCCTGAGGACGAAACGCGGGCCTTATGGTTGTCGGAGCGTAAAGAGAAGTCGTTACCAGAGTGTTGAAGGGGCGGGCAGTCACGCCGCGTGACGACTGTCCTCCGCCAGCGCGCGATACGACAGCGCCTCCGCCAGATGCAGCCGGCCGATCGCCTCGGCGTGGTCGAGATCGGCGAGCGTCCGGGCGACGCGCAGCACGCGGTGATAGCCCCGCGCCGACAGCCGCATCGTCTCGGCGGCCTCGCGTAAGAGCTTCTGGCCGGGGGCGTCGAGCCTGGCGACCTCGTCGAGCACGGCGGCGGGCGCCTCGGCGTTGGTGCGGATATGCGGCAGGCCGGCCTTGGCATAGCGGGCGCGCTGCAGGTCGCGCGCGGCGGCGACGCGGGCGGCGACCTCGGCCGAGCCTTCCTTCGACGGCGGCAGGATGAGGTCGGCGGCGGTGACGGCGGGGACCTCGATGCGCAGATCGATGCGGTCCATCAGCGGGCCGGAGATGCGCGTCTGGTAGTCGGCCGTGCAGCGGTCGATGCGGCCGCGCTTGCAGGTGTAGCCGGGCTCGAAGGCGTTGCCGCAGCGGCAGGGATTCATCGCCGCGACCAGCATGAAGCGGGCAGGGTAGGTGACGCGGTGGTTGGCGCGCGAGATCGAGACCTCGCCATTCTCCAAGGGTTGGCGCAGCGAATCCAGCACGCGCGGATCGAACTCCGGCAGCTCGTCGAGAAACAGCACGCCCTGATGCGCCAGCGAGATCTCGCCGGGGCGGGCGCGCAGGCCGCCGCCGGTCAGCGCCGCCATGCTGGCGGAATGATGCGGGCTGCGGAACGGCCGCCGGTTGGTCAGCGCGCCGCCTTCGATCTCGCCGGCGACCGAGGCGATCATCGACACTTCCAAGAGCTCGGCCGGCGACAGCGGCGGCAGGATCGACGGCAGCCGCGCCGCCAGCATCGACTTGCCGGCGCCGGGCGAGCCGATCATCAGCAGATGATGCCCGCCGGCGGCGGCGATCTCGAGCGCGCGCTTGCCGCTCTCCTGGCCCTTGATGTCGCGCAGGTCGAGCAGGCTCGCGGGCGCCTCCTGGATTTTCGGCTGCGGCCGCGACAGCACCTGCGTGCCCTTGAAGTGGTTGGCGATCTGGATCAGCGATGTCGCCGCGATGATCTGCAGATCGGGGCTCGCCCACGCCGCCTCGGCGCCGCAGGCGGCCGGGCAGATCAGGCCTTCCTCGCGGCCATTGGCGCCGATGGCGGCGGGCAGCACGCCGGCGACCGGCGCGATCGAGCCGTCCAGGCCGAGCTCGCCGAGCACGGTGAATCCGCCGAGCGCATCCGGTGGAATGGCGCCGATCGCGGCCATCAGGCCGAGCGCGATCGGCAGATCGTAATGGCTGCCTTCCTTCGGCACGTCGGCCGGCGCCAGGTTGACGGTGATCCGCCGCGCCGGCAGCGCCAGACCGGAGGCGATCAGCGCCGAGCGCACCCGCTCGCGCGCCTCCGACACCGCCTTGTCCGGCAGTCCGACGATCGCGAACGCCGGCAGTCCGGGCGCGACCTGGACCTGCACGTCGACCGCGCGGGCCTCGATCCCCTCGAAGGCAACGGTGGAAACGCGCTGGACCATGATGCCCCTCCCGGGCAGTGAGGCTAGCGGAAGCAGGCATTGTTCGCAAGAACAATACGGGAACGTTATCATTGCCGCGCTCGGCTGCAATCCATTAACGACAGCCGCGTGAGGTTGCAGCTCCGGCCGCTGGGCTTAACGCCCCTTTAGTCCGGCCTTCGCATTCTTCCGCAATCGATGATCGACCCGCGCCTCCGTCACGGCCGAGAGGCGCCCAACGAGGGACGTGTGATGCCTCCAGCGCCCGCGGCAGCTCCAACCGCCAAGACGCCCGTCGGTGATGCGCGGACGGTGTCCGAGCTCGCCACCGACATGCTGCGCCGGACCACCAGCCTGTTCCTGGCCGGTCCACGGCCGGCGTCCGCCGAGCAGCTCGATCTCTACGATCAGATGTTTGCCCGGCTGATGCCGCAGGTCGCGACCGAACTGCTGGCCGAGCTGAGCATGGCGCTCGCCGGCGTCGAGCGCGCGCCTTACGCGACGGCGCGGATGCTCGCTGTCCACCCCGAATTGCGCGTCGCCGGGCCGATGCTGGCCAAGGCGGCGGTGTTGACCGAGCGCGACCTCGCCGAGTTCATCCGCACCGGCAGCCCGGCGCATCTCGTCGCGCTCGCCAGCCGCAGGGGCATCGGCGACAACCTCACGACGCAGCTGATCGCGCGCGGCTTTCCGGCGGTGCGCATGGCGCTGGCGCAGAACCTCACAGCAAAGCTGTCCGAGGATGGCTATCGCAGCCTGTTCAAGATCGCCGAGCGCGATGAGGATCTCGCCGAGAAGCTCGCGCTGCGCACCGACCTGCCGGCCAAGCTGTCGCGGGCCTTCGTCGCCGCGGCCAGCGAGGGCGCCCGCGCCCGCTTCATCAAGGCCGCACCGCCGGCGACCCGCGCGACCCTTCAGGCGACGCCGACCCGCTCGCCCGGCGCGGCGATGCGCGCGATCTGGGACTATCAGCAGGTCAAGGCTGAGGTCGCCGCCCTCAGCCGCACCGGCAAGCTCGGCGACTCCGCCGTCAACCGCTTCTGTGCCACCGGCGATTTCCCTGCCGTGATCGCGGCGCTGGCGCTGCTCTGCGTCGTCACCATCGAGACGATCGAGACGCTGCTGGAGGAGGACCGCCTCACGGATCTGCTGCTGGCCTGCAAGGCGGCACGGCTGAGCTGGGCGACGACGTCGATGATCCTGCGCGACCGGCCCGGCTGCGACGCGCTTCCAGCCGATGACCTCGAGGAGGCGCGCAAGCGCTTCGAGAAGCTTGCGCTGTCCGAAGCGCAGTGGAAGGTGCGCGGGCTCGAATCGCGCTGAGCGAGCGCGGGAAGCGGCGTCAGCCCGGCGGGGTCGACGGGTAGGCCGTGAAGTCGATCTTGAACATCGCCGGGTCGAGCTTCTTGGTCGTATCGAGATTGTAGACGGCAATCGTGGTGTCGTAGCCCTGCGGATCGGTCACGGTCCACTGCTTGAGCTGACCGTCCTTGGCGCCGAGCATCAGCATCAGCCGGCTGGTGCCGATCAGGGCCTGCTTCTCCTCGATCGTGATCGTGACGTAGAGGTCGTCGGCGGCGACCGCGATCACGTTGGTGTCCTTCAACAGGTCGATGCGGTCGGACAAGAGATAGCGCAGCGGCGTCTGCGACAGCGGATAGACGTCCTGGGTGGCGAGCTTGCGGTCGCGCACCACCAGCGAGGAGCCGTCGGCGATGATGTCGATCGGGGTCGGCGGGTCATATTCGAAGCGGACCTTGCCGGGCTTCTGGATGTAGAAATCACCCTTGGTCTTGCTGCCGTCCGGGCCGACCTGAACGAAATTCCCGACCAGCGTCTGCAGCGACGACAGATAGGCGCTGACCTTGGCCGCCTGCGCCTTCTGGTTGGCGTCGAACGAGGTGAAGATGCTGGCCGGCACGTTGCGCCGGGGATCGGGAATGACCGGATTGGGCGGGGCCGTCTGCGTGGTCGAGGGGCTCTGGCCGGCCCGCTGCTGGTCGGAGGCGCTGAGCTGGGAGCCGCTCTTCGGGCCTGATTTCGGAGCCGGCGTGCCTTGCGCGGCGGCGTGACCGGACGCTCCGGCGATGGAGCATGTCGTCACGGCGCAGGCGACCAGCCAGGCGCCGATCCGGCGCCCGCGCCAAGCTGCGTGATACGAAAACGTGCTGTTCAACAAGGAGCTTTTCAAAACGACGTCCTGAGGTTTTACGCGTTCTATCCCGGTTCGGCCGGGCAGCGTGATCGTAATCGCGTGAAGATCGGGCACCGAAGCGGCGTTTCTGCGGCCATCGGGCCGTCAGAACCCGCCTTCCTCCTCGGGCACCAGGATCTCGCGCTTGCCGGCGTGGTTGGCCTGGCCGACGATGCCTTCCTGTTCCATCCGCTCCATCAGCGAAGCGGCCTTGTTATAGCCGATCTGCAGCCGCCGTTGAATGTAGCTGGTGGAGGCCTTGCGGTCGCGCTTGACCACGGCGACCGCCTGCGAGAACAGGTCGTCGCCGCCGCCACCGCCGCCCATGCCGGTGGCGTCGAACACGGCGCCATCCTCCTCGCTCGGCTCCTCGGCGGTGACCGCCTCGAGATATTCCGGCGAGCCCTGGGCCTTGAGATGCTTGACCACCTTCTCGACCTCCTCGTCGGAGCAGAACGGGCCGTGCACGCGGCTGATGCGGCCGCCGCCGGCCATGTAGAGCATGTCGCCCTGGCCGAGCAGCTGCTCGGCGCCCATCTCGCCGAGAATGGTGCGGCTGTCGATCTTCGACGTCACCTGGAAGGAGATGCGGGTCGGGAAGTTCGCCTTGATGGTGCCGGTGATGACGTCGACCGACGGACGCTGCGTCGCCAGGATGACGTGCAGGCCGGCGGCGCGCGCCATCTGGGCGAGGCGCTGCACCGTGCCCTCGATGTCCTTGCCGGCGACCATCATCAGGTCGGCCATCTCGTCGACGATGATGACGATGTAGGGCAGGGGATCGAGGTCGAGCTTCTCTTCCTCGTAGATCGCCTTGCCGCTCTCCTTGTCGAAGCCGGTATGGACGGTGCGGGTCAGCTCCTCGCCCTTGGCGCGCGCTTCGCCGAGACGGGCGTTGTAGCCGTCGATGTTGCGCACGCCGAGCTTGGCCATCTTCTTGTAGCGCTCCTCCATCTCGCGCACGGCCCATTTCAGCGCGACCACGGCCTTCTTCGGGTCGGTCACGACGGGCGTGAGGAGATGCGGGATGCCGTCATAGACGGAAAGCTCGAGCATCTTCGGGTCGACCATGATGAGGCGGCACTGATCGGGGCGCAGCCGATACACCAGGCTCAGGATCATGGTGTTGATCGCGACCGACTTGCCCGAGCCGGTGGTGCCGGCGATCAGCATGTGCGGGGTGCGGGCGAGATCGATGATGATGGATTCGCCGCCGATGTTCTTGCCGAGGCACAGCGGCAGCTTTGCGACGCTCTCGGTCGCCTCCTTGGCCACCAGCAGCTCGCGCAGGTACACCTTCTCGCGATGCACGTTGGGCAGCTCGATGCCGATGGCGTTGCGGCCGGGCACGACGGCGACGCGCGCCGACAGCGCGCTCATCGAGCGGGCGATGTCGTCGGCCAGGCCGATCACGCGCGACGACTTGATGCCGGGCGCGGGCTCCAGCTCGTACAGCGTGACGACCGGGCCGGGATGCGCCTTGACGATCTCGCCGCGCACCCCGAAATCCTGCAGCACGCCTTCCAGCGCGCGCGAATTGGCCTCCAGCTCGCTCTTCGACAGCGGCTGGCGGTCGGAGGATTTCGGCGCCGCCAGCATCGAGACCGAGGGCAGATCGTATTTGTCGTTGGACTTTTTCGCAGGAGTCTTCGGCGCCGGCTTCTTGCGCGACTTCGGAGCGGGCTCCTCCTCCTCTTCTTCGTCCTCGCCCTCCTCGGCTTCTTCCTCGTCGCCGCCGTCCTCGTCCATCTCGGGCGCGAGCGTCGGCTTGCCCTGGCCGCGGCCGAGGCTCGGCTCCTGCCGGCCTGCGGCGGCGGCGCGCGGCTGCGGACCTGACGACACCAGCGCGCGGTAGGCCGTGCTGAGGAACCAGACGACCTGGGCCTTGGCGCTCATGATGGCGTGGAACACCCAGCCGAGCCGGATCGCCTTGCGGTCGTCATCGTCCTCAGGGTCGGCCAGCGGCGTGTCGTCGTCCTCCTCCGCGAGCAGGCTCGGATCGGCTTCCTTCGCGCCCATGCCGCCGGCCACCAGCAGGCAGCCGATCATCGCCACCAGAAGAAGGGCGCCGAGCACCAGCCGATAGATCACGCCGGGCGGTCCGAACACCACGGCCGGTGCGCGCACCAGGGCATCGCCGACGACACCGCCGAGACCGGTCGGCAGCGGCCAGGCATGCGAGCGCGGCCAGCAGCTGGCAAAGCCGGCGGCGATGACGGCGCCGAGCACCCAGGCGCCGAAGCGGAGCGCCTCGCGGTCGAACGGCCGGTGCGTCATCATCCGCCAGCCGCGGATCGAAAGCGGCAGGATCGCCATGATCGAGCCGAGACCAAGGATCTGCATCAGGAGATCGGCGCTGATCGCGCCGGGATAGCCGACGATGTTGCGGATCGCGCGCGAGGTGGCGTGGCTCAGGCTGGGATCCTGAACCGACCACGTCATCAGCGCCGCCGCGGCCACGCCGCACAGCGCGATCAGGCAGAGGCCCGCGAGCTCGCGCAGCCGCCGCACCAGCGCGTCGCGCAGCGACGTCGGCAGGTGGTTGACCAGGGGAATGACTCGTTCGATCGCCGGCATCTGCATCAGCCCCGCGATTATCCCAGGACCTCGACCAGCCGGTGCAACGCCTCACCGGTGGATTCGGCATCGGCCACCAGCGCCAGCCTGATGTAGCCGAGGCCCGGATTGAAGCCGTCGGCCTGCGGCCGCGCCAGGTAGCTGCCTGGCACCACGCGCACGCCGGCGTCGCGATACAGCCGCAACGTCACCTCCTCGTCGCCGCCGCGCTCAGTGACGTCGAGCCAGACGCAGAAGCCGCCATCGGGCCGCTTGTAGCCATAGCGGTTGCCGATGATCTGGTCGGCGAGGTCGAACTTGGCGCGGTACAGCCGCCGGTTCTCCTCGACATGGGCCTCGTCGGCATAGGCGGCCACCGCCACGTGCTGCAGCGGCACCGGCACCTGCGGCGCCGCGACGTTGCGCAGCTCGTGAAAGCCCGCGAGGAATCGGCGGTCGCCGGCGGCAAAGCCGATCCGCATGCCCGGCACGTTGGAGCGCTTCGACAGCGACTGGAACGCGACCACGTTGGTGTAGTCGGGTCCGGCATGCTCGAGCATGCTGCCGGGTGCCGCCTTCGTGTAGATCTCCGAATAGCATTCGTCGCTGAAGATCAGGAAGCCGTAAGCGTTGGCGAGCTGGACCAGCTTGCGCATGTAGTCCGCTGATGCCACCGAACCTTGTGGGTTGGCCGGCGTCGCAAGGTAGAACGCGATCGTGCGCGCCAAGGTCGCCTCGTCGATCGCATCGAGGTCAGGCAGAAAGCCGTTCTCGCGCGTCGTCGGCAGATAGATGGAGTCGCAGCCGGCGGTGCGCGCACCGACGCCATACACCGGATAGAACGGGTTCGGCATCAGGATCGCGGGCTTGCCGCTGCGCGGGCCGACATGGCGGAGCGCCGCATGGGCGGCAAAGAACAGGCCCTCGCGGCTGCCATTGAGGACCAGAATCTCGTGCTCGGGATCAACAGCGCGCGGCAGCGCGAATCGGCGCGACAGCCAGCCGGCGGCCGCCTTGCGGAACGGCTCGATGCCCTTGGCCGCGGGGTAGCGGCCGAACTCGGCGATGTGCTGGGCCAGCACCGGCCCGACGAAGCCCGGCACCGGATGCTGCGGCTCGCCGACGGCGAGCGTGATCATCGGCTTGCCCGGCTTGTAGGGGGCGAGCAGCTCGTTCAGCCGCGCAAACGGCGAGCGTTCGCTCTCCGAATGGCTGGCGCCAGCGGGCGCGGGGGATGAAGCGGTCATTGCCATACGTAAAACGCGCGCCAAACCAGTGGAAGCCGCCGATCGCCCATGAACCGGTGCCTTTAGCGGTCACCATAGGTGGGGCGAGGTTAAGACGCGATTAACCATCGGCGCTGCCGCCCGTTTTGATCGGTTTTCTTGCCCCGATCCAGAGGCAATTTCGCAACAGCGGCGGACATTGTGGTGATTCGGGGGGCGGAGGGAACCGTCTCATTTGGCTAGGCCCAAGCCGCCGCCAGCGCGCTGCCCGATACAGCGCCCTCGCCCCTTGTGGGAGAGGGCATCGCTGGCCCATCCGCGAGCGCGGTTGGGTGAGGGGTTCTCTCCGCGGGCTGAACTTGTGAAGAGATACCCCTCACTCAACCGCGCCTGCCGCACGCTCATACATGCCCTCTCCCACAAGGGGAGAGGGCGCATTCATAAGCACCGTCGCAGATGACAAAAACGGGCGGCCCGGTGCGCCGGAATATCAATGGGAATCTGCGCGCACCGGGCCTTGGCCGAACTACTTGGGGGCTTAGTTCGGGTGATGGTCAATTAGCACCCTGGTTTTTCCCTTGTATTGCCAACTTCCGAAGATTTGTAGAATTTGATTTCGGAAGCCACCGAGTGCGGCGTGGATGGACCAATTGCTTAACGGAGATGTCCGCCTCCGCCGTGGCTTTCCGGTCGCAGCGCGGCCGACGCACTTATTAGCGTGTCGCACGCTTTGTCGACCCGCCGGGCCGAGAATCTTGTCTGGCCGGACATAATCAGCCACATCCAGAATCATCAGACATTTCGCGAAACGAGATCGGCGCATCGCGACCATGATTGGCGGGCATCAGCGATTCCCGTGGCGTGCCGGCGAATGCGTGCGCGCCGAGGACTCTGACTTTCGAAAGAGCGTCGATGATGCGTCTGAGACTGCCGGGCGTGTTTGCCCTGATCATGCTGGCCCTGCCAATGACCGCGCCGCCCCGCATCGCCATGGCAGCGCCGGCCGCGGTTGCTACTTTGATTACCGTCGAGGGCAACCGGCGCGTCGAATCCGACACCATCCGCTCCTACTTCAAGCCCGGCCCGTCCGGGACGCTGGATGCCGGCCAGGTCGACGACGGTCTCAAGGCGCTGGTCGAGACCGGCCTGTTCGCCGACGTGAAGATCGACCGGCAGGGCGGCCGGCTGATCGTGCGCGTTGTCGAGAATCCCGTGATCGGCCGCGTCGCCTTCGAGGGCAACAAGAAGGTCAAGGACGAGCAGCTCACGGCGGAAGTGCAGTCGAAGCCGCGCGGCACGCTGTCCCGTCCGATGGTGCAGTCCGACGCGCAGCGCATCGCCGAGATCTATCGCCGCTCCGGCCGCTACGACGTCCGCGTCACGCCCGAGATCATCGAGCAGCCCAACAACCGCGTCGATCTCGTCTTCACCATCGAAGAGGGCGTCAAGACCGGCGTGAAGTCGATCAGCTTCGTCGGCAACAACGCCTATTCCGCCGCGCGCCTGCGCGACGTGATCAAGACCCACGAATCGAACTGGCTCAGCTTTCTCGGCAACAACGACGTCTACGACCCCGATCGCGTCGAGGCCGATCGAGACCTGATTCGCCGGTTCTATCTGAAGAACGGCTATGCCGACGTCCAGGTCGTCGCGGCGCTCAGCGAATACGACCCTGGGCAGAAGGGCTTCCTGGTCACGTTCCAGATCGAGGAAGGCCAGCAATACCGCGTCAGCTCGGTGCAGTTCCAGTCGAGCGTCGCGGCGCTCGACGCCAACACGCTGCGCGGCTATTCGCGCGTCAATGTCGGCGCGCTCTACAACGTCGAGCAGCTCGAGAAGTCGGTCGAGGAGATGCAGATCGAGGCGTCGCGCCGCGGCTTCGCCTTTGCCGTCGTGCGTCCGCGCGGCGACCGCAATCTGGAAGCCCATACGGTGGCGATCGTGTTCCAGGTCGACGAGGGCCCGCGCACCTATATCGAGCGCATCACCATCCGCGGCAACACCCGCACCCGCGACTACGTGATCCGGCGCGAGTTCGATCTGTCCGAGGGCGACGCCTACAACCGCGCGCTGGTCGACCGTGCCGAGCGCCGGCTGAAGAACCTGGATTTCTTCAAGGACGTGAAGATCACCGCAGAGCCGGGCTCGTCGAGCGATCGCGTCATCCTCGTGGTCAATCTGGAGGAAAAGTCGACCGGCGATTTCTCGATCTCGGGCGGCTATTCCACCACCGACGGCGCCCTGGCCGAGGTCTCGATCTCCGAGCGCAATTTCCTCGGCCGCGGCCTGTACGCCAAGGCGGCGGTCACCTACGGACAATATACCCGCGGCGTGTCGCTGTCCTTTGTCGAGCCCTATCTGCTGGACTACCGCGTGGCGCTCGGGCTGGACGTCTCCTATCGTCAGCAGCTCGCCAACAGCTATACGAGCTACGGCACGCGCACGATCGGCTTCAGCCCGCGGCTCGGCTTCCAGCTGCGCGAGGACCTGTCGCTGCAGCTGCGCTACTCGCTGTACCGGCAGGAGATCACGCTGCCGTCCTATCTGGCGAACTGCAACAACAACAACGCCAACGGCCTGCTCGCCTTCAATCCGACCCCGGCCTATATCCAGAGCGTGCTCGGCGGCGTCGATCCGACCAACGCGACCAGCTCCGGCGTCTATGGCTATGGCTGCTACGGCGACGGCGAATCCAGCCTGGCGGTGCGCAAGGAGCTGAATGACGGCGCCGCGCTGACCTCGGCGCTCGGCTACACTCTTACCTACAACACGCTCGACAACACCAAGAACCCGACCGACGGCCTGCTGATCGACTGGCGGCAGGATTTCGCCGGCGTCGGCGGCAATGTCAGCTATCTGAAGTCGGCGGTGGACGCGAAATATTACACCCCGCTGGTCGCCGATATCGTCAGCGTCATCCATCTGCAGGGCGGCATGCTGAACAAGATCGGCGACAAGGACCTGCGCATGCTCGACCACTACCAGATGGGCCCGACGCTGGTGCGCGGCTTCGCGTCCAACGGCATCGGGCCGCGCGACATCACCTATCGCAGCCTCGGCGCCACCGGCGATTCGCTCGGCGGCACCAAATATTGGGGCGCCTCCGCCGAGCTGCAGATGCCGTTCTGGTTCCTGCCCAAGGAAGTCGGCCTCAAGGGCGCCGTCTATGCCGACGCCGGCTCGCTGTGGGGCTATCAGGGCCCGACCTCCTGGGCCGCCACCGGCGAGGTCAACTCGGCCGCCTGCAAATGCGGCATGCTGTATGACGACAGCAAGGTCGTGCGCTCCTCCGTCGGCGTCGGCCTGATCTGGGCCTCCCCGTTCGGCCCGCTCCGCTTCGACTACGCGGTGCCGCTGTCCAAGGGCAAATACGACGTCACCCAGGAATTCCGGTTCGGCGGCGGCACGTCGTTCTGAGGGCGGGCGTGACGAACTCTGGGCAGTTATGACGTCGCTTTCCGTCGGTGACGCCGCCCTTGTCGCAACGACGGTGCGCTCCCCTCCCCCTTGCGGGGAGGGTTCGGGGGTGGGGGTCCACAAATCCCGCTGTTCATGAGAGTCGAGGCTCACAACGGACATCAGCGATGGTCCGTCGCTTCGCTACTCGGACCGCATTTACGCCGCTGACGTCATCGCCCGCGGACCCCCACCCCCAACCCCTCCCCGCAAGGGGGAGGGAAGCCGACCGTCCGGGCGGCACAGTCTTCGGCTACATGATCGCTCATGCGAGATCGCCTGACGTCGCTCGCATCCCTCCCATGCGCAAACTGCCCGTCGTGTTAGTTTGTCGCGATATTCGGCCTTGCGCCGTCGGGCAAATCACCTGCACATTTCCGCGCGTCCCTGCTGCCGCATGAGGGGCGTGTCGCGACCGTCACGAGACGTTGGCAGTGGGATGCGATGGGCGTGTGTGGCTGCAGCGTGGATCCGTCTGCGCGGACGAACGGCGATGCACGCACGGTCAAGTCGCGCGGTCCTGATATCCCGACGCTGATATCAAGCGGGTGGCGATGCCCTGGCGTGTCGCGCTCGTGATGGTGGCCAGCAAGCCGGCGCACCAGGGAGAACGCGAAGCAGCCGTTAAAACCGTTGCGCAGGGAGGGCCGGGTGTGTTCGGCCAGACCTGTGGTACCTGCCGCCTGCATTTTCTTTCGCAGGCGGGCCACGGGCGCGGCCAGCGCCCGGCCTTCCCTGCGCCCTCTGTTATCGGGGGCGACGAATTCAGCATAGCTCGGGCGGATCGAGTCGCGAGGATGAGACCGCACGATTTCAATCTGCTTTTCGGAGGCGGCGCTCGATGCGCCAACCTCCACTGTCGTCCCGGACAAGCGCGAAGCGCGCAGATCCGGGACCCATAACCACAGGGCTAAATTGTCGTGCTCGATACTGGCCGCCTGCCTGTTTCAGACATCACGCGGTATGGGTCCCCGCGTTCGCGGGGACGACACCGGTGGGGTCGCGCGTGATAGGCCCGCCCGACAGTGGTTATCCCGTGAGACCAGGCCCGAGGTCCTCTATCGTTGTGCGAGCGTTCGGCGTGTTTGAGATGCACCCCCTCTCAATCCCTGTTCCCCGGCGTCTGGATGAATCCCCGATTCCAAGTCGGGCTGATGAGGATCTCGTTGATGCACACGCGCGGCGGCATGTTCGCGACGAAAGCAATGGTGCGGCCGAGATCCTCCGGCTGCAGCATCCGCGCCTGCTCCTCCGCGCTCGGCACCACAGGGCGCTGCTCCAGGATCGGCGTCGCGACTTCGCCCGGCATCAGGCAGCACGCGCGCAAGCCATTCACACATTCTTCCATGTTGAAGGAGTGCGTCAGCGCCAGCACCGCGTGCTTGGTCGAGGTGTAGGCCGGCCCCGGCATCTTCGAGACGTGGCGCCCGGCCCAGGACGAGACGTTGATGATGGTGCCGTCCGCTTGCGCGCGCATCGCCGGCAGCACTGCCTTCATGCAATACAGCACGCCGTTGAGATTGATCTCGACGAGCTGGTTCCAGCCGTCGAGCGTCATGTCGTCCCAGCGCCGCCTCGGTACGTTCACGCCGGCGGAGTTCACGAGGAGATCGATGCGGCCGTGCCGCATCAGGATGGCATCGGCGGCGGCCTGCACGTCCGCCGCCTTGGCGACGTCGAGCACGACAGCCTCGGCTGTGCCGCCGCTCGCCGCGACTCGCGCCACCACGGAGTCGAGCGCCGCCTTGCGACGGCCCGACACCACGACCGTCCAGCCATCGGACGCCAGCGCCAGCGCGCCGGCCTCGCCGATTCCGGTGCCGCCGCCCGTGATCCACGCGATCCGTTTCCCTTTGGTCATATCTTGGCGTCTCCCGTTGCCTTTGAAAGGGCGTTTTTGCTAAGGCAGCCTCGATCAGAGACGGCAACCCTGGCGACATCGCCGGTGCCATCCGCCGTCCCAGCCCTTTTCGTCTTCGTCGAGCATCATGTTCCGCAGGCTGGCACTGCCGGCGGGCCACCGCTCCAGGGGAATGTCGCATGAACCAAGCCGCCAACGCCAATCTGTTCTCCCGCCTGTTCGACGGTCTCGACGATCCCAGCCGTCTCGCGATCGAGACCCATGACGGCCGGCGCATCACCTACGGCGATCTGATCGCGCGTGCGGGCCAGATGGCGAACGTGCTGGTGGCCCGTGGCGTCAAGCCCGGAGATCGCGTGGCGGCGCAGACCGAGAAGTCGGTGTCCGGCCTGGTGCTCTATCTCGCCACGGTCCGCGCCGGCGGCGTCTATCTGCCGCTCAACACCGCCTACACGCTCAACGAGCTCGACTATTTCATCGGCGACGCCGAGCCGACCGTGGTGGTCTGCGATCCTGCCAAGGCCGAGGGCATCGGTGCGCTCGCGGCCAAGGTCGGCGCCAAGGTGGAGACACTGGATGCCTCCGGCAGGGGCTCGCTGACCGAGGCCGCCGACAAGGCGGAGACCGCGTTCACCACCGTGCCGCGCGGTGCCGATGATCTGGCGGCGATCCTCTATACGTCGGGCACGACCGGCCGCTCGAAGGGCGCGATGCTGTCTCACGACAATCTCGCCTCGAACTCGCTGACCCTGATCGACTACTGGCGCTTCACCAAGGACGACGTGCTGATCCACGCGCTGCCGATCTATCACACCCACGGCCTGTTCGTGGCCAGCAACGTGACGCTGTTCGCGCGGGCCTCGATGATCTTCCTGCCCAAGCTCGATCCCGACCTGATCATCAATCTGATGGCGCGCGCCACCGTGCTGATGGGCGTGCCGACCTTCTACACGCGGCTGTTGCAGAACCCGCGGCTGTCGAAGGAGACGACCAGCCACATGCGACTCTTCATCTCCGGCTCGGCGCCGCTGCTGGCCGATACGCATCGCGAATGGTTCGCGCGCACCGGCCATGCCGTGCTCGAGCGCTACGGCATGACCGAGACCAACATGAACACGTCGAACCCGTATGAGGGCGAGCGCGTGCCCGGCGCGGTCGGCTTCCCGCTGCCCGGCGTGTCCGTGCGTGTCACCGATCCCGAGACGGGCAAGGAGCTCGCCCGCGATGACATCGGCATGATCGAGGTCAAGGGCCCGAACGTCTTCAAGGGCTATTGGCGGATGCCGGAGAAGACCAGGTCGGAATTCCGCGACGATGGTTTCTTCATCACCGGCGACCTCGGCAAGATCGACACCCAGGGCTACGTCCACATCGTCGGCCGCGGCAAGGACCTCGTGATCTCCGGCGGTTTCAACGTCTATCCGAAGGAGATCGAGAGCGAGATCGACGCGATGCCGGGCGTGGTGGAATCCGCCGTCATCGGCGTGCCGCATCCCGATTTCGGTGAAGGCGTCACTGCCGTCGTGGTGCGCCATCCCGGCGCCGACGTCACCGAGGCGGGCATATTGAAGAACCTCGACGGTCGACTGGCGAAATTCAAGATGCCCAAGCGCGTGTTCGTGGTCGACGAGCTGCCGCGCAATGCGATGAGCAAGGTGCAGAAGAACGTGCTGCGTGATCAGTACAAGGACATCTATACGAAGTGACGGCGGCCTAGCGCCGTCGTCCGATCGCGAGGCCGGCGAGCGCGGCCAGCGGCGGCGCGGCGCAGATCAGCACGAATTCGAGCACGGCGAGCGAGGCAATCTCATGCTGGATGGCCAGCGCGAGACAGGCGGCGAACAGGCCGGCGGCGGCGAAGCCGAGCACGCAGGTCAGGGGCTCCTCGACGGGCTCGTGCGACGACACCTTGCGCGCCGGCAGTTCCGCCGGGCGTTCAGTGGCTGTCGGTCGCACCGTCGGCAGCGGCATCGAGGCTCCCTGCACCGCGTCTGTTGCACCTCGTTGAGACTAGGCTGCTTCGCCGGGTGGCGACATGCGGCAAAATCGACCGGCGGAGGGCCATGTGCGCGGCGAGGAACGCGGGAGATCGAGGCGCTTTTGCTGCCGCGCGGGCCGGCGCCGAGACAGGTTGTTGCTCCGCGTATCGCTCCGGGCAGGTTTGCAGAATCATCAGATGGCGCTGGCTGTTGTCGCGAAACCGCTCGCTCAGGACCATCGTTAAGCGGTGAATCAGTGCTCGGCGATCGGCGCTATTCAGCTGTTCCGCCACGTTGGCAACGGCCGGGGAGAGGAGGTAGCAATGAATAGTGGTTCGCTGCATCCAGTCGCGACCGGTTTCTGGTATACCACGGCGGCGATTGATCCTTTTCCTTCGGGCCGCCTAGTACTGAATCCGCGTTCTATTTTGAGCGATTTGTTCGTTGCAACGCCTGTTCCTTCTCCGTAAATAAAGGCCGCCTTGCCGATCCACACGGCCGCAAGCCCCCCGCGTTCACGGCCCACAAGAAATCATCAAAGCAACCAATGACAGCCAGGATCGAACGACCGCTTTCGCCGCATCTGCAAACCTACCGCTGGACGCTGACGATGATCCTCTCGATCGTCCATCGCGCCACCGGGGTTGCACTATATTTCGGGACGCTGCTGCTGGCCTGGTGGTTGATCGCCGCCGCGTCTGGTCCCAGCGCCTACTCCTACGTCCAGGGCTTCATGGGCAGCTTCCTCGGCCGCCTGATCGTGTTCGGCTACACCTGGGCGCTGCTGCACCACCTGCTGTCCGGCATCCGCCACTTCGTCTGGGACCTCGGCTACGGCTTCAAGCCCAATGAGCGCGAGGCGCTGACCTGGGGTGCCCTGATCGGCGGCATCACCTTGACCGTCCTGGTGTGGATCGTGGCTTACGCGGTGGGAGGCGGCCGATGAGCAACGCACGCGCGAAATCGATGCGGACCCCGCTCGGCCGCGTCCGCAACCTCGGCGCAGCGCATTCCGGCACCGGCGACTTCTGGCGCCAGCGCATCACCGCCGTCGCCATGACCCTGCTGATCGTGCCGGTCGTCGTGGTCGTGATCATGCTGCTCGGCCGCAACCAGGCCGGCGCGGTCCAGATCCTGGGCTCGATTCCGATCGCCGTGATCATGCTGCTGTTCGTGATCGCGAGCTGCTGGCACATGAAGATCGGCATGCAGGTCGTGATCGAGGACTACGTCCACAGCGAGCCGCTCAAGCTCGTTGCGATCATGGCCAACAACTTCTTCGCGGTGACCGTGGCGCTCGCCTCGATCTACGCCCTCATCAAACTGTCCACTGGAGTCTAGCCCATGGCCGGCGGAGCAAATGGCAGCGCGAACGGCGCGCCCGCGACGAACGGAAAAGCCTATCCGATCGAGGACCACACCTACGACGTCGTCGTGGTCGGTGCCGGTGGCGCGGGCCTGCGCGCCGTCGTCGGCTGCAGCGAGGCGGGCCTGCGCACCGCCTGCATCACCAAGGTGTTTCCGACCCGCTCGCACACCGTGGCGGCGCAGGGCGGCATCTCGGCCTCGCTCGGCAACATGCACCAGGACGACTGGCGCTGGCACATGTACGACACCGTCAAGGGGTCGGATTGGCTCGGCGACCAGGACGCGATCGAATACATGGTGCGCAACGCGCCCGAGGCCGTCTATGAGCTCGAGCATTGGGGCGTGCCGTTCTCGCGCACCGAGGACGGCAAGATCTACCAGCGGCCGTTCGGCGGCATGACCCTGGACTACGGCAAGGGCCAGGCGCAGCGCACCTGCGCCGCCGCCGACCGCACCGGCCACGCGATGCTCCACACGATGTACGGCCAGTCGCTGCGGCACGCCGCGGAGTTCTTCATCGAGTTCTTCGCCATCGACCTGATCATGGACGACCAGGGCGTCTGCCGTGGCGTCATCGCGCTGAAGCTCGACGACGGCACGCTGCACCGCTTCCGCGCACAGACGACGATCCTGGCGACGGGCGGCTATGGACGCGCCTTTGCCTCCTGCACCTCGGCGCACACCTGCACCGGTGACGGTGGCGGCATGGCGCTGCGCGCCGGCCTGCCGCTGCAGGACATGGAGTTCGTGCAGTTCCACCCGACCGGCATCTACGGCTCCGGCTGTCTGGTCACCGAAGGCGCGCGCGGCGAAGGCGGCTATCTCGTCAACGCCGAGGGCGAACGCTTCATGGAGCGCTACGCGCCATCCGCCAAGGACCTCGCCTCGCGCGACGTCGTCTCCCGCGCGATGACCATCGAGATCCGCGAAGGCCGCGGCGTCGGCCGGAAGAAGGACCACATCTTCCTGCATCTCGACCATCTCGATCCGAAAGTGCTGGCCGAGCGTCTGCCCGGCATCTCCGAATCGGCCAAGATCTTCGCCAATGTCGACGTCACCCGCGAGCCGATCCCGATCGTGCCGACGGTGCACTACAACATGGGCGGCATCCCGACCAACTATCACGCCGAGGTGCTGACCAAGAAGGACGGCGACGACAACGCGATCGTCCCCGGCCTGATGGCGGTGGGCGAGGCCGCCTGCGTCTCCGTGCACGGCGCCAACCGGCTCGGCTCGAACTCCCTGATCGACCTCGTGGTGTTCGGCCGCGCGGCGGCGCTGCGACTGGCGGAGAAGCTGACGCCGAACGGCAAGCAGCCGGACCTGCCGAAGGACTCCGCCGACAAGGCGCTCGGCCGGCTCGACCATTATCGCCATGCCTCCGGCGGCACGCCGACCGCGAAGCTGCGCGAGAGCATGCAGAACGTGATGCAGACCAACTGCGCCGTGTTCCGCACCGGCGAGGTGCTGCAGGAAGGCCATAACCTGATCCACAAGGTGTATGGCGGCATCGGTGACATCGCGGTGTCCGACCGCTCGCTGGTGTGGAATTCCGACCTGATCGAGACGCTCGAGTTCGACAATCTGATCGCGCAGGCGGTCGTGACGATGGACTCGGCCGTCAATCGCACCGAGAGCCGCGGCGCCCATGCGCGCGAGGATTTTCCGGATCGCGACGACACGAACTGGATGAAGCACACGCTGGCGTGGATCGACAGCAAGGACGGCAAGACGACGATCGATTACCGCCCGGTGCACAACTACACCATGACCAACGACGTGCAGTACATTCCGCCGAAGGCGCGCGTGTACTGATCGCGTGTGACCTGAGCCCGACCGTCAAACCCAAGAAGGCCTTCCGAAATGGCTGAGTTCGCACTTCCAAAGAATTCTCAGATCACCGGTGGCAAGACCTGGCCCAAGCCGGCCGGTGCCACCGAGGTTCGCGAGTTCAAGGTCTATCGCTGGAATCCGGACGACGGCAAGAATCCGAGCGTCGACACCTACTACGTCGACGTCAACGATTGCGGCCCGATGGTGCTCGACGGCCTCATCTGGATCAAGAACCACATCGATCCGTCGCTGACCTTCCGCCGCTCCTGCCGCGAGGGCGTGTGCGGCTCCTGCGCGATGAACATCGACGGCCAGAACACCCTGGCCTGCACCCGCTCGATGCACGACGTGAAGGACGGCGCGGTCAAGATCAATCCGCTGCCGCATCAGCCCGTCGTGAAGGACCTGGTGCCCGACCTCACCAATTTCTACGCGCAATACGCCTCGATCGAGCCCTGGCTGAAGACGACCTCGCCGACGCCGCAGAAGGAATGGCGGCAGAGCCACGAGGATCGCGAGAAGCTCGACGGCCTTTACGAGTGCATCCTGTGCGCCTGCTGCTCGACCTCGTGCCCGAGCTACTGGTGGAACAGCGAGCGTTATCTCGGACCCGCCGCGCTGCTGCAGGCGACGCGCTGGGTCAAGGACAGCCGCGACGAAGCCACCGGCGAGCGGCTCGACAATCTCGAGGACCCGTTCCGGCTGTACCGCTGCCACACCATCATGAACTGCGCCAAGGCCTGCCCGAAGGGGCTGAACCCCGCCGAGGCGATCGCGGAACTCAAGTTCAAGCTGGTCGAGCGGCAGATCTAGCCGGGCGGACAGCTTTACCGATCATGCGCCCGGAACCGGCACAAGTTCCGGGCGCAGCGAGTTTGTAGCCGCCGTCGATTGCGTTAAGCTCGTGGCCCTTTGAGGCCGGAGCGACCGTGCAGACCGCACAACGCAAATCGCTGACGATGCTGCGCTGGATGATGGTCGCGTCACTTGCGCTTCCTGTCGCTCTGTTCGTGATCGCGGCCTACGTCTCCCACGGCACGACATATGAGGAGGCCGATCGCGAGATCAGCCGCTCGCTCGAAATCGTCCACGAGCACGCGCTGAAGGTGTTCGAGACCATCGAGCGCAGCCTCTCGGAGATCGACGAGGTCGTCCGCGACCTGTCGGATGCCGACATCAAGGCGCGCGAGCAGGCGCTGCACGCCCGGTTGCGACAATTGTCGGACGCGCTGCCGCAGATGAAGTCCGCCTGGGTGTTCGACGCCAACGGCCGGCCGCTGGTCAACAGCATGATCTATCCGGCGCCGGACATGACGTTCCTCGACCGCGACTACTTCAGCGCCCACGTCAAGGACAGCATCGGCACCTTCATCGGCGCGCGGTTGACGCCGCGGCCGCCCTATCAGGGCGCGCCGTTCTTCACCATCAGCCGCCGCCGCCAGAGCGACGACGGCAGCTTCACCGGCATCATCCAGGCCTCGGTGCTTCCGGATTATTTCGAGCACTTCTATGCCCGGATCGGCCGGGCACCCGGCAGCTACTTCGCGCTGCGCCGCTTCGATGGTCTCATCCTGGCGCGCTTCCCGGGCGGCGGGAGAGGCGCGGCTGCAGGGCCCAGCGACATTCCCGCCGGGGCCGCAGATGCGGAGCAGCTCGTCACCGAGATATCGCCGGTCGATGGCGTCGAGCGTCTCGTCGGGTATCAGCGGCTCGGCGGCTATCCGGTCTACGTCTCGGCGGGGCTGGCGACGTCGACCATCCGCAACCGCTGGCTCGGCACGATCGGCCGGCACCTCATCTTCGGCATCCCGGCCACCGCGCTGCTCGTCGTCTTCCTGACCCTTGCCCAGCGGCGGACCGAGCGCCTGCATGTCGAGGCCGCCCGCCGCCTCGAGGCCGAGGATGCGCTCAAGCACGGCCAGCGCATGGAGGCGCTGGGACAACTGACCGGCGGCGTCGCGCACGACTTCAACAATCTGCTGACCGTGATCCGGGCCTCGGCCGACCTGTTGCGCCGGCCGGATCTGGCTGACGAACGGCGGCAGCGCTATATCGACGCGATCTCGGATACGGTGGCGCGCGCATCGAAGCTCACGGCGCAGCTCCTCGCGTTCGCCCGGCGCCAGACGCTGAAGCCCGAGGTCTTCGACATCGGCCGCAGCGTCGTCGCCCTGCGCGACATGACCAAGACCCTGGTCGGGTCACGCGTCGAGGTCGTGATCTCCGTTCCCGACGAGCCGTGCTACGTCAATTCCGACGCTGGCCAGTTCGAGACGGCGCTGATCAACCTGGCCGTCAATGCCCGCGACGCAATGGCCGGCCAGGGACGTCTCAGCATCACCGTCGCCCCCGCAGCGGCGCTGCCGACTCCGGCGGCGCCGCATGACCGTCCGCCGCTGGGCTATGTCGCCATCAACGTCCAGGACACCGGCGTCGGCATCCCGTCGGAGCATTTCGGACGCATCTTCGAGCCGTTCTTCACGACCAAGACCATCGGCCAGGGCACCGGCCTCGGCCTCTCGCAGGTGTTCGGCTTCGCCAAGCAGTCCGGCGGCGAAATCGGGGTCACGAGCGAGAAGGGCCGCGGCGCGACGTTCACGCTCTATCTGCCGCGCGTCGCTCCAGCCCAGGTACAGCGCGGCGAGGACGGCAGCCATGCCGAGCCGATCGGCGGTCGAGGCATGTCGGTGCTGGTGGTCGAGGACAACATCGACGTCGGCAGGTCGGCGACCGAAGCGCTGGCCGAGCTCGGCTATCGGACCACGCTGGTCGACAACGCCCGGGACGCGCTGGAGGAGCTGATCGGCGGCACCAGCCGATTCGACGTCGTCTTCACCGATGTCGTGATGCCCGGCATGACCGGGCTGGAGCTAGCCGAGGAAATCAGGCGGCTCGAGCTCAACGTGCCGGTCGTGCTCGCGAGCGGCTACAGCCATGTGCTGGCGCAGCAGGGCACGCATGGCTTCGAGCTATTGCGCAAGCCCTATTCGATCGAGGAATTGTCGCGCGTGCTGCATCAGGTCGTCCCCGTGCCGGTGTACCGCGCTCCGCCCATGGCGCCCAACACGCAGGTGCCCTGAAACCACTGGGCCTGCGCGGGAACCCGGACGGGAACCTTCTACTTGCCTTGCTGTTATCGCGGCATGGGACAGGTTCAGGACATCGCGCGGCCGGCGACACCGGCGCCCGAGAAGGCGCCGATCATCGAGATCGCCGCCGAGAATGGCGCTGAGGTCGAGCCGCCGCCGCCAGAGCTCGTGGAGCCTGATCCGGAGCTGTCGCCCGAAGAGGCCGAGCAACTGCGCAAACGCTATCTGCTGACCCGGTTCTGGATCAGCGCCCGCGGCTATTGGGGCCAGAGCGGCGATCGCCTGGCGTGGGCGTTCACGATCGGGCTGCTGGTCCTGATCGTTGCGACTGTCGGATTCCAGTACGGCATCAACGTCTGGAATCGGTCGATCTTCGATGCGATCGAGAAACGCGATTCGGCGACCGTCTTTCACCTCACCGCGATCTTCTTCCCGCTCGCGATCGGCAGCGTCATCCTCGGCGTCGCCCAGGTCTATGCGAGGATGGCGATCCAGCGGCGTTGGCGGGCGTGGCTGACCAACAGCGTCATCACCCGCTGGTTGACCAGCGGGCGTTACTATCAGCTCAATCTCGTCAGCGGCGACCACAAGAATCCGGAATACCGGATCGCCGAGGACCTGCGCGTCGCAACCGATTCGCCGGTCGACTTCATCGCCGGCGTGACCTCTGCGCTGCTGTCGGCCGCGACGTTCATCGTTGTGCTCTGGACCATCGGCGGCGCGCTGACGTTGCATCTCGGCGCGACCGAGATCACTATTCCGGGCTTTCTGGTCATTGCCGCGATCGTATACGCCGCCATCGCCTCGGGCTCGATCATGACGATCGGCCGCCGCTTCGTGCAGGTGTCCGAGGACAAGAACCAGGCCGAGGCCGATTTCCGCTATACTCTGACCCGCGTCCGCGAAAACGGCGAGAGCATCGCCCTGCTCGGCGGCGAGACCGAAGAGCGCGCCGGCATCGACCGAACGTTCGGCAACGTGCTGCAGCAATGGGCGCGGCTCGCCGGCCAGCACATGCGCACCACGCTGGTGTCGCAGGGCTCGAGCCTCATCGCTCCGGTCGTGCCGCTGCTGTTGTGCGCGCCGAAATTTCTCGACGGTAGCATGACGCTCGGGCAGGTGATGCAGGCCGCGAGCGCGTTCACGATCGTGCAGACTGCGTTCGGCTGGCTGGTCGACAATTATCCGCGTCTCGCGGATTGGAACGCCTGTGCCCGCCGCATCGCCTCGCTGATGATGTCGCTCGACGCGCTGGAGCGTGCAGAGCGGGGCGACGGCATTGGCCGCATCAAGCGCGGCGAGACCGCCGGCGAAGCGATGCTCAGTCTGAATGATCTGCAGGTGACGCTCGACGACGGCACCGCCGTGGTCGGCGAAACCGAGGTCGTCGTCGATCCCGGCGAGCGCCTCCTGGTCGCCGGCGAATCCGGCACCGGCAAGAGCACGCTGGTGCGCGCCGTTGCCGGGCTGTGGCCGTGGGGCGGCGGCAGCATCAACTTCCATCCCGACCGGCGGCTGTTCATGCTGCCGCAGCGCCCCTACGTGCCCTCGGGCAGCCTGCGCCGGGCCGTCGCCTATCCCGGCGCCGCCGAGGACTGGAGCGTGGCGCAGGTCGGCGAAGCCCTGCACAAGGTCGGGCTCGATCATCTCAAGGACAAGATCGAGGAGGAGGCGCCGTGGGACCAGACGCTCTCGGGCGGCGAGAAGCAGCGCCTCGCCTTCGCGCGCCTGCTGCTGCACAGTCCCGACATCGTCGTGCTCGATGAGGCGACGTCCGCGCTCGACGAGAAGAGCCAGGACAAGATGATGGAGATGGTGACGAGCGAGCTGCCGAAGGCGACCATCGTGAGCGTGGCGCACCGGGTGGAACTGGAGGCCTTCCACAGCCGCAAGATCGTGCTCGAGCGGCGCAAGGGCGGCGCCAAGCTCGTCAGCGACATCGACCTCATTCCGCGCAAGGGGAAGCGTCGCCTCATCGGACGTTTCCTGCGCCAGCGCAAGGCAGCCTGAGCGCCTCGCGCCCCTGCCGCAGCGCTGTCCCGGTGACGACACAATGCGGACACGCCGCCTGCATTGGAGATCGTAGCGAAACCGGCTATCACACGTCGCCTTCAGCCCAGGACGCGACCTTGACGCCCGACAACGATCCTTCTCCGCCTCCCTTTGGTGCCTTCGCTCCCAACGCCGCCCAGGCGCTGGTGATCCGGCTGGCGCACGGCTCCGGGCTCAAGCGCGGCGCGTTCCGGCCGATGTTGACGCGCGTCGTCAATGTGCTCGGGGCGGGCCCCGTTGACGTCGGCTATCAGGGCGCCAGTTTCCGCTTCTACCATCAGCTCAGTGCGACCGAGCGCGGCGCGCTGTTCAATCCCGACTACAATCGCGAGGAGCTGGATTTCCTGCGCAGCCACGTTCCGCAGGGCGGCGTGGTGGTGGATATCGGCGCCAATGTCGGAACGTTCGCCTTGCCGCTGGCCCGTCACGTCGGGCCCGACGGCCTCGTGATCGCGGTGGAGCCGCATCCGGTCACGCATGCGCGGCTGAGCTTCAACCGTGCTGCGTCCCAGCTGTCCCAGGTCAGGCTGGTGGCAGCGGCCGCAGGCGACAGCGACGGCGAGGTGATGATCGAGACGGACGGTGACAATCTCGGCGCCAGCCATATCGTGATCGGCGAGGCCGGAGCGGAGGCATTCAAGGTCCCATCGTTGCGGCTGCAGACCATCCTCGAACAGGCCGGAGCGACCAAGGTCGACGCGCTGAAGATCGACGTGGAAGGTTTCGAGGACCGCGTGCTGACCTGCTTCTTCCGTGACGCGCCTGCCGCCTTGTGGCCGCGGGCGGTGGTCATCGAACATCTGTCGCGCGACGAATGGCAGAACGACTGCCTCGCCGACATGCTCGGCCGCGGTTACCGCGAGAGCGGCCGCACCCGCAGCAACACGCTGCTGCTGCGCGGCTGAACCGCGCATCCGTCCGCTTTCCCTGCTACGTCCGGAACGCGGCGCCCCACGCTGCGTTGTCGGCCCTGACATCAAGGGAGCCGGCCATGAGCAATGACGACGCGCGCGATCAGGATCGCGTTTGGGACCTGATGAAGAAGATCGGATTTGCGATGCTGGTCACCCGCGACGGTGACAGGCTGCGAGCACGGCCGATGAGCGCCTATCTCGCGCGCGACGAGAACATGATCTATTTCCTCACCGACGCGCGGCGTCACAAGGACGAGGAGATCGCGCGGTCGCCGCAGATCAATCTGTCGTTTGCGGACGCCGGAGCCCAGAAATACGTCTCGCTGACGGGCACGGCAGCCGTCTCCAACGATCGCGGCAAGATCCGGGAGCTCTTCTCGACGCCGGCCAAGGCCTGGTGGGACAGCGCCGAGGATCCGAACATCCGCCTGTTGAAGATCACGCCTGATGACGCCGAGTTCTGGGATTCGCCCGGCACGGTCGTGAGCTACGTAAAGATGGCGGCGGCCGCGGTGACCGGCACGCGTCCCGACCTCGGCGACAACCGCAAGGTCGCGATGTGATGCCGATCGAACCGCCAGAGATTCCGCCGGCGACGCCGGGCCATCCGGTTGAACCGCCGCAGGAAGACCCGGTCGGCAATCCGCAGCCCGACATTCCGCCGCCGGTGTACGAGCCTGATGCGCCGGCGCCGCCGCGCGAGCTGCCAGGGCCGACGCCGGACGAAATCCCCGGCCGAGGGCCGCTCGGTCCCACCACGCCGAATCCGGCCACGGATTGACCGCGATTGGACGGTCATGATGATCGCCTGCCGAGGGCTTGGCCGCGAGCCGGTCCGCATCTCTGCGGTTACGCCAAGCCCTTGAAAATCAAGGCTGAATGAAACCTGAATGGCGGCCCTGCGGTGGTGGCTTCGCGTCGAAATAAATCCGCCTGCGGATTTGAACTGCGCCACAATCCGGCCTAACCCATACTCGTTGATCTCTCCGTGCTTGAAAAAGATCGTTCCGGGAAAACAAGACACATGAGCAAACTTCGCGTCCTGCTGCTGGCGACGACTGCGCTGTCGGCGATGCAACTGATGAGCTCCGGCTCCCACGCGCAGAGCGCGCCGATGATCATGGCGCAAGGTCCAGGCGGCCCCGGCGGCGAGGTCGGCCCGGACGGTCGGCCCAAGCAGCCGCCGCATGGTCAACCGCCAGGCCCGCCTCAGCGGCCGGCTGGCCCGCCGCCGGCCGCTGCACCGCCCCACCAGGCACCGCCTGCGCCGCCGCCCGCGGCGGCTCCGCCGCGTCCTGCTCCCCCACCGCCTCCCCCGGCTGCGGCACCGCGTCCCGCGCCGCCACCTCCCCCGCCGCCACCCCGTGCGGAGCCACCGCGCCCCGCGCCCCCGCCGCCGGCGGCTCCCCCGCGTCCGACACCGCCGCCGCCCCCGCCCCCGGTCGCAGCGCCTCCGGCGCATCCGCCGGCCCCGCCGCCCGTGGTGCGCGAGCCTCCGCGTCCAGCAACTCCGCCCGCTCCGCCGCCGCCCGCGGCGGCACCATCGCGGCCAACGCCGCCTGCGCCGCCCGTGGTTGCTCCGCCCCCGCCGCCGAGTGCTGCGCCGAATCAGCGGCCAGGAACCCCGCCGCCTCCGGCTGGCGCAACACCGCCCCATTCGCCGCCACCCGCCGCGGGCCCGTCGCCGCAACCCTCGGCCGCGCCTACTCCACCGTCCGGTGGACCAGGAGGCCGTCCGGGCGCCGGCGGCCCGCCGCCCGGTTCCCCGCAAGGCGGACCCCCGCCGCGCGGGGCTCCGATCCCGCCCGCCGGCACCGTCGCGCCTGCTCCGGGAACTCCGCCGGCGCCACCCGCGCCTCCGGCCGCCCAGACGCCAACACAGCAAGGCACGCCGCCCGTCGCTGGCAGCCCGCCCGGCGGACGTCCGGGAACGGCCCCGGGTGCCCCGGGGGCGGCGCCCCCGGCGGCAGGTCCCGGTGCTGCTGGACCCGGACCGGGACCCGCCGGCGCGCCGCAGGCCGGGCCGGGCGCCGTGCCGCCTGCCGGTCCCCCGGCCATGTCCAATCGGCCGCCGCCGCAGGTCGCAGCGCCACTTCCGGCGCCGCCCCCGCCGACGCCCCAGCAGCTCACGCCGATCGCACCGGGCGCTCCGATGCCCGGGCCGCAGCGGCTGGAAGACTTCCGCGGCCAGCGCCGCGAGGTCCAGGAGGGGGGCCGCACGGTGATCTACGAGCCGGGCCGCGTCATCGTCCGCGATCCGAGCGGACAGGCCTTCGTGCGTCACGACGAGCTCGAGCGCTTCCGCTACGGCGCCCGTGACATCCGCGTGCAGCAGGAGCGGGGCGAGACGCGCACCGTGGTGATCCGTCCCGACGGCAGCCAGATCGTCACGATCACGGCGCCCGATGGACGGCTGCTGCGCCGCATCCGTCGCGACGTCGGCGGCCGCGAGATCATCATCATCGACAACACCTTCCGCGATCCTCAGGCGGTCGGCGGCTTCTATGTCGACCTGCCGCCGCCGGAGATCCGCATCCCCTACAACCGCTACATCGTCGACGCCGAGGAGGCGCCGCCGGATGTCATCTACGACACGCTGATGGCCCCGCCTGTCGAGCGCGTGCAGCGCCGCTACTCGCTCGACGAGGTCCGCTACTCGCCGTCGGTGCGCCAGCTGATGCCGTCGATCGATCTCAACACGATCACGTTCGATACCGGATCGTGGGAGATCGGACCGGAGCAGGCGGCGAAGCTGCAGGTCATCGCCGACGGCCTCAACCAGGCGATCCAGCGCAATCCGCGCGAGGTCTACCTGATCGAGGGCCACACCGACGCGGTCGGCAACGAGACCGACAATCTGTCGCTGTCGGATCGCCGCGCCGAGTCGGTGGCGACGCTGCTGACGCAGCAGTTCGGCGTGCCGGCCGAGAACCTGACCTCGCAGGGCTATGGCGAGCAGTACCTGAAGGAGCAGACGCAGGGGCCGAGCCGCATCAACCGGCGCGTCACGGTCCGCCGCATCACGCCGCTGCTGAATGGCGGCCAGGCCGCGCTGCCGCCGCCGCCTCCGGGCGTCGCGCCGCCGCGCTGAGGCGCTGCGACTCAGTAAAGAAAATGGCCGGGAGCAATCCCGGCCATTTTTCGTTGGAGGCAATCTGTCGCGGCCAACTCGATGTCTTCCCGCGAACGCGGGGACCCATACTCCCAGGATCCAGTTTTGCGATGGTTGGAGCTACAGCCAGCTCTCACCACGTCAGCCGGTGGTTATGGCTCCTGCGTTCGCAGGGACGACGCCGGTGGAGACGGCGCCGTATCTTGTTTGAGACGTCGCTCAACCCTTGTCGTGGCCGAGCTGGAAGATCTCCGCGCCGTCCGAACCCGACAGCAGCCCGGTGTCCGAATAGAGCTTCAGCTTGGAGCGGGTGTCGGTGATGTCGAGATTGCGCATCGTCAGCTGGCCGATGCGGTCGGCCGGCGTGAAGGCGGCGTCCTCGACCTTCTCCATGCTCAGCCGCTCCGGCTGGTAGGTCAGGTTGGGGCTCTCGGTGTTGAGGATCGAGTAGTCGTTGCCGCGGCGCAGCTCCAGCGTCACCTCGCCGGTGACGGCGCGCGCCACCCAGCGCTGCGCCGTCTCGCGCAGCATCAAAGCCTGCGAATCGAACCACCGGCCCTGGTAGAGCAGGCGTCCCAGGCGCATGCCGCTGATGCGGTACTGTTCGATCGTATCCTCGTTGTGGATGCCGGTGACGAGCCGCTCATAGGCGATGTGCAGCAGCGCCATGCCCGGCGCCTCGTAGATGCCGCGGCTCTTAGCCTCGATGATGCGGTTCTCGATCTGGTCGCTCATCCCGAGACCATGGCGACCGCCGATCGCGTTCGCCTCCAGGAACAGCGCCACGGCGTCGCCGAAAGTCTGGCCGTTCAGCGCGACCGGCTGGCCCTCCTCAAAGCGGACGACGACGGTTTCCGGCTTGACCACACAGTCCTCGCGCCAGAACGGCACGCCCATGATCGGGTTGACGATGCGGATGCCGCTGTCGAGGCTCTCGAGATCTTTGGCCTCGTGGGTGGCGCCGAGCAGGTTGCTGTCGGTCGAGTACGCCTTCTCGGCGCTCATCTTGTAGTTGAAGCCGTTGGCGGTCAGGAACGCCGACATCTCGGCGCGGCCGCCGAGCTCGTCGATGAACTGCTGGTCGAGCCAGGGCTTGTAGATCTTGAGGTTTGGATTGGTCAGCAGGCCGTAGCGATAGAACCGCTCGATGTCGTTGCCCTTGTAGGTCGACCCGTCGCCCCAGATGTTGACGCCGTCCTCCTTCATCGCGGCGACCAGCATGGTGCCGGTGACGGCGCGGCCGAGCGGGGTGGTGTTGAAATAGGTGATGCCGCCGGTCGAGATGTGGAAGGCGCCGGACTGGATCGCGGCGATGCCCTCATGCACCAGCTGGGTGCGGCAATCGACCAAGCGCGCCTTCTCGGCGCCGAAGCTCAGCGCCTTGCGCGGGATCTCGTCATAGTCGGACTCGTCGGGCTGGCCGAGATTGGCGGTGTAGGCGAAGCAGCGCGCGCCCTTCTGCTTCATCCAGAGCAGCGCGGCGCTGGTGTCGAGGCCGCCGGAAAAGGCGATGCCGACTTTCTCGCCCTTGGGCAGGCTTTTCAGGATCGTGGTCATGGGGAGTCCAACCGGTGTTGATGGCCGTATCGTTCAGAAATTCGGGCGCGGATAGCAGATTTCGCCCCGATCGGCACGCGATTAATCGGCTTCCGGCCGCGCTCAGGCCGCGGGGCTGGTGCCGGGCTGGCGGCGGCCGAACAGCCGGCGCATCAGCCGGAAGCCCGGCCAGGCGAAGCGGGTCAGGGCGGCGTCGATGCCGGCGTCGGTGAGCCGGGTGGACGGCCAGCGGTAGATGTAGCCGTGCAGCAGCCAGATCACGATGAAGGTGACGAGGCCGGCCGCGGCGATGTCGGTGAAGAAATGTCCGCCGAACGCCATCCGGAGCACCGAGGTGGCGATGCCGAACAGGACGGCGGCGCCGTAGGCGACGGGCCGGATGGCGGGCGGCGTCAGCGCGGCCGGCGCCAGGGTCCAGAACGCGGTCGCGCCCTCGCCGGAGAAGAACGAGCAGTTGCGGCCGCAGCCGCCGCGCGGATCCCACCACGGCACGAACTGCATGTCGCCGCCGAACTCGGTCACGACGACCGGGCGCGGCCGGCCCCAATAGGATTTGAAGGTGAAGTTGGTGAGCACGCCGGCCGACAGCGACAAGGTCAGCAGCAGGAACGCCATGGTGCGGCCCTTCACCAGCAGCGGCCGGTCGGGACGGATGAGCTTCACCACCAGCGCAACGATGGACGGCAGCGCGATGCCCCAGGCAACCCACATCGCGGCATCGCGCGCGAACGCGGCATAGCCGTCGAGCTTCACGGGGAAGCTGCGTGTGTGGGAATCGTAGAACAGCGCGGCCAGCTTGAGGTCGAGTTCGGGATAGACGCCGAACAGCACGCCGATGACAAGCGCGAGCGACAATGCGATGAAGAGTCCAGTGCGGTTCATGGCGCGCGGTTTAGCGAAAGCGGATGGCGATGGAAAGGCCGGCGGCTCACCGTGGCGATCCCGACGGTAATGGCGGCGGTGGCGGCAGGCGCGGCGACGGCTCGCGCCAGCGGCCAGCGTTGCGGCCGGCGATCAGCCAATAGACCAAGCCGCCGACGATGCCGGCGCCGGTCAGGATCTCGAGATGGCGACGCACGATGCCTTCGAAGTGGAAGGTCTCGGGATCGAACGGCACCAGGCCGAGATAGCAGGCGGCACCCACAACGCCGCCGCCGATCGCATAGGCGAGCACGCTGCGGATCGAGAACGCCTCGGTGATCAGCGCGATCAGCAGCGCCGGGATCAGCGCGAACCCCGACACGAAGATGAAGCCGAAGCCGATGATGACCTCGAACGCGCCCTGATCGATCGGGCCGTTGCCGAGGTCGGAGAACTCCGGGAACAGAATCGCGGTCACGACGATCAGCCCCGCGAGGAAGCAGGCGGCGAAAAAGGCGAACGCGATCACGACGAGACGGCCGATCAGCGCCATGACGTGAAACCCATGTTGGACAATCAAGGCCCTGCTTTCTCCACTCGTCATGGCCGGGCTTGACCCGGCCATCCATCTCCTAGTCGAGATGGTCATCGTAGCAGATGGATGCCCGGGTCAAGCCCGGGCATGACGAGGTTGCTCAGAGTCGTCAGCGATTGGACAATCAATCCGTCATTGCCATCGCACGCAGCGCCTGACGCTCCCGTGCGGACAACTTCTCCGTCTCCGACTTCAACTGGCCGCAGGCGGCGAGGATGTCGCGGCCGCGCGGCGTGCGCACCGGGGACGAATAGCCGGCGTTGAAGACGTATTCGGAGAACTTCTCGATCTGCTCCCAATCCGAGCATTCATATGCCGAGCCGGGCCAGGGATTGAACGGAATCAGGTTGATCTTGGCCGGGATTCCTTTCAGCAGCTTCACCAGCAGCCGGGCGTCATCGAGCGAATCGTTGACGCCCTTGAGCATCACATATTCGAAGGTGATGCGGCGCGCGTTGGAGGCGCCGGGATAGTCGCGGCAGGCCTGCAGCAGCTCGGCAATCGGATATTTGCGATTGAGCGGCACCAGCTCGTTGCGCAGCTCGTCGCGCACGGCGTGCAGCGAGATCGCCAGCATCACGCCGATCTCCTCGCCGGCGCGCTTGATGTTCGGCACCACGCCCGAGGTCGACAGCGTGATGCGGCGGCGGGAGATGCCGATGCCCTCGTTGTCCGAGACGATCAGCAGCGCGTCGCGCACCGCGTCGAAATTGTACAGCGGCTCGCCCATCCCCATCATGACGATGTTGGTGATGAGCCGGTTGCCGAGCGGGGTCTCGCGGTCGGCCCAGTCGTTCAACCGGTCGCGCGCCACCATGACCTGGCCCACGATCTCGCCCGCGGTGAGGTTGCGCACCAGCCGCTGCGTGCCGGTGTGGCAGAACGAACAGTTCAGCGTGCAGCCGACCTGCGACGAGACGCACAAGGTGCCGCGATCGGTCTCGGGGATGTAGACGCACTCGACCTCGTGGGCCTTCTGCAGATTGTCGCCGCTCGGCAGCCGCAGCAGCCATTTGCGGGTGCCGTCGTTGGAGATCTGCTCGGCCACGACCTCGGGACGGTCGACGGTGAAATGCTCGGCCAGCGCCGTGCGTGTGTCCTTCGACACCGACGTCATCTCGTCGAACGAGTTGGCGCCGCGGAAATAGATCCAGTGCCACAACTGCTGCACCCGCATCTTCTGCTGGCGCTCGGGTACTCCGACCTCGCCCAGTCTCGCGGCCAGCTCCGCGCGCGACAGGCCGATCAGCGAGGGCTTCGCCGGCGGGACGTAGGTTTCGAGCGGAGTCTTTTCGAGGGGCGCAGATGAGTCGCGCAGCCCGGCAGTCGTTGCCATGTCGAGGAGCCCAAAGTGCTGCCCGGCCGCGGCGGCCGAAGGCGTTCAGCGGGTTTATATAACGATCCGGCCGGCAAATGCGACCCGCCTGACGAGCGGTACCGGCGGCCGCCGTCTACCGGCGGCAATCCTGCGCGATGCGGTCGAGCGCCTGGGCGAGCCCCTTCAGCGAGAACACGTCGGTGGTCTCCGTGCCCTTGGCCGAAACGCCCTTGACCACCGCCTCGGGCGCCTTGCGCATGGCCTCGACCATCCGCTCTTCCTCGGCGGCGTTCTTGATCCAGAGCCCGTCACCCTGGGTATACATGGCATAGGAGGCACCGCCGACCTCCACCGCGGCGTCGGATCCGGGCTTCAGCGCATAGCCGATCATGATCGAAACCTCGTTGAAGACCTTCTCGGAGGGCCGGGTCGACACGAAGGCATAGGCGGGATCGCGCGGACGGTTGGGCGGATTGGTCTTGGAGGTTGTCGGCTTGGCCAGCGCGAAGCAGACCTTCTTGCCGCCGGGCATCGCGGTGTAGGCGCCCCAGCCGCCGAACTGTCCGATCAGCGTCGGTTCCGCGCCGCCGATGCTGGGAACGGCCGGCTTCGATTCCGATTTCGGTGCGGCCTTCGGATGCGGAGCTGCGGCCTTTGGCGCGGCGCTCTGTGCCACGACGAGGCTCGGAGTTCCGAACAGCAGCACGCCGCCGACCAGCGTTGTCAACAATCGCCCGAACAACATGATACGTTGAGTTCCCCCGCGACTTCGTTCCACCAATATTGTGACTGGAAAATGGCCCGGAATCGCTGACCGTGGTCGCGATGGATAGCGGCTAAATGCACCGCTTGCAAAGGCCGCAGAGCCGGATTGTCCGGCGCTTCGCGTCCTCGGGCCGGCGCCGCGCCCATGCCGCGGCCCGATGATGATTGTGGCGCGGCGGCAAATCCGGCATGACGTTCCCAAAGCCGGACCTCGATCCGGTGGCAACGACCAAGGAGCGCCCATGAAAGCCATTCTCTGCTCGCAATTCTGTCAGCCCGACGATCTCGTCCTCACCGAGGTGCCAGATCCGGTGGCCGGTCCCGGCGAGGCCGTGATTGCGATCAAGGCGGCGGCGCTGAACTTCTTCGACATCCTGATGATCCAGGGTAAGTACCAGATCAAGCCGCCGTTCCCGTTCTCGCCGGGCGCAGAGGTCGCAGGTGTCATCGAGAGCGTTGGCGATGGCGTCACCGACCTGAAGGTCGGCGACCGTGTCGTCGCCTCCTGCGGCCACAACGGCGCGCGCGAAAAGATCGCGCTGCCGGCCGCGTCGATCGTCAAGATTCCGGACAATCTCGATTTCGATCGCGCCGCCGGCATCATCATCATCTACGGCACCGCGCTGCATGCGCTGGAGGATCGTGCCAGTCCGAAGCCGGGCGAGACGCTGGCCGTGCTTGGTGCCGCCGGCGGCACCGGCCTTGCCGCTTGCGAGCTGGGCAAGCTGATGGGGCTGAAGGTCATCGCCTGTGCCTCTTCGGACGAGAAGCTCGAATTCGCCAGGCAGCACGGCGCGACGCTGACGTTGAACTACGCCAAGGAGGATCTCAAGGAGGGGCTGCGGCGGCTCACCGACGGCAAGGGCGCCGACATCATCTTCGATCCCGTCGGTGGCACCTACGCCGAGGCCGCGCTGCGCTCGATCGCTTGGGAGGGCCGGTTCCTGGTGATCGGCTTCGCCGCCGGCGACATCCCGAAGATGCCGCTGAACCTCGCGCTGCTGAAGGGCTGTGATATCCGCGGCGTGTTCTGGGGCGCCTGGACCCGACTCAACCCCGCCAAGAACCGCGCGAACCTCGAAAAGCTCGTGCAGTGGACCGCGGAGGGCAAGCTGTCGTCGCATGTCGACCGCACATTCCCGCTGGCGCAGACCGCCGATGCCTTGAAGGTGCTGGCCGGCCGCCAGGCGATGGGCAAGGTGATCCTGCACCCCTGAGGACGTCGCGCAATGAAGGCCCCCGGGGTTGCTGTATTCCCCCCGGGGTGGCCTCGCCCTGATCCGCGCAACCAAACCGGGCAGAGCCCTGTCTGTTCTGCGGACGCAAGGCTCGATCCGAGCCGGCCCGAGGTTGCTGTGACATCCGCGCGATGCGCGGCGGTCGCAAATTTGTTCGGCGGGCTGCCGCGCCGGCGTCACGGATTCGCAACCGGAAGCAGAAAATCCGAAAACGAGCGTTTCTTGGTTAACGCAACCGCGCCACATTATGGCATGGTTAATTGTAGGGCTTTGCCGTTGTTATCTCGACGTTTCTGGATTTGGTGCCGTGCGATGTCGCACGTGCGTCGCCACAATCAGATCAAAATATTTCCAGAATCATGCCGGCTCTCGTCCACTTTTAGTCGGATTCAATTAGTCAATTAGTTGTCGGCAGTGGGGTGCCTCTGGCAATCGTGACGTGTCTCGAGCTTCTGACGGGCTTGGGACCAAAAGTATGTTGCGTGAAGTTGAGATGGGGATGAAGGCCATGGCTGAGCGGACGACGCGCGGACGTTTCAACAACAGAACTCCTTCGGAGCCTGATTTCAGGCCTTTCCCCGACGAACTCCCTCAGGAGCGCCCACCGAACTATCGTTTCGGCCGGTCGACCCAGGACAATTATCCAAACGACGAATCGATGCCGATGTTCCTCTCCGAATATGAGAGCGGCAATCAGATCGACAGCACGCATTTCGAGGACCAGTGGCCGGCGCGGACCCGCCGCGTCTCGGTCTCGTCCCGGATTCTTCTCGCCGTGGTGGCTGCGGCCGGCGTCGCGGTGCTCTTCGCGCTTGTCACCTCGGATGCGACGCGCGACTTGATCGCCAGTGCCAAGGCTTCCATCATCGGCGCCACGCCGGATCCGACGGCCCCGCCGCAGGCCACCAACACGCAGCTCACCGCGCGCGACATGCAGCTGAACGAGCCGGCGCGACTGCCGCCCGAGCCGCCGGCTGCCGCTGCGGCGCCGGTGCAGACGGCAGCCGTCGCCCCGACGCGGGACGACATCGCCAACGCCTACCAGACAGCGCTGCAGAATCGCAGCGTGACGCAGCCTGCGCCGGTTGCAGCGCCGCCGAGCTTCGCCACGGCACCGGCCGCGCCGGCCCCGAGCGCGATGGAGCCGTCCTCGATCAATTCGCCCGGCGCGGGATCGGCAATCGTCGCACCCGGCCTCGGCGCCGTGACCGCCGCTCCGCCGCCCGCGCAGGTCCGCCGGCTCGATCCCGACGAACTCGCTGGCATCATGAAACGCGCCAAGAGTCTGCTGGCCGCGGGTGACATCCCGCCGGCGCGACTGCTGCTGGAGCGCGCCGCCGAGGCGCAAGAACCGGCCGCGGCGCTGATGCTGGCGCAGACCTACGATCCCCACGTGCTGGGAACGAAGGACATCCGCAATATCAATGCCGATCCGGCTGCGGCTCGCAACTGGTACCGCCGCGCCGCCCAACTCGGCTCGTCAGAGGCGCAGCGCAGGCTCGATCAGCTGCAGAACTGAACGCTCGTGACGGCAGCGATGCCGCCCCGTTTCATTTTTTTGTTTCACGCATGATTTTCGGGTCCGTTCAGGGGCGACGCCAGCCGAGACTTGGCGCTGCCCGCGTCCGGCTCGCAACCATGTGCCAGCCTTACATCAAGGGGGACAGATGCGACGTCTTGTTGGAGCGGCCCTAGCCGCAATGATGATAGCGTGCGGTTTTGCTGCCCACGCCGAGGAAGGCGAGTTCGACCCGGCCAAGGTGAGCGACAGCCTCAAGGCGATCTTCCAGTTCGGCTCGGTGCAGACCAAGCAGGCGCTGAACGCCAACACGGTGACGCTCATCACCGGCACGATCGGCGGCACCTATGTGCAGTTCGGCGCCGACCTGGCCTCGCTGCTCGACGACGGCAACAATCTGCGCGTCCTGCCGATCGTCGGCCGCGGCTCGGTGCAGAGCGTGGCCGACATTCTGTTCCTGCAGGGCGTCGATCTCGGCATCGTCCGCGCCGATACGCTCGACTATCTCGAGCGCAAGGGTTTCGCCAAGGACATCAAGCGGCAGTTCACCTACGTCACCAAGCTCTACAATGAAGAGATGCAGGTGATCGCGCCGCGCGCGGTGCGCAACCTGCGTGACCTCGAGGGCCGCCGCGTCAGCGTCGACCTGCCGAATGGCGGCACCTTCGTCACGGCGCTGACGGTGTTCGAGCGGCTTGGCCTGCGCGCCAACTTCGCCTACATCGAGCAGCGCATCGCGATGGAGAAGCTGAAGCGCGGCGAGCTCGATGCCGTCATCGTAGTCGGCGGCAAGCCCTACAAGTCGGTCTCGACCTTCGTGAACGACGGCCGCTTCCATCTCGTCAACGTCGATTACGATCGACCGCTGCAGACCGACTATCTGCCCGCGACCCTGACGGCGAAGGACTACCCGAACCTGATCGCCGAGGGCGAGAAGGTCGACACGATCGCGGTGCCGGCCGTGCTCGCCGCCTACAATTGGGCGCCGAACACCGACCGCTATCGCAAGCTCGCAACCTTCGTCGACGCCTTCTTCACCAAATTCCCGGCATTCCAGAATCCGCCGTTCCATCCGAAGTGGAAGGAGGTTTCGCTGTCGGCCCCGCTCGCCGGCTGGCAGCGGCTGCCGTCCGCCAGCAAATGGCTGGAGAGCCATGCCATGGAAGGCGCGCAACGCGACCGCTTCGACGACTTCCTGAAGCAGAGCAGCGCCGGCAGGGCGATGCCCAGCCAGGCCGACCGCGAGGCGCTGTTCAAGCAGTACCAGGCCTGGGAGGCCGAGAAGACCGGCAGCGCCCGCGCCCAGGCGCGCGGCCAGCGCTGAGCTCGGAGCGTTCGACGACGTCCCATCAAGAGAAAAGCCCCGCGGATGCGGGGCTTTTTGCTTTTGCGCCCTTCCGAGGCGCTGACTGCGGGCGCCCGGCTTGCCCGGCCGGAGCCGTCGTCAGCCGATCGTCTCGTCGTCCTTCGCGACGTCAGCGTTCTTGTCTGCCGCCAGCCGCGCGAGTACGGCGCGGGCGGCGGCATGATGGTCGGGCGTGATGTTCGAGGCGACCATGCGGATGGCGGTGGCGAGCACCGCCGCGTCGTCGGTGAAGCCGAGGATGGGCAGCACGTCAGGCATGAAGTCGAACGGCACGACGAAGTAGGCGATGGCGCCGAGCAGGGCGACCTGTACGTGCCGGGGTGTCTCCTTGTCGAAGGCGCAGTAATACGCCGCAAGCAGCTCCTCGGCGAATGGCAACCGCGCGACAACCTTCTTGAACTTGATCCAGAAACGACGGCGAAGGGTCTCGCGATCCCGGGCCAGCCGCTCCGCGGGCTCGAAGCCAACGCTGTAGTCGGTCGCATCCGACATGATGTCCGATCTCCGGTTCCAGACGGCGCCGGGGGCGCGGTCCTCGCCCTCGGATGTGGTGATGGCGACGCCGGCCGCAAGGCGCGTGCCGTCGTCGCCAAGGCCTCAGCCGCGCATCGTCGCGGCGATCGCGTTCATCGCCTTGGCGAGCTCGATGTCGCGCAGGGTCACGCCGCCGGCGTCATGGGTCGTGAGGACCACCTCGACGGTGCGGTAGACGTTGCGCCACTCGGGATGATGGTCAGCCTTTTCGGCGACCAGGGCGACGCGGGTCATGAAGCCGAAGGCTTCGTTGAAGTCTGTGAATGTGAACGTGCGGGCGATGGCCTCACGGCCCACCGCCTCGGACCAGCCGGGAAGCTCCCGCAAGGCAGTGGCGCGTGCCTCCGCCGACAATCGTTGCGGCATCTCGATCTCCTCTCGTGGTGCAATCGGCCGGACACGTGGCAACATCCGGGCGATTGCGGGGTCTACCTCCAGCCGGATCGCGCCGGGGTCCGCCCGATCAGAGCCTTGTCACAGGCCGTTGCCGGAGGGGCTCGGACCTGTCCCGATCCCCCGGTGGCTGGTGCGATGGTAACCATGACGCAGATGTCACCCCGGGCGGACAAGAAATTTGCTACAGTTCAGCTTTATCGAGGGACGACGTGGCCAGACGAAGCCGCCTGTGGCATCGCCCGGGCCCAGGACCACCGGAGGACAGAATCTGGTAGATGCTCAGACCACGCCAGCGCAGCGCTCACGGATGCGCCCTGCCGTGTTCATCGTCATCGCCGGGATCCTTGCGGTCGTCGGCGCTTTGACGGGTGCCTACTATTTTGCGATGCGTCCCGTGGTGCTCAAGATCGCGGTCGGTCCGCCCAACAGCGACGACCTGAAGGTCGTCCAGGCCCTGACCCAGGCCTTTTCCCAGTCGCACGCCTCCGTCAGGCTGCGGCCGGTTCCGACCGAGGGCGCCGCCGAGAGCGCGCAGGCGCTGGCCGCCGCCAAGGTGGATCTTGCGATCGTGCGGGGTGACCTCGAGGTCCCAAAGAACGCACAGGCGGTGGCGACGCTGCGCAAGAACGTCGTCATCCTCTGGGTGCCCTCGTCCGGCAAGGGCAAGAGCCGCAAAGGTGGCGCCAAGATCACGAAGATCTCGCAGCTCGCGGGCCACAAAGTCGGCATCATCGGCCGGACGCCGGCGAACGCGAACCTGCTGAAGGTCATCCTGCGCCAATATGGCGTCGACCCCAGCAAGGTCGAGATCGTCCAATTCCCGATCACCGAGGCCGCCGAAGCGGTCCGAAGCCAGAGGGCCGATGTCTATCTGGCGGCCGGTCCCATCAACAGCAAGATCACGGCGGATGCGATCGCCGCCGCCACCAAGGAAAGCGGGCCTCCGACGTTCCTGGCCATCGATTCCGCCGCAGCCATCGCACAGAACCATCCCGAATACGAGGCCACCGAGATTCCGGCCGGCGCGTTCGGCGGGGCGCCCGATCGCCCCGAAGATGAAGTGAAGACGATCAGCTTCAATCACCACATCGTGGCACGCAAGGGCCTCACCGACTCGACGGTCTCGACGTTCACGCATCAGCTGTTCTCGGTGCGCCAGCAATTGCTGTCGGAATTTCCGCTTGCCGCCAAGATCGAGACGCCGGACACCGACAAGGACGCGGCGATCCCCGCTCATCCCGGCGCGGCGGCGTTCGTCGACGGCGAGGAGAAGACCTTCCTCGACCGCTACAGCGACTACATCTGGTGGAGCCTGATGGCGCTTTCGGCGATGGGGTCGGCCGGTGCGTGGTTCGCCGGCTATCTCAAGCGCGACGAACGCACCATCAACACCTCGCTGCGCGATCGTCTGCTGGAGATGATCACCATCGCGCGCAGGAGCGATTCGACCGAGGAGCTCGACCAATTGCAGAGCGAGGCCGACGAGATCCTGCGCAACACGCTGACCTTCTTCGAGGACGGTGCGATCGAGCACGCTGCGTTGACCGCGTTCAACATCGCGCTCGAGCAGTTCCACAACGCGGTGGCCGATCGCAAGCTCATCCTGATGAGCATGCCCGCCAATCTGCAGCGAACCGGCGCGCAGTTGCGTGCCGCCGGCACCTGAGGTCGGACCACGCTTGCGCTGCGGCCGTGTCACGCGGCGGCCGGGGCGCGATTGTAATTCCAGCGTCATCAATCTTTCCTAGGTCTGCCGGGCCGTGGCTCGCGCCTGCTCCCGCGCGCGATCCGACCAGGAGATCCGCATGACGCTTCGCATTCCTCGACCGCACACAGCCCTGTCCCGCCGCCGCTTCCTGTCGACGGCCGCCGCAGCCGGCGTCACGACGCTGGCGATGCCCTATCTAAGCCGCGCCGCCGACCGGCCGCAGATCACGCATGGCGTGCAGTCCGGCGACGTCGGCATGGATGGCGGCGTGGTCTGGGCGCGTGCCGATCGGCCGTCGCAGATGCTGGTCGAGGTGGCGACCACCGAATCGTTCAAGGACGCGCGGGCGCTGCCACCGATCGCCGCGCTTCCGGAGAGCGACTTCACGGCCAAGATGCTGATCGAAGGCCTGCCGAGCGGCCAGGACATCTTCTACCGCGTCAAGTTCCGCGACCTGTCGCATACCGCGGTCGAAAGCGAGGCCGTGGCCGGCCGCTTCCGCACCGCGCCCGGCAACAAGCGCGACGTCTCGTTCGTCTGGGGCGGGGATGTGGCGGGGCAGGGCTGGGGCATCAATCCCGATGATGGCGGCATGTTCACCTTTGCGACGATGAAGAAGCACCGCCCGGACTTCTTCCTGCATTCCGGCGACACCATCTATGCCGACGGCCCGATCAAGTCCGAGGTAAAGCTGCCGGACAACAAGGTGTGGAAGAACCTCACCGTGGAAGAGAAGGCCAAGGTTGCCGAGACGCTCGATGAATTCCGGGCCGCCCACAAGTACAATTTCCTCGACGAGAACGTTCGCGCCTTCAATGCCGAGGTGCCGATCTTCGTGCAGTGGGACGATCATGAGGTCACCAACAACTGGTCGGCCTCCAAGGAGCTGCCGGCGAGCTACAAGGAGCGCAACATCCAGCTGCTCGCGGCCCGCGCCGCGCGCGCCTTCCACGAGATGTATCCGATGCGCGAGAGCATCATCGAGCCGGGCCGCGTCTATCGCACCATCAACTATGGCCCGCATCTCGACGTATTCGTGCTCGACGAGCGCAGCTACCGCGGCGCCAACGGTCCCAATCTCGAGGACAAATATGGTCCGGCGTCCTACTTCATCGGGCCGGAGCAGATGCGCTGGCTGAAGCAGGCGCTGCTCAATTCGCGCGCGACCTGGAAGGTGATCGCCTCCGACATGCCGCTCAGCATCATCGTCTATGACGACGCGGCCAACAAGAAGGGCTCGGAAGCCATCGCCCAGGGCGACGGTCCGGCGCGCGGCCGCGAGCTCGAGATTGCCGAGATCCTGCGCTTCATCAAGACGGCGCCGATCCAGAACACGGTATGGCTGACGGCGGACGTGCACTACGCGGCCGCGCATTATTACGATCCGAACAAGGCGCAGTTTCAGGACTTCGAGCCGTTCTGGGAGTTCGTCTCCGGTCCGCTACATGCCGGCACGTTCGGTCCGAACGAGCTCGACAACACCTTCGGCCCCGAGGTGCGTTTCATCAAGGCGCCCGGCCTCGACAAGCAGAACCTGCCGCCGTCGGCCGGCATGCAGTTCTTCGGCCACGTCAAGATCGAGGGCGCCACGGGCCAGATGACCGTGACCCTGCGGGATCGCGCCGACGTCGCGCTCTGGTCGACCACGCTCGATCCGAAGCTTGGCTGAGGTGTCGTCGGTCGGCGGCAACACGATCGCGGGCTGCGACGGCGACTAGTCGCGTCGCCGCAGCACCGCCTCGAGCGCCTCGGTCGGACACGGCTTCGGTAGACGCGGCCGGTCGGCGAATGCGGCCGGCACGCGGTCGGCGCCATAACCCGTCGAGAACGCGAAGGGAATGCTGAGCGCCGCCAAGCGCTCGGCAATCGCAAAGCTCTTTTCGCGCACCAGGCCGACATCGAGCAGGGCGAATTGCGGGGCTCGCTCCGCGATCATCGCAAGCGCGGTTGCGACATCGGCCGCGACCCTGATGTCGGGAACGCCGAGGTCGGTGATCGTGTCTTCCAGTCCGAGCGCAATGATGGGATCGTCTTCGACGATCAGCACATGCTGATAGAACTCGGGCACGCCTGATTGCGAGCTGGTCATGGGATCTGCGGGTTCCAGGAGGAGGGATGGACCCCGCGGCCGGCGCCTCCTCTTGAGCGCGCTGGCGGGTTCCTGGAACCAAGGCAGCATATCAGAGTTCCTGTGTCGGTGCACTTGTGAACACAAGGAGCACGGATCACGCACATGCGTTGCGCAGGGGGATGACGATGCTGAGCCAGGGTGTGACCACGCTGAGCCGGGAACGGCCCTACAACAACCTGCTGCGGCGGCTCAGTCCGGCCGACTACGCGCTGATCTCGCCGCATCTGGTCGAGGACACGGCAACGCCGAACGAGCTGCTCTACAGTCCGGGCGACGACGTGCAGATCGTGCATTTTCCCTGCGGGCCGGCGCTGGCGTCGTATCTCGTTCCCAATGAGGATGGCCGCGACGTCGAGACCATCCTGGTCGGCCGCGAGGGCGCCGTCGGCGGGATCGTCAGCGAGGGCTTCCTGCCGGCCTATACGCGCATCGTCGTCAAGTTCGGCGGCCCGTTTGCACGGCTGCCGCTGTCCCGCCTGGCGGCGGCCAAGCTGCAATCCAAGACGCTGCGCAACGTGTTCGCGCGCTACGCCGATTGCATGCTGGCGCAGATGTTCCAGTCGACCGCCTGCAATGCGATCCATTCGATCGAGCAGCGCACGGCGAAGTGGATCGTGGCGGCGATGGACCGCACCGATGGCGAGCCGATCGTGCCGCTGACGCACGAGCAACTGGCGACGCTGCTGGGCGTCGGCCGCAGCTACGTCAGTCGGGTTGTCCAGACCTTCAGGGCCGAGGGCATTCTCGAAACCCGGCGCGGCGCCTTCATGGTGCGGGACTTCGACGCGCTCAAGAGCCGCTCCTGCCTGTGCAATGAGGCGGTGAAGACCCATTTCGAGGAGGTCCTGCGCGGCGTCTATCCGACCGAGCAGGCCGCAGCGGGCTGAGCCCGCAGGTGCCATTGACTGTCCCCGCACAGGCACCGGCCGACCGCCTCGGCCGTCGCTGGCCGTCGTGGCGAGTGGTTGATCTCGTCTACTCCCGCCGCCCGGAAGCGCGGCCATGGCCGCGTTAGCCAGTCCCTCGGAAACCGCTCCTCGTTCCTGAAAGCAGTCATTGTTTTTTGGCATTTTCTGCCTATATTGCGCCGCAACGCGCGAGGTCTGCCCGGTCGATTGGCCGGGCTTCCTATTTGGGGCTGCCTGCCCCTGCCGCCGAACGAGTTTCGCGAGCGCGCGTCGCAAAGCTAACAGCTTGATTCGACTATCATAAAGCGCGCGCCCCGCCGGGGACAGAGCACGGGCTCTTGAGAAAGCTTAGAAGACACCGACCATGAACCTCCGTAACATCGCTATCATCGCCCACGTTGACCACGGCAAGACGACCCTGGTCGACAAGCTGCTGCAGCAGTCCGGTACCTATCGCGAAAACCAGCGTCAGGTTGAGCGCGCGATGGATTCCAACGACCTGGAGCGCGAGCGCGGCATCACCATTCTGGCCAAATGCACCTCGGTGCAGTGGAAAGACACCCAGATCAACATCGTCGACACGCCCGGCCACGCCGATTTCGGCGGCGAGGTCGAGCGCATCCTGTCGATGGTCGACGGCGTGATCGTGCTGGTCGATGCCGCCGAAGGCCCGATGCCGCAGACCAAGTTCGTGGTCGGCAAGGCGCTCAAGCTCGGCCTGAAGCCGATCGTCGCCATCAACAAGGTCGATCGGCCCGACGCGCGCATCACCGAAGTCGTCAACGAGGTGTTCGACCTGTTCGCCGCCCTCGACGCGACCGACGAGCAGCTCGATTTTCCGATCCTCTACGGGTCGGGCAAGAACGGCTGGATGGGCACCTCGCCCGACGCCTCCCACGATGACGGCATGCAGCCGCTGTTCGATCTCGTCATCAAGCATGTGGCGCCGCCGGTGGTCGAGGAAGGCCCGTTCCGGCTGCTCGGCACCATTCTCGAGGCCAACCCCTATCTCGGCCGCATCATCACCGGGCGCATCGCCTCCGGCACCGTGAAGCCGAACCAGGCGGTCAAGGTGCTGTCGCGTGAAGGCAAGCTGATCGAAACCGGCCGCATCACCAAGATCCTGGCGTTCCGGGGTCTGGAGCGCCAGCCGGTTGACTTCGCCGAGGCCGGCGACATCGTCGCCATCGCGGGCCTGACCAAGGGCACCGTGGCCGATACGTTCTGCGATCCGGCCGTCGAGAGCCCGCTGCAGGCGCAGCCGATCGATCCGCCGACCGTGTCGATGTCGTTCATCGTCAACAATTCGCCGCTCGCCGGCACCGAAGGCGACAAGGTCACCAGCCGCCTGATCCGCGACCGCCTGCTGCGTGAGGCCGAGGGCAACGTTGCGCTGCGCGTGGTCGAGTCCCAGGACAAGGACGCGATGGAAGTGTCCGGCCGCGGCGAATTGCAGCTCGCGATCCTGATCGAGACCATGCGCCGCGAGGGCTTCGAGCTCTCCGTGTCGCGTCCGCGCGTCGTGTTCGAGAAGGACCCGACCACCGGCCAAACGCTGGAGCCGATCGAGGAAGTCGTGATCGACGTCGACGAGGAGCATTCCGGCGTCGTCGTGCAGAAGATGAGCGAGCGCAAGGCCGAGCTGATCGAGATGCGGCCGTCCGGCGGCAACCGCCTGCGGCTGGTGTTCTACGCGCCGACCCGCGGCCTGATCGGCTACCAGGGCGAGCTGATGACCGACACCAAGGGCACGGCGATCATGAACCGCCTGTTCCACAACTACCTGCCCTACAAGGGCGCGATCCAGGGCCGCCGCAACGGCGTGCTGATCTCCAACGATCAGGGCGAGGCCGTGGCCTACGCCATGTTCAAGCTGGAGGACCGCGGCCCGATGATGATCGAGCCCGGCTGGAAGGTCTACAAGGGCATGATCGTCGGCGAGCACACCCGCGACAACGATCTCGAGATCAACGTCCTCAAGGGCAAGCAGCTCACCAACATCCGCACCACCTCGAAGGACGAGGCCGTCCGCCTGACCCCGCCGATCCGGATGACCCTGGAAAAGGCGCTGGCCTATATCGAGGACGACGAGCTGGTGGAGATCACGCCGAAGTCGATCCGCTTGCGCAAGAAGCACCTCGATCCGAACGAGCGCAAGCGCGCCGAGAAGCAGAAGGAAGCGGTGGCATAAGATTTGCGAATGGCGAGTAGCGAATAGCGAGTAGGGTATTCCGATGTTGCCGCAGCATCCGCGTCCCTATTCGCCACTCCCTATTCGCTATTCGCCCTGCTCATGAGCAGTCTTCCAACCTCCACCGACATCGCCATCATCGGGGCCGGCGCGGCCGGACTCGGCGCCGCACACGCGCTGAAGAACGCTGGCGTCTCCTTCATCGTGCTGGAGGCGCGCAACCGCATCGGCGGCCGCGCTCACACCATCACGGCGTCGCCCGAGGTGACGTTCGATCTCGGCTGCGGCTGGCTGCATTCGGCCGACCGCAATTCCTTCGTCGCCATCGCCGAGCAGCTTTCCTTCGCCATCGACAAGTCGCGCCCGCCGTGGCGCGACCAGGCCTATGAGGCGGCCTTCCCCCGCGCGGAGCGCGAGGAGTTCGTTCGCGCGCTGGAAGCGTTCTTCACGCGTACCGCTGAGGCAGCCGAGGGCGGCCGCGATGCGCCTGCGAGCATCTGCCTCGAGCCCGGCAATCGCTGGAACGGCATGATCGATGCGATCTGCACCTATCTCAACGGTTGCGAGCTCGAGCAGATGTCACTGCTCGACTTCGAGGCCTATGAGGACACCGAGCTGAACTGGCGGATCCGCCGCGGCTATGGCGCGCTGGTTGCCGCCTATGGTGCCGGCCTGCCAATCGCGCTGAACTGCAACGTCACGCGGATCGATCACAGCGACAAGCGGATCCGTCTGGCGACATCACAGGGCACCCTGACCGCCGACAAGGTGATCGTCACCGTGCCGAGCAATCTCATCGCGGAACAGGCGATCCGCTTTACGCCCGCGTTGCCGGCCAAGGTCGAAGCCGCCGCCGGCCTGCCGCTCGGCCTCGACAACAAGGTGACGCTGGCGCTCGACGGCTGGGAGCACCTGCCAAAAGATTCCGGGATGCGCGGCCGCAGCAGCACCGCACGCGTCGGCAGTTTTCAGCTCCGCCCGTTCGGCCAGCCCTGCATCGAAGGCTTCTACGGCGGCAGCTTCGCGCGCGACATCGAAGCGGCCGGCGAGGGCGCGCTCGCGGCCCAGGCGATCGATGACGTCGTCGCGCTGCTCGGCGGCGACATCCGCAAAAATCTCAAGCCGCTCGCGGAGTCCCGCTGGGGCGCCGACCCGTTCGCCCGTGGCGCCTATTCGCATGCGCTGCCGGGCCATGCCGACAAGCGCGCGGTACTCGCCGCGCCGGTCGATGACCGCCTGTTCTTCGCCGGGGAAGCGACTCCGTCGGACTTCTTCTCCACCGCCCATGGCGCGCGAGACTCGGGCGAGCGGGCGGCGCGGGAAGCGCTGGCATCGTTACGCAAGCACTAGTCGTTCCTTCATCATTGCGAGCGCGAAGCAATCCAGGGTCACGCGGGTGATCGCAGCTCCGGATCGCTTCGCAGCGCTCGCAATGACGGAATTCGTTGATTCGCTTCTCTCTGTGATTGTCGCGCTTCAGCCGTCACCGATGAGTCTGGACGGCCGCGGTCTCCCCTACGATTCGCAGGAACTCCCGCGCAGCCCCGGTCTGATGGTGCTCCTTGTGGCGCAGGCTGTAGAAGCGGCGCTTGGGCAGCTCGATATTGGCAACAGCCAGCAGGCCCGCCTTGACCGCGCGCATCACGACGAGGCGCGACAGCACCGTGACGCCGGCGCCGGCTTCGACGGCGCCACGCACGGCTTCGTTGGACGGCAGATCGAACGCCACGTCGAGCCCGGCTGGATCAATCCCGAACCCGCCGAGCGCTGATTCGAGAACGGCGCGCGTGCCGGAGCCCTGCTCGCGCAGCACCCAGCGTGCCGTCGTCAGGTCTCTGGGTGCGACAGACGTGCCGCGGCACAACGGATGATCGATCGGCCCGACCAGCACCATCTCGTCCTCGGCGACCGGCTGGGCCGCGAGCGCGGGATCGTCGACGTCGCCCTCGACGAAGCCGAGATCGGCGGAGCCTTCGCGCACCCGGTCCGCCACCTGCTCGGTATTGCCGATCGACAGTTGCAGCTTGATGGCGGGATGCGCCGCCTTGAAACGGTGAATGAAGGCCGGCAGCCAATAGCCGGCGATGGTCTGGCTCGCGGCCAGCGCCAGCTGCCCCCGCTTCAGGCCGGCGAGATCGTTCAGCACGGTCTCGGCGGCGGCCGCCCGCGCCAGCACCGCCTTCGCTTCGACGAGAAATGCCTTCCCGGTCGCCGTGAGCACGATGCGGCGTCCGACACGATCGAACAGCTTGGTCTCGTAGCGCGCTTCGAGTGCGGCCACGGCCGCCGATGTCGCCGACTGGGTCAAATTGAGGTCGCGGGCCGCCTGAGTAACGTGCTCGCGGATCGCGACCGCAACGAAAATCCTGAGCTGTTCGAGCGTCACATGCGTCCTACGTGGTCAGCTTCACCAGGGCCAGGCTGAAGCCTGCGATGAACAGGAAGGCGAGCAGGCCCAGCGCCAGCGGCCGCAGGCCCTTTGCCTTGAGCTTGGCGAAATCGGTTTCCAGTCCCATCGCGGCCAGCGCCATCGACAGCAGGAACGTGGTCGCCGTCACGATCACCGTCTTCATCTCGGCCGGAATGCTGATGAGGCTGTTGAGGCCGACCAGCGCGATGAAGCCGAACACGAACCAGGGCAGCGGCGGCTGCGCATTGCCCCGGGTCTCGCCGCCATGGCGCGCACGCCGCGTTGCCAGCAGGCCGAGCGTGAGCACGACCGGCGCCAGCAGCATCACGCGGGCCAGCTTGGCGATGGTGCCGAACTCGCCGGCCTGCTGGCCCTGCTGAAAGGCGGCCGCGACCACCTGGGCGATCTCGTGAATGGAGGCACCGCTCCACAGGCCGAAGGCGTGCGCGTTGAGATGCAGCAGCGCGGGAAGCAGCGGATAGATGAACATGGCGATCGAGCCGAATACCGTGACGCAGGCCACCGCATAGGCGACGTCCTCGTCATGGGCGCGCGTGACCGTGTTGGTCGCGATCACGGCGGAGGCACCACAGATCGAGGTCCCCGCGGCGATCAGCTCCGCCAGCTTGCGGTCGACGCCGAGCAGCCGCCCCATCCACACCGTGAACAGGAAGGTGCCGGTGAGGCTCAGCGCGATCACGGCGAGACCACGCGCGCCGACCTCGACGATCTGGGCCGCGGTCAGTTGCAGGCCGAGCAGGATGATCGCCAGCCGCAGGACGCGGCGCATCGAAAAGGCGACGCCGGGCTTTGCCCGCGCCGGCGTGCCGACGACATTGTGCAGCGCCATCCCTGCCACGATCGCCAGGATCATCGGGCTGAACAGGCCGAGGCCCGGCAGCAGGCGCAGCCCGAAGGCACCGGCCGCGAGCGCGGCGGACAGCGCGAGCCCGGGCAGCAGGGCCGATGCCGCCGGCGCGTGGGCAGGTCGATGATGAACGGCAATGGGCGCATCGGCGATCAGATCGTGCGAGGGGGCAGCCATGGAAATCTCTCCCAAACCAAGTGTGGGGAGGAGAATTTCATGCTGTGATCAATCGATCCAACAGATTATATTGCACGTATCATTCGTTTCAATCAATTAATTGGCGGCTCGCTGCCGCATCTCGCCGCCGGCCCGATCACGACTCCAGCACCCGATTGCGCAGCTCGGCGTCCGGCACGAAGCAGGCTTCGTATCTGCCGAAGATGTGGTAGCGGTTACGTGCGACCGCGCTGTAGACTGCATCGCGCAGCGGCTTCGGAATGGCGAGCAGCGCGCGCGTCCAGCCCCAGCCCGGCAGGTTCGACAACACCGTCAGCGCGGCATCGGATTTCAGATGCGCCGTGCCGCCATGCACGACCGCGTTGGTGTCGGGGTCCCTGGGATCGATGCCGAAGGCCTGCGCCAGCCGGGTGCCGTAAGGCGACTGGATCGGTGTGAACCGGAAGCGCTTGGCGGTGTCGCGCGCGATCACGAACTGCACCCAGCGGGAGCAGAACACACACACTCCGTCGTAGAGGATCACGTCGTCGTCGGGCCAGTGGGTCATCAGCGATTGTCCATCATGAGCAGCGCGACCAGCATCAGCACGATCGCCGGTCCCGTCTTCACCAATGCGCCGAGCGGTTCGAGCCAGAGATCAGGCGTCAGCACCGCGCAGCCGAGCATGTAGCCGAGCGAGACGAAGATGCCGGCAGCGAGGCCGAAAGCCGCCGTTTTGCGGAACGCGATCAACACGCCGACCGAGATATCCATCATGCTGGTGATCGCCGCGAACGGCACCGCGAAGCCCTCCGGCCAGCCGCGCGTGGTCAGGATCGCGGTGGTCGCGGGAAACGAGATGAACAGCGCGATGCTGCCCGAAGCGACCCAGAACAGCAGGAGGCTCGCGATCACCAGCGCCTTGATCAGAAACAGCCGCGCGAACCATTTGTCCTGAATCGTGGCGCCGTGTGCTGCGACGGCGCGGTCCAGCGTCGTGGGTGTGATGCGGGTTGCCGCGATCCATGGCGCGGGATCGCCTTGCACGCCGCGGCGAAGCTCGGCGATCGCGGTGGTGCGCATCGGCGGCATCCAGCCGAGCCTGCTGCAGAGGTCACCGGCGAAAGCGCCAAGATCGATCAGGGTCGTGGGCACGGCAACGCGTGGCCAATCCATTGTGCCCAGACTGCGCCGAAACGCGCCGATGACGTCGCCGAGCGTCACCGCCTCGGGTTGCATCAGGTCCCAGCTCACCGCGCGCGTCGCCTCGTCATCGATCGGCCGCATCGCGAGCCAGGCGATGGTCGTGGCGATGTCCGCCACCGCCACCGGCTGGAACGGCGTCGCCGCATCCTTCGCCGGCAGGTCGACGGGGAGCGCCGCCAGCGCGCGGACCATCGCGCTGCCGCCATAGGCCGACGGCGCGATCACGAAGCCCGGGCGCAGGATGGCGTGGGCAACGCCTGAGGATGCGATCAGCCGCTCCGCCTCGCGCTTCGTGGTGGCGAAGGCGGTGTGATCCTCAGCCGTCATGCCGGGGATCGAGATGTGGATGAAGCGCACGCGACGGCCGCAGGCCGGGATCGCGGCGAGCAGGCGCGCGACGAAGTCACGATGCACGGCAGCGGTATCGCTGCCCGGACCATCCTGCAGCACGCCGAGGCAATTGACGACGACGTCGATCTCGTGCGCGCGCATCAGACCCGCGAGGGCGCTGGCATCCATCGCCATGATCGGCAGCTCGATATCGAGCGGCGACCCACGTTGGGAGGCGGAGAAGGCGCGCGCGACGCCGATCGTCACACAGCCCCGCCGACGCAGATCATCGGTCACGAAACGCCCGATCAGCCCGGAGGCGCCGAGCACGAGGAAGCGCGGATTGTTGGACGCGATCATGCCAATTCCGTCAGTACGGCTTCGCAATCATCAGCCACAGAATGGCCATGACCGACCCGAAGCCGGGGATGCCGCACAGAAACCAGCGGCGGAACACGGTGTGATAGCGCGGCGGCAGCTTCTCGGACCGGATGTCGGCAGCGCGCGCGAGGTCACGCAGCTCGACCTGCATGAAGATCACCGGCACCCAGAACAGCCCGGCTATGGCATAGAGCGCGAGCGAGATCAGCAGCCAACGTTCGCTCAGCGCCGTCGCCGACAGCCACATCAGCGTGCCGCCGGTGATCGGCTGCAGCAGCACGGCCGACAGCGTGAACAGCATGTCGGCGATCACCACGACGCCGGCGGTGCGCGCGATGAACGCGGCCTCGCCGCTGCGATGCGCCATCAGCATGAAGAACGCGATCCCCGTGCCGGTGCCGAGAATGACGATGGCGCCGAGCACGTGCAGATATTTGACCAGGAAATACAGCGTCATCGTGTCCTGCTAGTTCGGCGGCATCGGATGCGTCGACCGACGAGTCGTTGTCAGCGCCTTCAACAACAAATTCGCCGCCAGTGCCACGCCGTCGTCGTGCTCGATCATCCAATGCCCCTCCGCGCCGGAAGCTGGCAACAGCTTGAAGCCCGCCCGGCCTCCGGCCGAATTGAAGGCCTCCGCGAGCCGACGCGAAAGCGCTGGTGGAAAGTAGCTGTCATTGGTCGCAACCAGCCACGTGACCGGAGCACGCGCGCCGAGTCCGAACACGCGGGCCGTATCGAGCAGGCGCGCCTCTGCACAGACGCGCCCTGGCACGTCGTCGGCATGGCCGCCACGGCCGGGTGCGAACACGATGATTGCCGAGACGATCTGCGGCGGCTGATCGGCGAGTGCCAGTGCGCCCCAGCCGCCGGCCGAATGGCCGATGACGACGGCGCCGCCCTTCGCCGCGAACGGCTGTTCGCGCATGTAGGCGAGCGCGCGCGAAATCTGCGCCGCCGTCGCGCGTCCTGCCTTCTCGTAGTCCGCGTCGGCGCAGCCGCCCTGGTCTTCGACATAGGGACCGCCAGTGCGGCCGTGCCCGAGCCGCTCCGGGACCAGCACGGCATAGCCCCGGCCGACCAGGAGACGCGCCAGCGCCGTGTAGGTGGGCTGCGGCAGCTGTGCCCGCCACAGCGGATTCTGCGTCGAGGCATGCGCGATCACCGCCAGCGGAAACGGTCCATCGCCAGCAGGCCGATAGAGGATCGCATGCGCGGGAATTTCTGGCTCGATCGACGGAATCAGCCATTGCTGCCGGCGCGCCGGCTCGGTTTCGGGCGACGCGGGACCGAACGGCTGTGCCGTTGCGCCGGCTGCTACTGACAGGACGACCAGCGCGAGCAACCATGAGACGCAGCGAAGCAGCACCATTCAGCCGAACGGGAAGATGTTGAGCCCGCGCCACACTAGCCGAGGCCGCGGCCTGTCGGATGCGATTTCTCGTTCGCCGTATGAACGCGCGGTAACAGAGCACCGCCGGCCCTCAATAATGTTGCGAAATTGTTCCTTTTCGGCACAGCTTTCCGCCACGGTGATGCCGAAAGTCCACAGGTTAACCGATCTTTAACGTGGCACCTTGAAGGCGGACCGCCGACTTGCTTTGATCTACTCATGAGCACAACCCTGATCGAAGTCCGTCCGGCCAAGGCTGCAGATGCGGCTGCGGTGGCGTCAGCCCATGATGAAGCCTGGCGTTCCGCCTACCAGGGGATCATCCCTGGCGCAGAGCTGGAGAAGCTGATCAACCGGCGCGGCCCCCAATGGTGGGACAGCGCGATCCGCAAAGGCAGCCGCGTCAGCGTGCTGGTGTTCAACGACAAGGTCGCAGGCTACGCGAATTACGGCCGCAATCGCGCCCGCAGCCTGCATTTTGACGGCGAAGTCTACGAGCTTTATCTGCGACCGGAATTTCAGGGGCTGGGGTTCGGTCGCCGGCTCTTTCAGTCCGCCAAGCGCGACCTCGCGCAGAGCGGCCTGAAGAGCATGGTGGTGTGGGCGTTGTCCGACAACGATCCCGCCACCGAGTTCTACCGCGCCTTGGGCGGCCGGATGGTCGCGCGGTCGTCGGAGCGCTTCGGGCCGAAGTCGCTCGACAAGGTTGCCTTTGCCTGGACCAACTGAGCCTGGACCGGCTGTGCTCTGGGCGCGTTAAGCGTTAACGCGCCGGTGAATTGAACTGAAAGTGTTGGCTTGAGGTAGCTGTTGCGCAGCCGCGTTTTTTTTGCGACTGCGAATGCCAGCGCTCATTCCTCGGGCGTCCGACCCTGAAACGTTCAAGTTCTACGGAGCATCCATGCGCATCGACGCCATCCCGATCGGGAAAGATCCGCCGCGCGAGGTCAACGTCGTCATCGAAGTGCCGGTCGGCGGCGAGCCGATCAAGTACGAGCTCGACAAGGAAGCCGGCACGCTGTTCGTCGACCGCTTCCTCTATACGGCGATGCGCTATCCCGGCAATTACGGCTTTATCCCGCACACGCTGTCCAATGACGGCGATCCCTGCGACGTGCTGGTCGCCAACACCCGCGCGATCGTGCCGGGCGCGGTGATGAGCGTGCGTCCGGTCGGCGTGCTGCTGATGGAGGACGAGGCCGGCGGCGACGAGAAGATCATCGCGGTGCCGTCCTCGAAGCTGACCCAGCGTTACGACAAGGTCCGCACCTACAGCGACCTGCCGGACATCACGCTGCAGCAGATCCAGCACTTCTACGAGCACTACAAGGATCTCGAGCCCGGCAAATGGGTGAAGGTGCTGCGCTGGGGCAATGCCGACGACGCCCACCAGCTGATCGCCGAGGGCATCGCGCGCGCCAAGGCGGCGAAGAAGTAAAACGATTGACGTCATCCCGGGGCAGCCGCGCAGCGGCTGAACCCGGAATCTCGAGATTCTCAGGTGCGCAACTGCGCACCTCAGCTCGATGCTGCGCATCGCCCCGGAATGACGGTGAGCTCAGACCGCCGGCTTCGGCAGCCCGGCAATGGCGCAGGCGGCGCGCAGCGTGTTCACCAGCAGGCAGGCCACGGTCATCTGGCCGACGCCGCCCGGCACCGGCGTGATCGCGCCGGCGACCTCCGACACCTCTGCATAGGCGACATCGCCGACCAGCCGCGTCTTGCCCTCGGCCGTCGGGATGCGGTTGATGCCGACGTCGATCACGGTCGCGCCCGGCTTGATCCAGTCGCGCTTCACCATCTCCGGGCGGCCGACGGCGGCGTAGACCAGATCGGCGCGCGCGGTCAGCGCCGGCAGGTCGCGCGAACGGGAATGCGCGATGGTCACCGTGGCGTTCTCGTTGAGCAGCAACTGCACCAGCGGACGGCCGACCAGGTTGGAGCGGCCGATCACGATCGCGTTCAGGCCCTCCAGCGAGGCGTGAATGGTCTTGCTGAGGATGATGCAGCCGAGCGGCGTGCATGGCGCCAGCGCCGGCTGCCCGCCGGCGAGGCGGCCGGCATTGTGCGGATGCAGCCCGTCGACGTCCTTCGCCGGATCGATCGCATTGATCACGACCTCGGTCTCCAGCCCCTTCGGCAGCGGCAGCTGCACCAGGATGCCGTGCACGGCGGGATCGCGGTTGAGCTTGCCGATCAAGGCCAGCAGCGCGTCCTGCGACACGTCGGCCGGCAGTCTGTGCTCGAACGAGGCCATGCCGGCCGCCTGGGTCTGGGTGTGCTTGCTGCGGACATAGACCTCGGACGCCGGGTCGTTGCCGACCAGCACCACGGCCAGCCCTGGCGTCAGGCCATGTTCGCGCTTGACCCGCTCGACCTCACGGGCGACTTGCGCGCGCAGATCCGCCGCAATCACTTTTCCATCGATGATGCGCGCCGTCATGTCTGCTCTCTGCCTCGTCGTTCGCCGCTGGTCGCACGAGCGCGGCCCGCTCTAGGATTTCCCGGTCGGCTTATGGGCTGCAATGAGGTCGCGCAAGGCCTGATCGAGCTTGGCGGGATCGCCATCGATGGCAACCTGCTTCAGCCGCGAGGTGGTGCCCGAGGTGATTCGCACCGAGGCCTTGGTGACGCCGATCGCCTTGGCGAGCAGCTCGGTCACCGCGCGATTCGCCTCGCCGCCATCGGCGATGGCCCGGACGCGGACCTTGAGCACGCTGCGGCCGTCGGACAGCGTTTCGACGCCGTCAATCGCGTCGCGGCCGCCGCGCGGCGTGACGCGCAGCGCGACGGTGAGACCGTCAGCGGCGGCGCGCCAGGGAGGCGAGTCCATTCCTTGAGCCTACGGTACGAAAGGATAGACGTAGTCGGCCAGATACATCTGGAGGAGCATAAGCAAGAAGAACACGATGATCGGCGAAATATCGAGCCCCCCGAAATTCGGCAGGCGGCGTCTGATCGGGCCCAACACTGGCTCGGTGATTCGGTACAGGAATTCGGCGACACCCGCGACGAATTGATTGCGCGTGTTGACCACATTGAAGGCGATCAGCCACGACAGGATCGCCGAGGCAATCAACAGGTACATGTAAAGTGTGATGATCTGGATCAGAACGTAAATGATCGGCTTCATTCGGGGGACTTCTTGGGCCGGGGGGAGGGCTATTCGCTAGATATCGGTTCCCCCCGGCGCAAACAAGGGAAGCTGCCCGTCAAGGCTAACGGGCGATGTGACCGTTCTTGACTTGACCTCGGCACCCACTGTAAATGGCGCCCGATCTGCCGGCCGCCTTTTCCCAACATCGAAGCGGTCGTGTTACGGGGCCATAGCTCAGCTGGGAGAGCGCGTCGTTCGCAATGACGAGGTCGGCGGTTCGATCCCGCCTGGCTCCACCACGCTTCGCCCTTCGGGCTACGCGTGGCGCAGCCACGCAAGAGCCCGAAGGGCGAAGCGTGGTGCCCGGCGAAGCCACTTGGCGAAGCCGGGCTGACACCAGTCACCAGAACTGACTCACCCGAACCGTCGCCACTACTCCGCCGCCTCCGCCATCGCCGCCACCGGCTCGCGGGCCAGCCAGCCATCCAGAAAATGCGCCAGCCACGCCCGCTCGGCGGCATCGTGCACGGCGCGGCCCTCGAAATGATGGTGGCGCAGGCGGGCGCCGGGCGTGTCCAGCCGGGCATGGCCGCGGGTGGTCCAGCGGCACATCATCGCGTAGGTCACGTCGGGGTGGAACTGCAGCCCGGTGGCGTTCTGGTATTGATAGGCCTGGACCGGAAAATCGCCGCCCTCGGCGAGCAGCTCGGCGCCGTCGGGCAGGTCGAAGCCTTCGCGGTGCCAATGATAGACATGGTCGGGCCAATGCGGGCACAGCTTGCGTCCGGCCCGGGTCGGGCGAATCGGATAATAGCCGATCTCGGCGCGCCCCTGCGGATGCGGCGCCACCTCGGCGCCGAGCTGGATCGCCAGCATCTGCGCGCCCAGGCAGATCCCGAGAAACGGACGCTGCTCCCGCAGCGGCACCTCGATCCAGTCGATCTCGCGGCGGACGAAATCATCCGGATCGTTCGCGCTCATCGGACCGCCGAAAATAACGGCACCCGAATGCCCATCGAGCGTCTCCGGCAGCGGATCGCCGAACCGCGGCCGGCGGATGTCGAGCGGATAGCCGCGGGCGCGCAGCGCATTGCCGACCCGGCCGGGGCTCGAGGTTTCCTGGTGCAGGATGATGAGAACCGGCCGATGCGGCGCAGCCGCCATGGCCGGCTTCGGATGGAGCTGCCGAACGTCCGACTGGGGCCCGTTCGGATGGAACGAAGGGTCTTGCCTGAGCATCACCTGGCGATCATAGCTAAGCAAAGGTTAACGGCGCGTGAGCGAGCGCACATTGCAAAGCAAGGGCCGGGCCAGCGCGATCAGCTCCGCTTCAATTGCAGCCGCCCGACCGCATCGAGGATGAAGCCCCGCGGGAACCAGCGCAGCAGGAACGGTACGATCTTGATGCCGAGCCCGGGCAGCACCACGCGCTTGTCGGCCATCAGGCCGCGGTAGCCGGCCTCTGCCACCGCCTTGGGCGAGACGTTGAGGATCACCGAATCCACGCCCGGTTTGAACCCGGCGCGATCCTGGAATTCCGACGGCACCGGACCGGGGCACAGCACGGTGACCCGGACGCCATGCGGCGCCATCTCCTTGCGCAGCGCCTCGGTGAACGAGATCACATAGGCCTTGGAGGCGTAATAGACGGCCATGCCGGGCCCCGGCAGGAACCCGGCCACCGAGCCCAGATTGAGAATGCCGCCCTTGTTGCGGATCAACTGCTCGGAAAAGCGCAGCGACAGCTCGGTCAGGGCGCGGACATTCACCGAGATCATGTCCAGCTGCTCGGCGCGGTCGAGCTGCACCGCCTTGCCGAACAGGCCGAAGCCGGCATTGTTGACCAGATATTCCAGCTCCACGCCGGCGGCGGCCAGCGCGGCCTCGATGGTCGCCCCGGCGTCGGCGGAGGTGAGATCACAGGGGATCACCAGCGGCGCCGGGCCGCCTTTGGCCGCGATCTCCTGCGCCAGCGCGGCGAGCCGGTCTTCGCGCCGGGCCGTCAATGCGAGCCGGTGCCCGTTCGCGGCAAACACGCGCGCCAATTCGCTGCCGATCCCGGCCGACGCACCCGTTACCAGCGTGACACGTTCACCCACAATCCTGCTCTTCGATCACAATCCACACATCATCCAATAGCGGCGGACGAGAGCATAGGCGGACGGGAACATGCAAGACGCCGCGATCGGCAGTCCTGCACCAGATTGCAGTAATAGTTTCGGATTCACATAGGTTTACATGCAGGGGCGAGGTCCGGAACAAAATTAAAGTTTGTTCATCTCCGGATCACGCCGGTTCCGGCCGAGACAGAGCGGTTCACGCGGGAGCGCCGGACTTGCGCGCCGCGACCCGGTGCTTGATGTCGATGCGGTCATGCGTGGAGATGCCGAGCAGCTCCGAGGCGCGCCAGACCACATTGTCCTCGAACTCGGTCACCTTGCCGTCGGCGAACACCAGCTCCCACATCATCTCGACGATGCGCAGGCGGCCGGCTTCATCGACCTCGCGCATGATCACGCTGGTGAAGCGATAGAGATCGACCGCTTCGCCCTCGGCCAGCATGGCCTGGGCGATCAGCCGGTCGGCGGAGCCGTGGTCGAGCCCGAAGCGCAGCTCGATCAGGCCGTGCAGCTTGCGCCGCTCGATCTCGCTCGGCTCGCCGTCCAGCGAGATCACGTGGATCAGCAGCGCGGTTGCCGCCAGCTGATAGCCGTTGTCGTCGAAGGCCGGGGTTTCGTGCGGCGAAACCACGTCGGCGATGAATTGGCGCAGTCCTTCGAGCATGACGTCCTTCGCTGTTGGATCCCTTGGCGGCCGCAAGCCGGTCGGCGACTGCTCATTATATGCAAATGCCACGCGCCGCCGGCAATCCGCCGCGGCCGGCGCAGCGCATGACATTTCGGTAAGGCCTCAGGGGATTTCGTACACCATCATCCGGTCGGCGATGCCGCGCAGCGCCGCGTGCTTCTGGATCGGCGCGATCTTTGCGCTGCGCAGGATGTCGGCGACGCCCGGGCTCTCGATCACCGGCGCGGTGAGGTGGATCTCCTGCGCGGTCGACAGGCTCTGCACGCGGGCGGCGATGTTGACGGTCTGGCCGAAATAGTCCTGGCGGTCGTTCAGCATCACCGCGAGGCACGGCCCCTCATGGATGCCGATCTTGACCACGAGGTCCTCGGTGCCCCGCTCGGCGTTCAGCCGCTGCATCGCCGCGCGCATGCGCAGGCCCGCGGCGAGCGCATGCTCGGGCTTGATGAAGGTCGCCATCACGGCGTCGCCGATCGTCTTCACCACCGCGCCCTTCTCGGCGTTGATGATCTCCAGCAGCGCGCGGAAATGGGCGCGCACCAGGTCGAACGCCGCGAGGTCGCCGACGCGCTCATACAGCGCGGTCGAGCTCTTGAGGTCGGTGAACAGGAAGGTCAGCGAGGTGATCTTCAGCCGCTGGTCGATGTTGAGATTGTCGGCCTTGAACACGTCGCGGAAGGTCTGGTTGGACAGGATGCGCTTGGCGGTCAGGAACGGCCGGCGCTTGCCGAGGAGATGGTGGAGCGCATCGCCGGCGATGAACACCGTCGGCAGCGTCCGTACGCCGGCCTGATTGTCGAGCGCCAGCCGCAGCGGGCCTGGACGCAAGGTGATCGAACCGGTCGGAGGATGCGTCTTATTGAACAGCAGCCCGAGTTGCTGGCGCTCCCTGGTCGGCTCGCCCTGAACGTCGATGAAATGCGCAGAATGCGTCACCGGCTCGAAGATGATGATGAAATCCGACGGGAGCTGCAGCGATAGCACCGCCTTCTCGCCGGCCGGCAGCTCGAGGGCATCGAGGGTCACTTGCTCGCTCAGCGAAGCAAAGGACTCCCGATCCAGGTCGATGCCGGAGCTCCAGAAGATCAGCTTATAATACTCCCAGAGCGTCAGCGTGTTGGGATCGTGGGCTGCGATGCGCCTGACCTTGGAGGTCACGGTGAAGGCAACCTCGACCTGCTCGTCGACGGAGGGCTCGTAGCCGCACGCGCATAATCCGCAATGGTAATCGTCATGGCGGAGGGATTTCAGCGTGGCGTGCGCATCGAGCACGCCGCTGCAGCCGGGACACAGGACGTTCCAGGTGAGATCGAACAAGCCGATCCGTGCCGCATGGAGGAAGCCGGAGATGACCTGCTCCTCGTCGAGACCTGCGCGCGCGGAGAACTCGAGGGCGTTGATACGGTTGAGCTCGTGATCTTCGCCCGACACGATCAGCCGTATGATCGCGTCGGCGACGGCCGGATGGGCGGTCTGCTTCAGAACCGAAAGCTGGGCCTGGATGTCGCTCATGCCCGGCTAAGATGGGACTTGGCAAACCCGCAAGCAAGTGCCGAGCGTGGCTGCCGCGTGGCGGTCAGACCTCCATCCTGGGCGTGATCTTGAACAGCGGCGACCGGTCCGGCTGCGTCGTCACCACGCCCACCGGCAGCACCGGCGCGCGGTCGACGAGCTCGATCCTGAAGGCGCCGACCAGCCGCGCCAGCGCCAGCACGGCTTCGACGAGCGCGAAATGCGCCCCGATGCAGACCCGCGCGCCGGCCCCGAACGGCAGATAGGCGAAGCGCTCCGGCGGCGGCGCGCCCGGCACGAATCGCTCGGGCTTGAAGGCGTTGGGGGCATCCCACAGCTTCTCGTGCCGGTGCAGCAGCCACGGCGAGATCAGCACGACGTCGCCGCGCTTCACGGGGAACGCGGCGATCCGGTCCGGGCCGCCGGCGGCGCGCGCGATCAGGAACGCGGGCGGATAGAGCCGCAATGTCTCGTCCAGCACGGCGCGCGTGAACGGCAGTTGATCGGGGTCGCTGAGATCGGTCGCGGCGCGCGCCTCCTGCGCCAGCCTGTCCTGATTGGCTGGATCCAGCGCGATCAGATACAGCGCCCAGAACAGTGCGGTTGCCGTGGTCTCATGGCCGGCGAGGATCATGGTCGCGACCTCGTCGGCGAGTTGTGCGTCGGTGAACGCCGCGCCGGTCTCGGGATCGCGTGCCGCGCCCATCAGGTCGAACAGGTCGCGCGGCGGTGCGTCCTCCAGCTTGCCGGCGGCGCGGCGCTCCGCCATCAGCATGGCGACGAAGGCGGTCCAGCGCTTGCGGAACCGCCGGCGCGCGACATCGCGCGGTGTCGGCCAGGACAGCGGCAGCACGATGTCGAGCAGATGCGGGCTGGCCAGCCGCGCGCCATATTCGTAGACGAAATCGCGCAGGGTGGCGCCGTGGCGGCCCATCTCGAACGAGAACATCGTGCGGCCGGCGATGTCGAGCGTCATGCGCTGCATGATCTCGCGCAGGTCGAGCGGCTGCCCGCACTGCTGCCTCAGCCTGGCGACGGTCTCGTCGCTCACCGCGACCATGTGCGGGATGAGGCCGGAAACGGCGCGCGGCGTGAAAGCCGGCGCGAGCGTCCGGCGCTGGTGCTTCCACGCCTTGCCTTCGGCGATCAGCAGCCCCTCGCCGAGCACCGGACGCAGCACGCGGATGGCGCCGACGGTGCGGCCGTAGTTCTCCCAATTGTCGACCAGCACGTGCTTGATCGTATCGGGCGTATTGAGAATGTAGCTGGAGCTGCCGAAGAAGCGGCCGCGAATGATGTCGTCCTCATAGGCGCGCTGGCTCCAGGTCGCGATCGCGTTGTCGCCCATCATCAGCACGCGGCGCAGCGCGCCCATGCTGTCCGGCGCCCGCGGCGGTGTTGGCGGTATCAGCGGCAATCGTGCCTGCGGCAGATAATGGACGTCAGCGGTACTCATTCACGGCCTCTCGACGCTGTCACGAGCCTGGAACCATCGATCGGCTGCATTGCGACCAACCGAGCCCCTGGCTGCAGGCCGCGCCGGGCCGCCGCGCAGGGACGGTCTTCTGCCAGAGGTAACGCTGTCATCTCGCTCGCAATGCGAGAGGGAGAGCGCGATTCCGCGCTCTTCGAGGCTGTGATGTACCATCATACTCCGGCAACTAATTAGTCAGCTCGATCATTGCAATCCTGCTCTCCGATGCTGGCCAAAGACGGGCGGCGATGCGTTCCTCGTTGAACAGTCCGGTGACGCTGCGTCCGACGTCGCCCGCCGGCAGCCGCAATGTCGTTGCGGCATCGGTCGGTATTCCCTTCTGTATGTCGGCAGGTTCCTTGCCGTCGAGCAGCACGATGTCGCGGGGCAGGCCGAAATAGCCGCGCGGCCTGATCATGATGAGGATCGCTCCAGCGCCGGCATCGGCCTTGCCGAGCGGCCGCGCCGCGCGCAGATGCACGACGTCGGACGAACGCGGGAATGGCGAGCGGTAGAAATGCGTGATCGGCGCGCCCGGCGACGTCAGCACGATCTCGAGATAGGACGTCGGATCGACCTCCGCGGGACCCCAGCGTCCGTCGGCGCCGGTCTGGCCGCGATACACCGGCTCGCCATTGCGTGCGCCGGTCTCGCTCGAGACGCGATAGACCTCCACGCTTGCGCCCGCCACCGGGCGATTGGTCGGCGCGCCGCCCGGCGTTGCCGTCACCAGGCCGCTGATCCGCACCTGCGGCTCCGGCTGGATCGCGATCTGTGTCGGCTCTCGGCCGGCGATGAACTTATAGATCTCCCGGAACGCGCGCGGATGGAACGCCACCTCGCGATGGTCGAGCGCGCCGATCACCAGATTGGTCGCGCCTTTCAGCGCCGGCCCCTCGGCCGTGATGCCGGTGGGGACACCGGGCTTGCCGACGAGGCGGCCGTCGGCCTGGGCATATTTGTCGAGGCCATCGCTGCGCAGCGTCAGGAAGGCGGTGCCCTCCGTCACCTCGCTGTCGCCGGCATTCAATCCGCGCAGGAACGGGCCGCGGCCGTTGAATTCGCTGCCGGGGCTATCCTCCCAGTCGAACACGCCATGATTGGGCGTGCCGCACAGCACGGCATGACTGACATCGGCGCCGCCGCCGTTCTTCACCACGTTGCGGATCGCGTTGCCGCCGCGCGAGCTGCCGACCAATGCGATGCGCGCCGCGCCCGTGCGCTCCTTGAGGGCCTTGATCGCTTCGGTCAGCTCGCGGCGCTGATCCTCGGTCGACGAGCGGCTCGGCTGCGCCACGGAATCGTCGTTGCGCGCCAGCGGGTCGGTGAAGTCCAGCGCAGCGAGGCGCGTGCGCGGCACGCCGTCGGATTCCATCCGCCACAGCGTGGTCATCCATAGCGCCGCGTGATCGCCATTGCCGTGGACGAACAGCACAGGCGGCATCTCGCCGGCCGCGGCTGCCGCCGTTTGCGCGCGCGCTGGGAAGGTCAGGCCGCTCGTGAGCAGGGGCAAGGTTCCCATGCTCTTCAAAATGGTGCGGCGCGTCAGATTCATCGGCGGTCTCCCTTTGGTCTTGTTCATGTCGTGTTCGTTGGCCGCGGTCCCTGATGCGAGCGCTCTGGGCACTGGACAGCGGCAGACATTCGCAGGCATCACATAGGTCCGGCCGGAATCAAGCGATAGTTCGATGCGATCTTATCGGAGGCGACCTGGCGACGTGGACGGACCCGCATGAATGCGCCGCAGAAACGTGAGCTGTTCGCGGCCGAGAGCATCGCCGCGCCGCTCCGGCACGCGGTGTTCCGCCGCATCTGGCTGGCGAGCCTGCTGTCGAACCTGGGCCTGCTGATCCAGGCGGTCGGCGCCGCCTGGGCGATGACGCAGATGACGTCGTCGGCCGACAAGGTGGCGCTGGTGCAGACCGCCTTGATGCTGCCGGTGATGTTCATCTCGATGCCCGCCGGCGCGATCGCCGACATGTACGACCGGCGCATCGTCGCGCTGGTCGCGCTCGCGGTGGCGCTCGGCGGCGCCACCACCCTGACGGTGCTGGCATGGTACGGGCTGGTGACGCCCGAGCGCCTGCTGGCGCTGTGCTTCGTCATCGGCAGCGGCATGGCGCTGATGGGGCCGGCCTGGCAATCCTCGGTCAGCGAACAGGTGCCGCCGGAGACGCTGCCGGCCGCGGTCGCGCTGAACGGCATCAGCTACAACATCGCGCGCAGCTTCGGACCTGCGATCGGCGGCGTCGTGGTCGCGGCCGCCGGCGCGGTCGCGGCGTTCGCGGCCAATGCGCTGCTGTATCTGCCGCTGCTCGCGGCGCTGTTCCTGTGGCGGCGCGTGGTGGAGCCGAGCCGGCTGCCGCGCGAGCCGCTCAACCGTGCCATTGTCTCCGGCGTCCGCTACATCGTCCACTCGCCGTCGATCCGGATCGTGCTGATCCGCACGCTGGTCACCGGCATCATCGGCGGCTCGATCTCGGCGCTGATGCCGCTGGTCGCGCGCGACCTGCTGCATGGCGGCGCGCAGACCTACGGCATCATGCTCGGCGCCTTCGGCATGGGCGCGGTGGTCGGCGCGCTCAACATCGGCGAGATCAGGAAGCGGCTGTCGGGCGAGGCCGCGATCCGCACCTGCGCGCTCACCTTGGGCGCGGCCACCGCGGCCGTCGCGCTCAGCACCGCGCCGGTGCTGACGGCGGCGGCGCTCGTCATCGCCGGCGCGGTGTGGATGCTCGCGGTGGCGCTGTTCAACATCGGCGTGCAGTTGTCGGCGCCGCGCTGGGTCGCGGGCCGCGCGCTGGCGGCATTCCAGGCGGCGATCTCCGGCGGCATCGCGATCGGCAGTTGGGGCTGGGGACGTCTCACCGACGCCGCCGGCGTCGAGGTCGCGCTGCTGGCGTCGGGAGCGCTGATGATGGTGTCGCCGCTGCTCGGCCTGTGGCTGCGGATGCCGCCGATCGGCGCCCGCAATGAGGACGGCGAGACCCTGGCCGATCCCGAGGTGCAGCTCGAGCTGACGCCGCGCTCGGGTCCGCTGGTGGTCGAGATCGAGTACCGCGTCGCCGAGGACAATGCCCGCGCCTTCCACGACCTGATGCAGGACGTGCAGCTCAGCCGCCAGCGCAACGGCGCCTATGGCTGGTCGATCGCGCGCGACATCGCCGATCCCGAATTGTGGACCGAGCGCTATCACTGTCCGACCTGGATCGACTATCTGCGTCAGCGCAACCGCTCGACGCGCGCCGAGCGCGAGCTGCACAAGCGCGCGATCGATTTCCACATCGGGGCCGACCCGGTGCGCATCCGCCGCATGCTGGAGCGGCCATTCGGCTCGGTCCGCGCCAAGGAGGACATCGACCGCACCGCCGAGCAGGCGCCGGCCGTGGCGACCGGGGCTCGCAGCGGGCCTTAGTTGGGCGCTTACTGCCCGTGCTCGGTCAGCACCTTGTCGCAGGCCTTGGACAGCTTGGCGCGGTGTTCCTTGAGACAGGCCAGCACCGCCTGGTCGCCGTTGTTCATCACGGCGCGGCAATGCCGTGACACGTCGCGCGCGCACGCGTCCTGACCGGGCTGCTGCTGGGCCGAGGCGGTCGACGCGATCAGCACCAGGGGGATGATCAGTGTGAGTTTGTTCATGACTGGCGCCTCGCTCCCGGCATTGAAGGTTTGGCGGCGCTTTTAGTGCTCACAACCGGGCCTCGCAAGCGCCCCGGTCGCAGCCGGGGCGCGCAGGCGGGAGCCGGAAGCGTTCTCAATTGGCGTCGCCCGCCTCGGCGACCTTGCCGTTGCGCCTGGACAGCTCGCGGTCGAGCACGACGCGGCAGCCGGAGCTCAGCGACGAGCGGTTCTTGATCATGCAGGCGGTGATCGCCGGGATGTTGGGGATCTCGCTGCTGCACAGCCGGAAGGCGTCGCCGGTGCACATCTGCTGCGCCTCGGCGCTGAAGGCGAAGCTCGCGGTCGAGGACAAGGTCGAGACGGCGGCAAGGTTGACGACCGTCAGGACGGCCTTGCGCAGCAGGTTGGTCGAATTCGTCATGGCTGGCTCCCATTGGCGCCGCATGTCGCGGGCCGCGTTTCAATGCGCCCATCATGGTCCGATCCCGCTCGAGCAACCGTGATGCCGGTCACGCCAGATCCGGCGGCTCAACCCTGCCCGGCAGGTTCGGCAGGCCGATGGCCGCGGCGACATGTCGCTCCGGTCAACTGCCGGTCTCGCGCCGGCATCATCCTGGAAATCTTGGCTGATCCTGCCCGTGTTGGCACCGCGTTAAGGATTCGTTGGCACTAATGGAAGCTAATCGAAGGAGGCGGACAGCGTTGCGTCCGCCATCGAGTGTCTCGCGTTTTCGGGAAGAGTAACCATGCGTCATGCGTTAGGCTTGCTGCTGGCCACCGTCGTCGCGGCGTTGGCGATCACCGGTGTCTGGTACTACGTATCGAAGCCCAGCGCCGCCAAGGCCGCCGCGCAGAGCGCAGCGGCGAAGCCCTCCGAGCCGGCGCCGCCTCCGGCGCGCGTTGCCGCCAAGGCCAGCGCGAAGGATGATGTCGAGACCACCGGCACCATTCCCACGCGCACGGCCGCAAGCGTGCCGGCGCCGGTGCAGCCCAGATCGACCTGCGCCAATCCGGACGCGCTCGGCATCTCCCGCACCGTCATGGTCGACACGTCAGGTGGCCCCGGCTTCGGCCTCGACCACTTCAAGCAGTTCGACTTCCTCGCCGACCGCGAGGTGGTGCTGACCTTCGATGACGGCCCGTGGCCGGTCAACACGCCGGCCGTGCTGAAGGCGCTGGCCGACGAATGCACCACCGGCATCTTCTTCTCGATTGGCAAGCACGCGACCTATCATCCGGAGATCCTGCGTCAGGTGCTGGCCGCCGGTCACGTGGTCGGCGTGCACACCTGGTCGCACGCCAATCTCAACGGCAAGAAGATGACCGACGAGATGGCGAAGGAGGAGCTGGAGAAGGGCTTCAGCGCGGTGAAATTTGCGCTGGGCACCAACCCCGCGCCGTTCTTCCGCTTCCCGCAGTTGCAGCACCGGCCGTCGGCGGTGGCCTATCTCGGCAGCCGCAACATCGCGATGTTCTCCTGCGACGTCGACAGCTTCGACTTCCGCTCCAAGGATCCCGACCAGGTCGTCAACACCGTGATGGCCGGGCTCGACAAGAAGGGCAAGGGCATCATCCTGATGCACGACTTCCAGAAGAACACCGCGCTCGCATTGCCGACCTTGCTGCGGCGACTCAAGGCTGGCGGCTACAAGGTGGTCGCGATGAAGCCGAAGGGCACGCTCGACACGCTACCGGAATATGACGCGATGATCGGCCAGGATCCGAAGCTGCCGACCACGATGACCAATGCGCGGCCGATATCGAGCGTGATCCAGACCATCTCGCAGTGATCGCTGCATGACCTCTGCGCGCGAAAGGCCGGGCGTTCGCCCGGCCTTTTTCGTTTGTCCTCTGTTGCCGGCCGCTCACCAATAGATGCCGTGGCGATGCAGCTCGCGGACGATGCGGGCTTCGGTCCAGCCCTTGCGGCGCGTCCGGTCCGAGCGCCCCGATGTCGACCGCCGCGATGATCGCTGCACCGAGCCCGGCTGCGGTGCCGGCGCCGCGGTGGCGGCGGGCTGCGGCGGCGACGGTGCGGCGGCCGGGGCCGCTGGCGCCACCGGTGGCGCAGCGGGCGGGTCGATGGGCTGGATTTGGGCCGCAACGGCCGGCACTGGCGCCGGGGTGACGGTGACCTCGCCGGCTTGCTGGACGTAGGTCGGACGCGGCGCCCGCGCGGCGGCGTCGTTCGACGACAGCGACAGGCTGCGTGTTCCCTCGGCCTGCGCGACCGTGGCGGAGGCGAGCACCATGGCTCCGATCAGGATCATCTTGCGCATCGAGTAAGCTCCCCTTTGTTGACTGCGGGAACGTTTAGGCGCCGGCGTGGCGGTCCGATGTGACCGCCGTCACACTCGGCATTGCGCGCGCGAATGGAGCCGGATGCCGGCACACTGCAGTGCGGATCGGCGCACCATCTTTCTCGAAACCTTTTCCAGCGCCGCGGCGATGTCCGTTCAGGACGAGGGAGCTCGGGACGAGCCCTCCGGAAGTCCACCGGCTGCAGCGCTTGGGCGGTGAGCACCGCGGCGGTCGGGCAGATTCGGCGTCTGCTACCAAATTACCGTCACGAGGAGGTGGTCCATGGTGCCGGTGAGATCTCCGTCTTGAGGTATGATCGTATGCCCATGTACTGTTCGTTGGTGCTGTTCAGAAGATTCGCCGAATCCGATAGGGAGAGTGATCGATTCGCGGGAAGGATGCGCGCATGCGCCGGGTGATCGTTGCACTGTTCTTGGCGGCCGTGACGCCGCTGACCGCCAGCGGGCAGGGCCCGGCGCAGTCCGGCGACAATGTCGAGGAGATCTACATCGCGCGGAGCGTGCGCCAGGGCCGTGTCGTGCCGTCGGATTTCTGCGCGCCGACCAAGACCGGCTTCGCGCCGGCGCTGGAGGACCAGCTATCGATCCGCTCCGTCGGGGTCCGGCCGGCTGACGGCCGCATGACCGAGACCGGCGACAAGAGCATTGGCGAGATGCGGGTCTGTATCGGTCAGGCGATGGATCCGACCCTGCTCGGCACCTACACCGAAGGCCAGCTCAACGGCATCGCATTCACCGGCATCGGCGACTGCCGGCTGGTGCGCGGCAATCTGCCGGAGGACGGCCTGCTCACCCACCGCTGCTTCCTGGCGCTGTCGGGCTTGCCTGAGCCGTATGTCGGCGGCTTCCTGGTCTCGAGCTCGCTGTATTCGAAGACGCCGTTCGGCACGGAAAGTTCGCCGCCAGGCTACGCCCAGGCCGGCATCCTGATCATCCGCCTGTGGAAGAAGCGGCTGCCCTGAGGCAGCCGCCTTCGATCGCCGTCCCGACCAGCGCTCAGGCCGGCGAGAAGGTCTGCACGAAGGCGCGCACCGTCGCGGACACCTTGTCCTCCGAGACGTGCCAGGCAGCGCCGTCGTCGGCGGCGAAGAAGCTCGACGCGTTCGAGCCGGCCCAGCGGAATACCTCGAACGACGGCCAGTACCAGATGTCCGCGAGGTTGGAATTGTTGACGACCTCGTGCGCGACCAGCCGCATCGTGCTCTTCGACAGGCAGTCGGCCTGCACCACCGATTCATATTCGAACGAGGTCAACAGCGGCACCGGCGACACGGTGACGATCACCTTGATGTCCGGCCGGATGCTGCGGATGAACTCGATCAGGTAGAGGACGTTGTCGACGTTCTCCTGCACGCTGGCGGTGCGGAACTTGTACTTCTCCGCCAGCGCCCGCGAGTTCAGCGCGGTCGGCCGCGGTAGCACGAAGGCGCCGGTCTCGCGGTCGAAGAACGCCGCGGCGACGCCGAGCGTCAGGATGAAGACGTCGGCCTGCTTGATGACCGCCAGCGTATTCTCCGGGCTCGATCCCGGCGGCAGCAGCTCGACGATGCGCTCGCGGATCTCCGGATCGATCTTGGCGCCGCGCAGCCAGTCGACGAACACGCGGTTGGCGAAGGTCGTGTTGATGTACTCCGAGATCTCCATGTGGTGGCTGTTGTAGCCGCTGTCATTGAGGCTCTTGGAGAGGTTGCGCGCGAAGCACGAGCCCATGGTGAAGAAGCGCGTGCTCTTGTCGAGAAACTTTGGCGCGGCGGCGAGGTTCACGGCGATGTGGCTGGTGATCAGCGTCTGCAGGTCGCCGAGGAAGTCCTTGGTCTCCGGATAGCGGCCGACCTTGGCGCGGCCTGCCTTGGCGTCCTTGACCTTGCCCTTCTTGGCGTTGGTGCGCGAAAGCTCCAGCGTCTCGCGGTTGAGCGGGTTGTCGTAGGCCGGGTTCAGCTTGATCGCCTTTTCGAGCGCGGCGACAGCCTCCTCGAACTCGTTGTTCTGGGTCAGGATCTCGCTGAGCGAGAAATAGTCGGCGGCCTCGTTGGAGGCTGCCGCGAGCTTGCGGAACAGCTCCATCGAGCGCGTGAAGGGGCCGACATGGCTGCAGCGCACGGCCGCGCTGCGGATCAGGTGCAGATTGCCTTCGGTGGCCTGCTCGAAGATCTCAGGGTTCTCGTCGAGGATCGCCAGCATCATGTCGCGCGCCTCGGCGCGCTTCTTGTGCGAGCCGTCGTCGATCAGCTGCGCATAGATGAAGCGCGCGTTGATGTCCTTGGGGTCGAGCTCGAGCAGCTTCTGGAACGCGAGCTGCGCGCTGACGAAATCCTTGTCCTCGATATATTTGTAGGCGAGCGTCCGGATCTGGCCGACGATCGATTGAAACTGCGTGTGGCTGTCGAGGGCAGTGGCTGTCGTGCTCATGTCGAAGGGCTCGCCTTGTGTCTCGTTGCGTCGATCCGGCCTGCCGGCCGCCGGAGCCGGGCATCGCCGCCTAAAAGGCCTGTTCGTCACGCGCGCAGGCATCGCACGCCGCGCGCATTCCGCTTCGACCATGACCTTTGCTACTAATCGTCTGCGGCCTGGCCGTTGACGTACGCCGAGCGCAGCCGGCATTGCGGATATCGAACGTAAAAACACGGGTCCGAAACGCCGCCAGTGCGGGAACTTTCCCCGCAGCTCGCGCCGACGATGGCGCGATTTGGGTTAAGCAATTGTTAACCGGGGAACGCAGACGTAAAGGTTTGAGAAACGAGGCTCTGGACGCGGATCGCTCAAACGCCCGGCTCACGAAGGAGCTACGCTCGGCACGTTTGCCACTTCGGGCCATCCCGCGGCTGTGCCAGGCGTAGCCGCACGGGCGAAGCGTGGCGCTCCAAAAGGGTGTCACACTCTAGGCAGCATCCTGCTGCCCTCGTCTGCGCATGTCGGAATTATGGTGACAGTGCCCTTTCAAAATATTTGGCTCGATGGTTTCCTGCGTTGCATTGCGGAAGGGCAAGCGGGGCGCAATGACGAATGTTCTTCTGTTTCTGATCCTCTGCGTTCTGCTCTTCGGAGCTGGAGCGGTGCTGGCGGGGTTGAGCTGGCTCGCGGCGATTTTTGCGTGTCTGCTTGCCGTTGTTCTGATCGTTGCCGTCGGTGGGCGGATATTTCGCAGCGCGCATGAGGAGGTGTCGACAGCTCGCCGAAATAATCAACCGTGGCTCTACCTGATTGTCGGAATACCAGCCGTGGTGGCCAATCTTGTTGTCGTGCTGCTTGCATGGGGTCGAGGCATCAAGTTGGAGCAGCTCCCGTACTACTGGGTACCGGTCGCGATGATGCTAATCGCGGCGTTAACGCTGGCAGCTGAGACCGCGGGCACATGGGTTCCTAAGATGCCGGGGGCGCTCGCCGGCATTTTCGGGGGCTGGGGTAAGCTCCTCATCGCACCAGTTTTCGCGCCGCTCGGCAATTGGAGGTCCACACGGGCGCTGGGACCTGAGCGGTTGGGATTCATTGCCGCCATAGCGTCGACGCTATGGACGTTTGTCGTCGCCATCGTTCTTTGGTGGCTTGCTGTATTGCCGATCCTATTTGCTTCGGTCTTGGTCTACGAGGCGATCCGATAGACGATGGCGGCTTAAGGCTGGTCGCCTGAAAGCGCCCACGGCACAGTAGAGAGGTTCAACGCCTCGTCCCCCACCCCTCAGAGCGCCAAGACAAGCCCCGTAACTTGGGCTTTCGCTTTCACAGGCTTCCAACTCTGCGAGGATATTCGCCGGGTGAGCCAGGTGATGGTTTTGGGTTAGCTCGAACTTATCAAGAAGTTGCTGAGCCAAGGTTACGTCGTGGCAGCTTCGACGAAGCGCGATGCGCTCCTCCTGGTCGGCAATAATCCGCATACCTAGGGCAATGCGCCGTTCGGCCTCAGCCAAGTGCAGTAGCTGCATTGCCCGGTCCATGGCGCAGTCTAGCATCAAGAACAAACCCCATAACCCGTCTGAGCTTTTTCCTCAGAGATCACCAGTTTTCTCGCTTTCCAACTTCCTCCGGGGGTTGTGAACGTCTAACCTCGCGCCGAATTGTTGGGGGACTTCATGAAGCTAAGCAGTTTTTGGGTCCAGAATTTTCGATCAATCGAAGACAGCGGCTGGATCAACGTTGGTGATCTTACAGCTTTGGTAGGTCGGAACGAGAGCGGTAAATCCAACCTGCTGCTGGCGCTCGCGTCGCTTAATCCGCCCGGGGAAATGCAGCCTCTGAACCCCGTAAAGGACTTTCCGCGGAGTCGTAGGTTAGAAGACTGCAAGAACAATACTCCCGTTGTGTGGACGTGGTGGGAGCTCACGCCGGAAGAAACTGAGCAGATCACCCCGCTTCTGGGCCCGCTAAAGAGGGTTGCCGTGGGCCGCCCATACGGTGCTCAACTCTGGACCGATTTTCAAACGCAGCCGCCAGCCCTCGTCTCCAAGAAAGCCGCGAGCGCCCTGAAACGGCTGAAACCGGTTCTTGAGCCGAAATGGCTCGCTGTTGAGGGTGAGCCGAAGACCCATTGTATCAACGCATGGACAGCGCTCGAAACCGCCAACACGACAGCGGAAGCAAAAGCTTGGGCAGCGGCAGTTGCCCCAGCAGCGACCGCTGTGAGAAAAACCCTTGGGGCGGCTGGTATAATGCTCGATGACGCCCAGGACGAACTACTGACCGAGGTCGAGGATCACGCTGCGGAAATCACTGGCTATGATGGGAAGTTGCTGGAGGCGCGAAAGCTTGTTTTGGATTGGCTGCCCCAATTCATCTACATCGCGGATTTTCCCGAATTGTCTGGACATCAAGACTTACAGGCTTTCGTCGAAGCCCGCGGAAACAACCCGTCCACAAAGGAAAGTGAAAACAACTTCGAGAAACTCGCCAAGGTCGCGGGGTTCAAACCGAATGAGTTGTACGAAAAACGCACCGACCACGAATTAAGAGGACAACTCCTTAACCGCGCTAGTTCACTTGTGACAGGTGAGATTCGCCGACTCTGGAAAGACCGGCAACTCATGGTCCGCATCGATATCGACGGGCCTCACGTTACAGTTTTGATTTCAGACCCGAACGCCCAATATCCCGTTGAAGTGAATCTAGATGAGCGAAGCCGCGGGTTTAGGTGGTTCTTCGCCTTCTACATCACGTTTTCAGCCGATACTCAGGGCGGTAATGCCGAAGGAGCAATCCTTCTCCTCGACGAGCCGGGGTTATACCTGCACGCTAAATCCCAGGAAAACCTCCTCAAGCACTTCCGTGAGGACTACAAAAACCAGATCATCTACACCACCCACTCTCCCTTCATGGTCCCACCGGACGCCATCGAGATTGTGAGGACGGTCAACATCGACGAAAAGACCGGAACTAAGGTCACCAACGTTCCGACAGGCGACGCCAGAACGCTGTTCCCCCTTCAGGCGGCTCTGGGCTACCAGTTATCTCAAACCCTTTTCGTAGGTCACTCAAACCTCATCGTAGAGGGCGTGACCGACTTTTGGATACTATCTTCCGTAAATGCCCACTGCTCCGCGGCGGGCGTCCCTGCGCTGCCCGAGGAACTGACCATCACCCCTGCCGGCGGTGCTGGGAAAGTCTCCTATATGGCCGCTCTTCTGGCGTCAGAAGAATTAAACGTTCTTGTTCTTCTGGACGATGATCGCTCCGGCCGTGAGACCCAGAAGGATATCGTCAAAAACAAATTGCTCAGAGAGACAGCCGTGCTCTTTGTAACGGAGGGGTTCGATCCAAAACCTTCCGAGGCTGATATTGAGGACCTTATAGAACCGGCGGTTTATGAAAAGCTGGTAGCAGACACATACAAGACGGAATTAAAGGGAAAGAAGCTCGCGCTAAACGCCAAAATTCCTCGCATAGTCAAGCGATACGAGGAGGCATTTGCTGCAATAGGGTTAGAGTTCTTCAAAACGCGCCCTGCCCGAGAATTCATGTCGTTGGTGGGATCAGAACCAGCCAAGGTTTTGACACCGGACAGCATCAAACGCTTTCAGGCAATCTTTAAAACATTGTCCGATCGATATAGCAAAATGAAAGGCTCAGCCCCCTTCAAGTGAAGCGCTCCAATACTCGCTTCAGCAAGGCCGCCCGCTTCGACACCATCCCGGTCGCTGCTCTATCACGCGCCCTACCAGAACTTCAGCAAACGCCATGGGACCATCTCGTGCCCGCCGAACACGACGGCCAGCCCGAGAATTAACGCCACCACGGGCCGAGCGTAGACTGCAAATGCGAGGGGACGGCGGATGGCTTCGATGGCCTTCGCCCCTTTGGCCGTGACGCTGGGTGGCCAGAACTTAACATTCAGCTCGGGGTCACTCATGGCGCAGCTCTCCATAATTCTTCGAGCTGGCTTCTCGGGGGCGATTCCCTTGTGCCAAATGATTTTCTTGGCGCGCAAGCGGAAAGCACGGACAGATTTGCCCGCCGTCTTCGATTAACAGCGTTCGATGACTGACAGGTCTATGCAGGATCAAGGCCCCCGCGCTCTTAAGCGTGGAGCGCGTTTCAAGCGGATGTGAAGACATAGGCACAGCTCTCCATTTGAAATCTTGAGAGCTGATTCTCGGGGGGATTTAGGTTTGTCCCTCACCGTTCCGTTGGCCGCAAGCGCAAAATGGTCCTGCTAACCACGTTAAACCGGCAGGTGGATTTCTCCTGGATTGAGTGCAGTTAGCCATTGACACCCATCCGAATCAAAACTCTGTGCAGCTAGGCCGCCGTTTGGGCGCTCTCCCTTCGAACATCCATGCTAGCCCCGACCGCGGAGTTACGGTGACGCTGCACTTTTCTTCCGCGTACTTCTAACTGGCGAAGGTCAAGTAGAGACCGCTCGGCGTGCTCGTGAAGAAAGTCGCCTAGGCCATGAATTACATGGCGACCTACTGTAAACGATCTCTCGCCCGCCCGTATGGAGAGAGCGCAAGCGATCGATTCCGAATACCCGAAAAACTCTTGACGCTACCCCCAAATCAGTGATCTTATCCCGCCATCCTGCTTCGCCGAGAGGGGCGTATCGCGATCGTCACGGCACGTGAGGCGGGGATGCGGTGGCCGCGGCTTTGTCAGGCGCTTTTGCGCGACGACTGACGAGGTGCGGACGGCGAAGTCGCGTGGTCCTGGCGCCCCGATGCTGGCGTCAAGGTCGCGGCGTTCATGACGAGCGCTGCGGGCGACGGGGGCAAGACAGCCGGTCCCCGGGGAGATCGCGTATAAGCCGTAAAGCCATCGCGCGGGGAAGGCCGGATGTTCGGCCGTACCTGTGGTTCTGCCGCGTGCTTTTTTGCTGCACGCGGACCGCGGGTGCGACCAGCACCCGGCCTTCCCCGCGCCCTCTCATTCAAGAGGACGCCAGATTGCAGCAGAACTCGGGCCGAACCGGCCGCGAGGCTGCGGTGGCATGGGCGCGAGCAAGGCTGCGACGAGCGGCAGGCTGTTTGACAGAGTGGATTGGGATCAGAAAGCGGGCTTAGCGGCAGCACCGGGGGGCTCAAACGCCCGGCTTCGCCAACGGGCTACGCCGGGCACGCTTCGCCCTCCGGGCTACGGCGGCTGCGCCACGCGTAGCCCGTAGGGCGAAGCGTGGTGCCGCAAGAGGGACTCGAACCCCCGACCCCGTCATTACGAATGACGTGCTCTACCAGCTGAGCTATTGCGGCGAACCATAGCGGCGAGCGCCCGGCACGAGGCCTGACGACGCGAACGCGCTCCTGATATCGGGCGGACGGCCCGTTGGCAAGGACAACGCGCGCCGCCGCGGCCCGGAATCGAACCGGTGTGGCCGGGAACAGCGGGACGGCCCTCAGCCGCCGAACCGTGACCAGAACCCGCGCCAGCCGCCGGCCTGCGCCTTGGGCGCGATCTGCTCGGCGAACTCGTCGCGGGGCTGGTCGTCGTCGTCGACGCCCGGATCGTCCGGCGGCCGCATGATCGGGACGATCGCCTGGATCGGCGTCTCCGCCGGCCGGGCGAGATCGTTGCGGGTGCGGAACAGCGGCGTCGGCGCGGTCGCCGCGGTCTCGGCCGGCTTGGCGGCCACCGCGTCCGGCTCGGCCTCCGTGTCCGGCTCGGCTTCGGTCTCGGCGGGCTCCGCGGCCTGCAACGGCGGCGCCGGCTCGGCGGCCACGGCCGTGGCTTCGATCAGCTTGCCGTCCTCAGCCGTGTCCACAGGGATATCCACCGGCTTGTCGACAGGCTTGTCCACGGCCTCCTCGACCGGTTGTTCGGCCTGCTCGGGCTCGGTGGCGACCACCGGCCGCGGCGGCTCGTTGTCCTGCACGGCCGGCGTGATCACCACAGGTTCGCTTGCGGCCTCGCGCGGTGGCGCGACTGCGGCCTCGGCGACGGCCGGACGGACCGGTGGGGCCAGCACGGCCTCGGCGAAGGCCGTGCTCTCGATCACGCTGCTGCGCTCCGAGGGCAGGCTCGCCACCGGCGTCTGCCACTGGAAGGCGTCGAGCCGGCCGGTGACCGGCGAGATCGGCTGCCAGCGGTCGCTGACATAGCCGTCCGCGGTCCAGGCCGGGTCGTGGCGGGCGCGCACCGCGCGCAGCGCCCATTCCCGCGCCTTGCCGGCATCGCCATGCTCGGTGCGCTCCAGCTCGGCCATCAGCATCGCCACGCGCTGGGTCGGATCGTCGGTGAACGGCGCCAGCGCCGCGCGGGCGCGGCCGAACTCGGCGGCGTCGATCGCCGCGCGCGCCACCGCCAGCGCGCCCTCGACATGGCCGGGCGTGCGCGCGGCGAGGTTCTCCACCCGCGCCAGCCGCTGGGTTGCGGAATCGCCGAGCCGCACATGGGCGTAGGCGTCGGCGAGCTCCGGATGCGGGCCGGCGGCCCAGGCCGCCTCGATGATCTTCATCGCGCGCCGCACCTGATGCGCCTCGCTCTCGAACTTCGCCGCCAGCACCGCGGCCGGCACCAGGCTCGGCGCCAGCTTCACCGCCTCCATCGCGCTCGTGCGCGACAGGTCGCGATCCGCAGTCTCCAGCGCCAGCGCGCGCGCCGTCAGCAGCACGCCGCGCTGGCGGCGGTAGGTCGGCTTGTCGATCATCCCGGCGGTGTAGTTGCTGTCGAGGATCGCCAGCGCACCGTCCCAGTCGGCCTCGGCGCAACGGAAGCCGAGCACGGCATGCGAGGCCCAGGTGGCGTTGGGCGCCAGCTTGAGCGCCTCGTCGGCGATCATGACCGCGGCGTAGGCGTCGTCGGCGCGCTGCGCCTCGATGAACAGGCCGCGCAGGCCGAGCAGCCTGGTGTCGTGACGCTCGGCCATGGCGCGGAAGGCGCGCCGGGCGCCGTCGCGGTCGCCTTCGAGCTGAGCCGCCTGGGCGTGCAGGAGAAGCGTCAGCGGATCGTCGCCGGCCAGCCGCCTGGCGGTGTCGGCGTGCTGGCGCGCCGCGGTCGAATCGCCATGGCCGATCGCGAGCAGGCCGTGGGTGATGGCGTGCCGGCCGCGCTGATGCCGGCGGGCGCGATGCGCCTTGCGGATGCGGCCGGGCGCCCGCAGCAGCGCGCTGATCAGGTTCCAGACCAGCACGCAGGCGGCGATGGTCAGGCCGAGCGCGAGCACGAACACCGGCAAGGTCATGGCGATCCGCCACGGACCCCAGTTCAAGACGACGTCGCCGGTCTGCTCGGCGACCCAGGCCGAGCCCGCCGCGGCGAGCCCGACCAGGATGAGGAAAATGACGATCCGGAACATGTGCGTCCTTGGGCGTCCTATTGCGCGGGTTTGGCGAGCGCGGTCATCGCGTCGTCGGCGAATTTGCGGGCGGTCGACAGCGCGGCGTCGCGGGCGTCGGCACGTGCGAGCCAGTCATTGGCGGGAGCGCGATCCTCCGGCGAGAGACCCTTCAGCTCGCGGCGCGCCTCGGCGAAGTCGTTGCGCAGCGCCGCCGCGGTGATCCGTGCCACCACCGCGCCGCGATCGGTGCCGGCGCCGTCGGTGCGCTCGACCTTGACCAGGCTCGAGGCGCCGGCCGAGAGCTTGCTGAGGATCGAGGTTCCCGTGGTGCTCTCCGGTGCCGGCGGCGAGAGCTTCGGCACGATGGTGAGCAGCTCGCGGCTGAGCGCCGCGGGGCTCGGCACGCCGCTGGTGGCGAAGACCTCCAGCGGCTTCAGCGCGGCCGGATCGGGCGCCAGCGACTTCGCCGTCGACAGCGCCGGCCCGTAGGGATCGCCGTGACGCACGGCGACGTCGAGCAGGGTCGCGGCGACCACACGGCGCAGCGGCGCGTCGTCGGTGGGCTTGGCAGCCGCGGCCTCGGTGATCTTGCGGCTCTCCTGCGCCAGCGCCGCGCTCTGGCTCTTGCTCGCCTGCTCTAGCGCATCGATGCGGGCGGTCAGGCCGGAGAGATCGACCGGCTCGGGTGCGGGCGCCGGCGCGGCGCCGTCGCGCGGCTGCGCCCTGACATCGTTGAGCGCGGCCACCGTCTTGTCAGCCTGCGCGCGCAGGCCGGCGATATCGTTGCGCAGCGCTGCAATCGCCTTGTCGGCGGCATCGAGCCGCCCGGTCACGGCGCCATCCGGCTTGCCGATGCGCTGCTCCAGCCCGGCGACGCGGGTGGCGAGCGCGTCGACGGCGGACGCCTGCGGTGAGACGGCCGACGGCGGTACGACCTGCGGCCAGCCCAGCATCCAGCCGACGCCGATCACCAGCGCGGCCGCGGCCGCGCCGGAGAATGGCGCGATGATCCAGGGCGAGACCGGGCGGGGCGGCGGGAGCGGAGGAAGCTCGGCGCGCGGCGGCTCGGCCGCGGCGACGGTCTCCTCGGGCGTCTCGCTGGCAGCAGATTCCGGTTCGGTGTCACCGGCGCCATGCGGATGCGACTGGCTCGCCGCGCCCGACGACCCCTCGGCCAAGGCTTCGGCCGGCGCGGACCATGGCGAGGCGCTCGGCCGCTCGGCCGCGCTCTCGCTGGCCGACGGGCGCTCCTCGCGCGAGGTCGGCTCCAGGTCGATGGTCGGCGGTGGCCGTTTCGGCCGCCCGGTGTCGGAGGCCGGTGCAGCGGTGTCGGGTTCATCGACCATGGTGGAAGTTCCCTGGCTGAGGCAAGATTGAGCAGGCCCTCTTACGCCATTCACGACCGTAGCGCACGGGTCAGGCCCTCCAGCATGTCGTTTTCATCCGGATGCGCCGCGATTGTGACCTGGGTCGCGCCAGCCTCTCGAAGAACCTCGGCGACATTGGCCGACAGGCAGGCATGCGGCACCGCCAGCGCCGAGATTTCGACGCCGTCGGCCCGGATCGCCGCCACGAACGCCGCCGCGCTCCGCCGCGAATAATGCAGCACCGCACGAATCGCGTTTGCCGCGAACGCGTCGCAGACCTCGCGTGGCAGGCTGGTCACCTGTGCCATCCGATAGACGGTCTGCGTGACCACGTCGTAGCCGCGTGCGGCGAGCTCGGAGGCGAGATCGCGCGAGATATCGGCGCCCGCAAGATAGAGCAGGGTGGCCCCGGCGTCGACGACGCCGCCATTGGCGATCAGGTCGCGCAACGCCGTCGCATCGCCCGCGGCCGAGATCACCTGCGTGAAGCCGGCGTCGCGTGCGGCCGCCGCGGTCTGGTCGCCGACCGCGAACAGCGGCAGGCGCAGCAAGGCGGACGCTCCGAGCTGCGGCGCGGCCGCGCGCAGCGCGTTCGATGACGTCACGATCAGTCCGGCGGCGTCGCGGCCGGCGTCAGGCGGCAGCGCGACCGGCTCGAAGCGCAGCATCGGCGCCAGCAGCACGTCGAAGCCGCGCGCGCGCAAAGCCGCGGCGGTGCGTTCATTGTCGGGGGCGGGACGGGTCACCAGCACGGCCATGTGCTATGCTCCCGTCGAATACGGATCGGCCGGGCTGCAACGGACGGGTGATTGCACCTGGCGACCTCGTGGTGTTAGGCGGTTCTGCGCACTCATAATGACCAAAAGGGTTGAGATTGGGTAACGAATCGCAAACGCTCGTGCTGGGCATCGAAACCACCTGCGACGAGACCGCCGCCGCCGTGGTGGCGCGTGATTCGGACGGCAAGGGGCAGATCCTGTCCAACGTCGTGCGCTCGCAGACCGACGAGCACGCCATCTATGGCGGCGTGGTTCCCGAGATCGCGGCGCGCGCCCATGTCGACATGCTCGACCATCTCATCGACGCAGCGATGCGCGAAGCCGGCATCGACTATGCCGCGCTCGGTGGCGTCGCCGCGGCGGCCGGCCCAGGCCTGATCGGCGGCGTCATCGTCGGCCTCACCACTGCCAAGGCGATTGCTCTCGTCCACAATACCCCGCTGATCGCGGTCAACCATCTCGAGGCGCATGCGCTGACGCCGCGCCTCACCGATGCAATCGACTTCCCCTATTGCCTGTTCCTGGCCTCCGGCGGCCATACCCAGATCGTCGCGGTCGCCGGCGTCGGCGACTACATCCGGCTCGGCACCACCGTCGACGACGCCATGGGTGAGGCGTTTGACAAGGTCGCGAAGATGCTGGGCCTGCCCTATCCGGGCGGACCTGAAGTCGAGCAGGCTGCGCGCAACGGCGACGGTCAGCGCTTTGCGTTTCCGCGTCCGATGCTAGGCCGCAGCGATGCGAATTTCTCGCTGTCGGGATTGAAGACCGCGGTGCGCAACGAGATCGGCCGACTGGAGAGCATCACCGACCAGGATGTCGCCGACCTCTGCGCCAGCTTCCAGGCGGCGGTGCTGGAGTCGACCGCCGACCGTCTGCGCGTCGGCCTCGATCTGTTCAAGCAGCGCTTCGGTGCGCCAACCGCGCTGGTCGCCGCCGGCGGCGTCGCCGCCAACCAGGCGATCCGCGGCGCGCTCGACGATGTCGCGCAAGCCGGCGGCACCCGCCTGATCATGCCGCCGCCGGCGCTGTGTACCGACAACGGTGCGATGATTGCCTGGGCCGGACTGGAGCGGCTCGCGCTCGGCATGGTCGACGGCATGGACGCCGCCCCGCGCGCCCGCTGGCGGCTGGATGCCAATGCCAGCGTGCCGGGCAAGTTCGCGAATACGCGCGCGGGGTTTTGACCGTGGCAGAGTTGCTGGCTGCGCCGAGTACGCGCCGTTCATCGGCGCGTTGTCTTGTATGCCATCGCGCACGCTGGCGCGGCGAACTCGGTGCGCCCTCCTCGCCCCGCGCGAAGCGTAGCTTCGCTAGGCGGGGAGGGGTCGGGGGTGGGCGTAGCCCCACGAACGCTCTCGCCCGTGGCACCCCCCTCCCCAGCCCTCCCCCACAAGGGGAGAGGGAGCGCAGCGACGGTTGCCGCGCATGATCAGTTTCCAAACCATCAGCATCATCGGCGCCGGGGCGTGGGGCACCGCGCTCGCCGCCGTCGCGGCACGCGCCGGCCGTGACGTCACGCTGTACGCCCGCGATGCCGACCACGCCGCGCGCATCGCCAGCGCGCGCGAGAATCCGCGCCTGCCCGGCATTCCGCTCGCCGACAGCATCTCCGTCACCGCCGATCTCGCCCGGGCCGCCCGCGCCGACGCCGTTCTCATCGTCGTTCCCGCGCAGCACCTGCGCGGCGCGGTCATGCACCTCGCGCCGCTGCTTCGGCCTGGCACACCGCTCATCGCCTGCGCCAAGGGCATCGAGCACGGCACCCACAAATTCATGACCGAGGTCATCGCCGAGGCGGCGCCGAATGCGATCCCCGCCATCCTGTCCGGCCCGAGCTTCGCCGACGATGTCGCGCGCGGCCTGCCCACGGCGGTGACGCTCGCCGCCCGCGACGAGCCGCTTGCGGCGGCGCTGGTGCAGGCACTGGGCTCGCCGACCTTCCGGCCCTATCACGCGACCGACGTGCGCGGCGTCGAGATCGGCGGCGCCGCCAAGAACGTGCTGGCGATCGCCGCCGGCATCGTCGCCGGACGGCAGCTCGGCGCCTCGGCCCTGGCGGCGCTGACCACGCGCGGTTTCGCCGAGCTGGTCCGGCTCGGCCGCGCCTATGGCGCGCGCAGCGAGACCTTGACCGGCCTGTCCGGCCTCGGCGACCTCATCCTCACCTGCGCCGGCCCGCAGTCGCGCAACTTCGCCGCCGGCCTCGCGCTCGGCCGCGGCGAGCCGCTGCCGGCGGGCAAGCTCGCCGAGGGACAATACACCGCGCCCGTGCTGGTCGAGCTCGCCACCTCGCGCGGCGTCGAGATGCCGGTCGCGCTGGCCGTGGCCGCCATTCTCGCCGGCAGCGTCACGATCGACGCTGCGATCGAGGCGCTGATGCTGCGCCCGTTCAAGGCGGAGGAGTGAGCGGTGTAGGCGCGGCGCTACCGGTCGCGCAGCCACCTCCGCCGTCATGCCCGCGCTTGTCGCGGGCATCCACGTCTAAGATAATAGAGCTGGCGGTGAGACGTGGATGGCCGGGGCCTTTGACAGACGTGCTTCGCACTTTTGCCCGGCCACGATGAATGGAAAGAGAACTGCATCATGAACTACTGGCTGGTGAAATCCGAACCCTCGGTATGGTCGTGGGACCAGCAGGTGGAGAAGGGCGCGAAGGGGGAGGCCTGGACCGGCGTGCGCAACTACACGGCGCGGCAGAACCTGGTGGCGATGAAGAAGGGCGACCTCGCCTTCTACTATCATTCCAACGAGGGGAAGGAGATCGTCGGCATCGCCGAGATCATCAAGGAAGCCTATCCCGACCCGACCGACAAGACCGGCAAATTCGTCTGCGTCGACATCAAGGCGCACAAGGCGTTCAAGACCCCGGTGACGCTCGCCGCGATCAAGACCGACAAGACGCTCAGTGAGATGGCCCTGGTCAAGCAGTCGCGCCTGTCGGTGCAGCCGGTGACGCCGGAGGAATGGAAGCACATCTGCAAGTTGGGCGGAGTATAACCGATCGAACGGCGTAAGATGCCGGCTCAGCAGCGCCCGGCTCTGGCGCAGCTCAGAGATCCAGACCTTTCTTGCGCGGCTCGTCGACCATCTGGTTGCGATCTCTTCGCCGAGCGCCTGCCCATGGCCCTGAGGTCGTCAGTCGAGAAGTTCCCGGCGTAGAGGGCCGCGATCGCATCTGAGAATAGGAAATCCTGCCCTGAAAGGCTGGGTGAACATCGGGATCAATACTCTGCCGAGCGCTTCCCGTGTTGATGTCGTGATGCTACGCTCGGTTGTGGCAGGAAGCTCCTGCTTCCTGCTTCATACCGAACAGGAGAACGACATGTCTGACAGCGTCTACAAAGTCATCGAGCTGATCGGTACCAGCGGTGAATCCTGGGAAAAGGCGGCCGCGAATGCGGTCGAACAGGCGGCGAAAACACTCCGAGACCTCCGCGTCGCGGAAGTCGTCAAGCTGGACATGCAGCTCGACGCGAAGGGGAAAGTGGAAGCCTATCGGGCCAAGCTCAACGTGTCGTTCAAGTTCGAAGGTGCATGAGCCGTCCATCGGCTTGCATTGCTCGCAGCGCCCATCGGCCAGAGCAACGGCGGACGTGCTATTCGGCGTCACGCCCGTCATCAGGGCGCGGTGATCGCGAACTAACTACTCCGTCATGCCCGGGCTTGTCCCACGGCTGTCCGGTTCAGCTTCCGCATATTGCGAGGCTCAACTGTTGTGGGTTTTTGGCAAGTTGGGGTGGCCCCGTGAGCAATTGATCGATGGGGCGGCGATGCATGAGGTTGGTGCGGACCAATCTGGCAAAGACCAAGGGGCTTTGGATTGCCTTCTGAAGGTCTTGCGCGAGGCGAAGCAAGAGGAAGGCGATCAGGGCAACGGCGATCTGGATACGAACGGCGTTCTCAGAAGTCCCGAGGAACCTGGTGATCTTGAGGGTCTGCTTGACCCAACGAAAGAACAACTCGATGGCCCAGCGGCGACGATAGAGGTCGGCGATCTCTTGAGCGCTGGCATCGAGGTCGTTCGACAGGATGCGCAGGATCTTTCCCGTTTCCAAGGTGACGCGCACTTCGCGCACCGCAGTCTGCATTGGATTGCGGCGGCTGTAGGCTTGGCGTTGTGGAAGGAAGCCGATGCGGTCGGAGAGGATGTTGCCATCCGCGATGACAGGCAACTCCTCCACGACCCGCAGCGGCGTATTGGATTTGAACCGGGTCACGATTCGACAACCGGCGGCGTCCAGTTGAGCCCACCAAGCATATTCATAATAGCCGAGATCGAAGACGTAGGTTGCTCCCGGCTCGATGGGCATCTGATGCGCTGCAGTATTGTCGTTGACGTTGGCTCCGCTGATTGCCGCATAAATCGGCCGGTCGGCGTCGGCATCATAGATCACATGCACCTTGGCACCGCAGACACCGGTAGAGAACCGTGCCCAGCCAGCGCTGGCTTCTGTCAGCCGTACGCTGGTCGAATCAATCAAATACGTCGTCTCGGCAAGCTTGCGGCGTAACCGGCGATGGGCCTGCTTCATCATGATGGCCAACAGGGCGGCAAACATCTCCGCAGGCCGATTCATATTGGCGTCCGCGAAAGTCGAGCGGCGGACAGGGCCCCCACCCAGGTGATAAAGCCGCGCGGTGTGGCTCGACAGCCCGGTGACAATCTCACGCAGACTGGAAGCCCCCGAAAGCTGACCGTACAGCAGCGCCACAAATTGGTCTTTGGTGGAAAGCCGTCGAATCCGCGCGTCCGTGCCATGCTCGTCCACAAGCGCCTCGAAGCGATGCCAGGGGACCAACTTCAGAATGTCTCGGAATACTGTATTCTGATGCGGCATGGCGGGACCTTCCTGGTGTGTCTCGAACATTTGGCGATGCTCAAGACTGCAGAAGAATCCACGCCATGCACCATGTCCAGTCTGTCTGAACCGGACAGCCGTGGGCTTGACCCGGGCATCCATCCTCTCGGCAAAGCCGCCCTGCTGAGAGATGGATGGCCGGGACAAGCCCACGGCTGTCCGGTTCAGCTTCCGCATATTGCGAGGCTCAACTGTTGTGGGTTTTTGGCAAGTTGGGGTGGCCCCGTGAGCAATTGATCGATGGGGCGGCGATGCATGAGGTTGGTGCGGACCAATCTGGCAAAGACCAAGGGGCTTTGGATTGCCTTCTGAAGGTCTTGCGCGAGGCGAAGCAAGAGGAAGGCGATCAGGGCAACGGCGATCTGGATACGAACGGCGTTCTCAGAAGTCCCGAGGAACCTGGTGATCTTGAGGGTCTGCTTGACCCAACGAAAGAACAACTCGATGGCCCAGCGGCGACGATAGAGGTCGGCGATCTCTTGAGCGCTGGCATCGAGGTCGTTCGACAGGATGCGCAGGATCTTTCCCGTTTCCAAGGTGACGCGCACTTCGCGCACCGCAGTCTGCATTGGATTGCGGCGGCTGTAGGCTTGGCGTTGTGGAAGGAAGCCGATGCGGTCGGAGAGGATGTTGCCATCCGCGATGACAGGCAACTCCTCCACGACCCGCAGCGGCGTATTGGATTTGAACCGGGTCACGATTCGACAACCGGCGGCGTCCAGTTGAGCCCACCAAGCATATTCATAATAGCCGAGATCGAAGACGTAGGTTGCTCCCGGCTCGATGGGCATCTGATGCGCTGCAGTATTGTCGTTGACGTTGGCTCCGCTGATTGCCGCATAAATCGGCCGGTCGGCGTCGGCATCATAGATCACATGCACCTTGGCACCGCAGACACCGGTAGAGAACCGTGCCCAGCCAGCGCTGGCTTCTGTCAGCCGTACGCTGGTCGAATCAATCAAATACGTCGTCTCGGCAAGCTTGCGGCGTAACCGGCGATGGGCCTGCTTCATCATGATGGCCAACAGGGCGGCAAACATCTCCGCAGGCCGATTCATATTGGCGTCCGCGAAAGTCGAGCGGCGGACAGGGCCCCCACCCAGGTGATAAAGCCGCGCGGTGTGGCTCGACAGCCCGGTGACAATCTCACGCAGACTGGAAGCCCCCGAAAGCTGACCGTACAGCAGCGCCACAAATTGGTCTTTGGTGGAAAGCCGTCGAATCCGCGCGTCCGTGCCATGCTCGTCCACAAGCGCCTCGAAGCGATGCCAGGGGACCAACTTCAGAATGTCTCGGAATACTGTATTCTGATGCGGCATGGCGGGACCTTCCTGGTGTGTCTCGAACATTTGGCGATGCTCAAGACCGCAGAAGAATCCACGCCATGCACCATGTCCAGTCTGTCTGAACCGGACAGCCGTGGGCTTGTCCCGGGCATCCACGTCTTCCTTTTGAGCAAACAAGGACGGGGATGGCCGGGCTCACCGTAAAGCCGAGCGGGATGGACGTGACCGCAAGCCTGCCATGGGCAAACTGCCCGTCGTTTTAGTTTGCCGCAGCATTTCCCCTTGCAACGTCGGGCAAATAACATTTCCGCGCGTCCCTGCTGCCGCATGAGGGTCGTTTCGCGACCGTCACGGATCGTTGGCAGTGGGATGCGATGGGCGTGTGTCAACGCAGCGTGACTTAGTTGCGCGGACGAACGATCGATGCACGCACGGTCAAGTCGCGCGGTCCTGATATCCCGACGCTGATATCAAGCGGGTGGCGATGCCCTGGCGTGTCGCGCTCGTGATGGTGGCCAGACAGCCCGGCGCACCAGGGAGAACGCGAAGCAGCCGTTAAAATCGTTGCGCAGGGAGGGCCGGGTGTGTTCGGCCAGACCTGTGGTACCTGCCGCCTGCCCCTTACAAAGATCACGCGGTATGGGTCCGCGTTCGCGGGGACGACACCGGCGGTGTGGCACGCGATCGGCCTCTACGACCTGTCCGCAGCGCTGCGGCTGCCCATCTCGGACAAAAGACAAGCCCAGTCGAAAGGCCAAAAAAGAAAGGGGCCCCAGCTTGCGCTGGAGCCCCTCAACGGTCAGGGCATTGCCGGGTATTTGCCCGAACCGAAGTTGCGGACCTGGTCGCTTACGACCAAGTCCCGGGAGAACTCAGTAGTTGTAGGCGCGCTCGCCGTGGTCGGTGATGTCCAGACCCTCGCGCTCCTGCTCGACGGTCGGGCGCAGGCCGATGATCACGTCGACGACCTTGTAGAGGATCGCCGAGCCGACACCCGACCACACCAGCGTGGCGACGACAGCCTTGATCTGCGCCAGCATCTGCGTGGCGAAGTCGTAGGTGCCGGCGTTGTTGCCGGTGATGTTGGTGTAGTCGGTGATGCCGACGCCGCCCAGTGCCGGGTTGACCAGGATGCCGGTGGCGAGAGCGCCGACGATGCCGCCGATGCAGTGCACGCCGAACACGTCGAGGGCGTCGTCATAACCCAGCGCGTTCTTCACGGTGGAGACGAAGAACAGGCAGATCGGGGAGACGATCAGGCCGAGCACCAGCGCGCCGATCGGGCCGGCGAAGCCGGAGGCCGGCGTGACGGCGACGAGGCCGGCGACCGCACCCGAGCAGATGCCGAGCAGCGAGGGCTTGCCCTTGACGGCCCATTCGCACAGCAGCCAGGACAGCGCCGCACCAGCGGTGGCAACCATGGTGTTGACGAAGGCCAGCGCGGTGACGCCGTTCGACTCCAGGTTGGAGCCGGCATTGAAGCCGAACCAGCCGACCCACAGCAGCGCGGCGCCGATCATGGTCATGGTCAGCGAGTGCGGAGCCATCAGCTCCTTGCCGTAGCCGGTGCGCTTGCCGATCAGAACCGCGCCCACCAGACCGGCGATGCCGGCATTGATGTGAACGACGGTGCCGCCCGCGAAGTCGAGAGCGCCAGCGCCGGCGAGCCAGCCGACCGCGCCGGTGACTTCGTCGAGCTTGGCCTGGGCGGCGGTCTTGGCAGCGGCGTCGCCGGCGGCGGCGAGAGCCTTGGCAGCGGCGGCCACGTCATCGGGAGCCGCGATGTACCAGACCCAGTGCGCGATCGGGAAGTAGATGAAGGTCACCCAGAGCAGGATGAACAGCATCACCGCCGAGAACTTGATGCGTTCGGCGAAGGCGCCGACGATCAGGGCCGGGGTGATCATCGCGAAGGTCATCTGGAACACGAAGTAGGCCAGCTCCGGGATCACCACGCCGTTCGAGAAGGTCGGAACGGTCGAGTTGGCGTCGACGCCGTGCAGGAAGGCCTTGGAGAAGCCGCCGACCCACGAGGTCATGCTGCCGCCGTCGGTGAAGGCCATCGAGTAGCCGTAGAGCGTCCAGATCACGCCGACCATGGCGACGATCGCGAACACCTGGGTGAGGACCGAGGCCATGTTCTTGGTGCGGACAAGACCGCCATAGAACAGCGCGAGGCCGGGGATGGACATCATCAGCACGAGGGCGCTGGACACGAGCATCCAGGCGACGTCGCCCTTGTTCGGAACGGGGGCGGCTGCGGCAGCGGCGGCCGGCGCGTCCTCGGCGAACGCCACGTCGGCGAGGCCTGCGACGCAGAGCCCGGCGATGGCGAGCGTGATCCATCCCGCGCTGGTTGGACGTTTGAACGTCATTTTATTCTACTCCGTAAGTGTTCTGGTTTGAGCGCGAAATCAAAGGGCCGCAGCGTCCGCTTCGCCGGTGCGGATGCGCACGGCGTGGTCGAGGCTGATGACGAAGATCTTGCCGTCGCCGATCTGGCCGGTCTTGGCGGCCGAAGAGATGGCATCGATGGTCTTGTCGACCTGGTCGGAGGGGATCGCGACCTCGATCTTGATCTTGGGCAGGAAGCTCACCGCATATTCAGCGCCGCGGTAGATTTCCGTATGACCTTTCTGACGGCCGTACCCCTTCACTTCCGTCACCGTGAGACCATGAACGCCGATGGCGGTCAGGGCGTCCCGGACTTCTTCGAGCTTGAATGGCTTAATGATCGCCATAACAATTTTCATGGGTCCAATCCCCGCTTGGGCCCGGTACGGACATTACCGAGCGCTTCCTGTCGACTGAGGTTCACCACGCGGAGAAAATCTTCACGACGCGGGCACAGCCGGGGGCGATAGAATCAAATGCCGTGCCAGACGGCTGGTCAGGGCTAACGAGCGGTGAATCCTGACCTTTTCAGCCCTCAGGGGGGGCATCAGGGGCTGCGCCATTCCGTCGCGCTCAAGGAATGGGCAGGCATGCGCAAAAGTTGCGCATGTCAGGCTCAAGACACAATGCTGCCCACGGCGCGGGCAGAATCCCGCGACGCCGAACAGGTCAATTGGCGCCGTTTGCTGCAGCTATTGCAGCGCCTCGCCATGCTGGGAGATGTCGAGCCCTTCCAGCTCGTGCTCGCGCGACACCCGCAGCGGTACGAAGGCGCTGACCAGCTTCAGGAGACCCCAGGTCACGCCGCCCGACCACACCAGTGTGACGGCGACGCCGTAGAGCTGGGCCGCAAGCTGCTTTGGGTTGCCCTCGATCAGCCCGGTGGTGCCGCCGATCGCGGCCGTCGCGAACACGCCGGCCAGCAGGGTCCCGGTCAGGCCGCCGATGCCGTGGACGCCGAACACGTCGAGCGAATCGTCATAGTTGAAGCGGTGCTTCAGCGAGGTGCAGGCCCAGTAGCAGATGATACCGGCGAGCGCGCCGATCACCAGGCCGTGCCACGGCGCGACGAAGCCGGACGCGGGCGTGATGGTGCCGAGGCCGGCGACCGCGCCGGAGATCATGCCGAGCACCGAGGGCTTGCGCCGGGTCGACCATTCCAGCGCGCCCCAGGTGACGGCGCCGGCGCAGGCGGCGAGATGCGTGGTCAGGATCGCCATCACCGCATGCGCATTGGCCCCGAGCGCAGAGCCGCCATTGAAGCCGAACCAGCCGACCCAGAGCAGGCCGGTGCCGACCACCGCGAGCGACAGGTCGAACGGCGAGAGGTTCTCGCTGCCATAGCCCTGGCGCCGTCCCATCACCAGCGCGGCGACCAGCCCGGCGGTGCCGGCGGAGAGATGCACGACGAGGCCGCCGGCGAAATCGACCACGCCGGCCTGCGCAAGGAAGCCGCCGCCCCAGATCCAATGCGCCAGCGGGACATAGACGAAGATGAACCAGGCGATGCCGAACAGCAGATAGGCCGAGAACCGCATGCGGTCGGCGACCGAGCCCGCCACCAGCGCCACCGTGATGATCGCAAACGTCATCTGGTACAGCATGAACAGCGACTCGGGGATGGTCTTGGCGCCAGGATGGACGCTGTCCATGCCCATGCCGGCGAGGAACGCGCGGTCGAGCGAGCCGATCCAGGTGCCGTCGCCGACGAACGCCAGCGAATAGCCGAACGCGACCCACAGGATCGAGATCAGCATCACCGCCGCGAGGCTCTGCGCCATGGTCGCCAGCACGTTCTTCTTGCGCACCATGCCCGAGTAGAACAGCGCCAGCCCTGGGATCGTCATCATCAGCACCAGCGCGGTGGCGACGATCATCCAGGCGGTGTCGGCCGGATCGATCGTGGACGGCGCTGCCGCCCGTGCGGGTGTAACGAAGATGATCGCGGCCGCCGCAGCCAAAGCAGCAGGCGCGCGCAGGCAACGAGACGCGCAGGTCCCCATGACAGTCCCCCCGGCATGTCGGATCAGGTTGAGAATGTTCGCTCCGCCGCGCCGTTGCGGCGGGCGTGCAGCCGTCGCGGCTGCTTGAACGGTTTACAGAGCGTCGGTGTCGGTCTCGCCGGTGCGGATGCGGCGGGCATGATCGATCGGCGTCACGAAGATCTTGCCGTCGCCGATCTGGCCGGTGCGCGCATGCGTGGTGATCACCTCGACCGCCTTGTCGGCCATCTCGGAGTTGACCGCGATCTCGATGCGCAGCTTGGGCAGGAAGTTCACGATATATTCGGCGCCCCGGTAGATCTCCGTGTGGCCCTTCTGGCGGCCGTAGCCCTTGACCTCGGTCACGGTCATGCCGTGGACGCCGATCGCGGTGAGGGCCTGGCGCACCTCGTCGAGCTTGAAGGGTTTGATGATCGCGACGACGAGCTTCATGGGCGGGCCTTGGTTTCCTCGGAGCGAAGCCTGTTTCGGAGGCAGGCTTGGGACGGCCGTTTTGGCCTGTTCCTAGGCAAATGGCACAAAATCAGCGCAGCGTTAAGCGAAAACGTCAAGGAGTGACGGATATCACTGAACGGAACGCGACATCGCCCGACAGACTGAAGACGTGTTCCTGCCATCCTCTATTCAAGGACATCCCATGTCGAATCGTTCCTGGTATTACGCGGCGCAAGGCCAGCAACAGGGTCCCATTTCGGAAGACGAACTGCGCGACCTGATCGCCCGGGGCGTCGTGACCGCCGAGACGCTGCTGTGGAGCGACGGCATGGCCGGCTGGGAGAAGGCCGGGCGCATTCCCGGCCTGATGTCGGGCGTGCCGAGCATGTCGCCGGCCACGCCGCCCGCGTTCGACGCCGGCACCGCCGCGTCGGGCGGCGCGCTCTCGGTCAAGCTCGACATCTGGTCCTATCTCGGCTGGACGCTGCTGTATGTCGTCGGCCAGTTCCTGATCGTCATCACGCCCTGGACCGCTGTCTATCTCTACCGCTACGTGATCGAGCGGATGAGGGTGCCCGGCCGGCCGAACCTCACCTTCACCGGCCAGCCGCTCGACATCTGGTACGTCTTCATCGCGATGGGCGTGCTGGCCTATGTCGGCCTCAGCGACCGGCCGATCCTCAACCTCATCTCGCTGGTTGCCCCGGCGTTCCTGGGCTGGATGGTGCTGCGCTGGCTGCTGAGCAACCTCGCCTCGAATGGCGTGCGGTTGCCGATCCATTTCGAAGGCAGCCCCGTCGTCTATGCCGGCTGGTACCTGCTGATGATCGTGTCGGGCATCACCGTCATCGGCTGGGCCTGGGTGCTGACCGCCTGGATGCGCTGGGTGTGCCGCAACATCCAGGGGACGCGGCGCGAGGTCGTGTTCACCGGCTCGGGCCTGCAGGTGCTGTGGCGCACCTTCGCGTTCGTGCTCGGCAGCTCGGTGATCATTCCGATCCCGTGGCTGCTGCGCTGGTACAGCGCCTGGTACGTGTCGCAATTCGCGGTCGTGCCGCGCACCGCGCAGCCGATGTGATGCGGCTAGGCCCGGCGCTCGCGGATCGATCCCTCCTGCGCGACGGAGGCGACCAGCGTGCCGTCGGGCTTGAAGATCGAGCCGCGGGTGAGCCCGCGGCCGCCCTGCGCGCTCGGCGAATCCTGCGCATAGAGCAACCATTCGTCGGCGCGGAACGGGCGGTGAAACCACATCGCGTGATCCAGCGAGGCCGGCATCATGCGCTTGTCGAACAAGGTGCGGCCATAGCGCGCCATCACGGCGTCAAGCAGCGAGAAGTCCGACGCATAGGCCAGCGCGCACATGTGCAGCGCCGGATCATCGGGCAGCTTCGCGGCCGTCCTGATCCAGACATGGATGCGCCCGTCGTCGATCTTCTGGCCGAAATAGCGGCTGAGCTCGACCGGGCGCAATTCGATCGGACGATCGGATTCGTAATAGCGGCGGATGAAGTCCGGCATCCGCTGGAAGACCTCCTGGAACATCGGCTGCTTGGAGATCTCCTCGGCCGTCAGCTTCTCCGGCGGCGGCACGTCCGGCATCCTGTCCTGATGGTTGAACGCGCTCTCCTCGTCGCTGTGGAACGAGACCATGATGGAGAAGATCGCGTTGCCGTGCTGGATCGCGGTGACGCGGCGCGTCGCGTAGCTCTTGCCGTCGCGGAGGCGCTCCACCTGGTAGATGATCGGCACCTGCGGGTCGCCCGGCAGGATGAAATAGCAGTGCAGCGAATGCGGCAGCCGGCCCTCGACGGTGCGGCACGCCGCCATCATCGCCTGGCCGATCACCTGGCCGCCGAACACGCGCTGCCAGCTAGTCTTCGGGCTGTTGCCGCGGAACAGGTTCACCTCGATCGGCTCGAGATCGAGGATCGAGATCAGGTCGATCAGTCCCTTGGACATGGCGTGTTGCTTTCGCTGGCTCGGCCGTCCGCTCCGGCCCCGTTCGGGCGGGATCAGGCATCCGGAAATGACGGCCTGGGGTGGCAGCCCTTGGTTCACGCCCCTGTTTCGCCCAGCTATAATCGCCCCGCAAGAGTAACAGTGAGCAGGGTGCCATGACGACACAGCGAAGCATTGTCATTTGTGGCGGCGCCTTTGCCGGCCTGGCGCTTGCGCTGGCGCTCCGGCAGGGGCTCGGCCCCGAGGTGCCCGTCATCGTGGCCGATCCGGCGCTCGCCAACCGGCCAAGCCGCGATCCACGCGCCAGCGCCATCGTCGCGGCCTGCCGCAAGCTGTTCGACGCGATCGGCGTCTGGGCGGACGTGGCGCCGCAGGCGCAGCCGATCCTCGACATGGTCATCACCGATTCCAAGCTCGAGGATGCGACGCGGCCGTCGTTCCTGACCTTTGCGGGCCAGGTCGAGGCCGGCGAGCCGTTCGCGCACATGGTCGAGAACCGGCACCTGATCGACGCGCTGGTCAAGCATGCGGAGGCGGCGGGCGTCGAACTCAAGGCGATGCCTGTGACCGGTTTTGAGACGCGCGGCGACAGCGTTGCAGTGACCCTGGGCGATGGCAGCCGCTGCGAAGCCAGCCTGCTGGTTGCCGCCGACGGCGCGCGTTCGAAGCTGCGCGAGCGCGCGGACATCCAGACCCATGGCTGGGACTATGATCAGTCCGGCATCGTCGTCACCATCGGTCATGAGCGCGACCATGGCGGCCGCGCCGAAGAGCATTTCCTGCCGCCCGGCCCATTCGCGATCCTGCCGCTGACCGGCAAGCGCTCCTCGCTGGTGTGGACCGAGCGGCGCAAGGAAGCGAAGCGCCTCGTGGAGCTGAGCGCGGACGAATTCCACGCCGAGCTGGAAAAGCGCGCCGGCCTGCATCTCGGCGAGATCAAGGTGCTCGACCAGCCCCGGGCGTTTCCGCTGTCCTATTTCGTTGCCCGCTCCTTCATCGCGCCGCGGCTGGCGCTGGTCGGCGACGCCGCCCATGTGATCCATCCGATCGCGGGGCAGGGCCTCAACATGGGGCTGAAGGACGTCGCCGCGCTGGCCGAGGTCGTGGTCGATGCTGCGCGCATGGGGATCGATCCGGGGCAGGTCGATGTCCTCGAGCGCTACCAGCGCTGGCGCCGCTTCGACACGATGGCGATGGGCGTCGCCACCAACTCGCTGAACTTCCTGTTCTCGAACAAGTCGACCTTGCTGCGCGCCGTGCGCGACATCGGCCTTGGGATCGTCGATCGCGCGCCGCCGCTGAAGGAGCTGTTCATCAAGCAGGCCGCGGGCCTCACCGGGGAGATGCCGCGGCTGTTGAAGGGGGAAGCGTTATAAAGCATGATCCGGAAAAGTGGGGACCGGTTTTCCGAAAAGATCATGCTCAAACAAAGAGCTAGCGCGGGCCTGCGGCCGTGATGAAACCGGCGACGGCCTCGACCATGTCGGGGTCGAGCGGACGCTCCGTGTCGTTGTAGGAGGCGAGGTTCTCGTCCTCGTTGGCGACGTCGACCAGGACGTGGTTCATGTCCGGCAGCCACAGCGACTTGGCGGCCGGTGCGGCGGCGGCGAGCGCGACCATGTCGAGGCGTGCGATCTGGTGATCGCGGGCGCCGCCGACGATCAGGATCGGGATCGTGAGCTGCTTCAGCGGATCGATCGGGTCCTCGGCGAAGGCGGAGCCGATGCTGGGCTGCATGCTCGGCGCGACCGGCAGCTCGGGCGGTGGCGGGTCCACGACCTGCCCGGCCATGATGGCGTCGATCGCTTTGGCGACCGGCTCCATCTTCGCCGCCGGCAGCTTCTTCTCGAGCTGCGCCTTGAGCAGATCGCCCTGCCGCCGCGCCGACGTCGTGAGCAGCACGAGGCGGTCGACCGGGGTGCGGCGGGCGGTGAGGATGGCGACCAGGCCGCCCTCGCTGTGGCCGACGAGAACGATGCGGGCGAACTTGCCGCGCAGGAAGTCGACCAGCGAAGCGGCGTCGTCGACATAGTCCTTGAAGCGGAAGTCCTCAGGCTTGCCGAATTCCGCCTTCCAGCCGCGCGCGCCGCGCTTGTCGTAGCGCAGGCTGGCAATGCCCTGGAGGGCGAGCTGCTCGGCGAGCTTCTTCAAGGTCGCCGGCTTGAGCTGCGGCCCGTTGCCGTCCCGGTCCGTCGACCCCGAGCCGGCGATCAACAGCGCCACCGGCGGGCGCGCGACACCCGCTGGCGTCGTCAAGACGGCGTCGAGTGGGCCAATGCGGACGGCGCTCTCCTCGGCCGAGACCGCCGAAGCGAGGGCCATCAGCGCCAAAGCGAGCGCGCAGCGGATCACGACGGACCGCATCGGTCAGTCGATCTTCCGCGCTTCCTCGGGCAGCATGATCGGGATGCCGTCGCGGATCGGGTAGGCGAGCTTCGCCGACCGGGAGACCAGCTCCTGCTTCGCCGCGTCGTATTCCAGCGGGCCCTTGGTCATCGGACAGACCAGGATCTCGAGCAGCTTGGGATCGACGGAATTGGCGGGGCGTTCGAGCGGGGCGTTCATGGCAAGGGTCTCCGGCGGGCGCCTCTGTAGCATATCGCGCGCCTGCTTGTCGTCCATCAATGCCTGTGCAGGGCGATCCGGATCAGTTCGTCGATGACCGTGTCCAGTTGCTGGGCCGGCAACGGCCGATCCGACAGCGCATGGCCGAGAAAAGCCCAGTACAGCACCTGGGCGCGTGCGTGTGCGATCGCCGGCGTCAGTCCCTCGGCTGCAAGCAGGCTCTCGACATAGCCCAGCCGGCGCCTGTCGATGGCCTGCACCGCCTGGCGCGCGGCGGGGTCGGATCCGGCCCAGTTGCGCACGGCGCGCTCCAGGACGAGCTTGACCGTGAATGTGCGCCGGAGGAGCACGGCAATCGCCGGCTGGTCGCCGGCGCTCGCCTCCACCCCGGTGATGATCTGCTCGGCCGCAATCTCCCGCCACCTCTTGAGGAGGGCGGCGTGAAACGCAGCCACGTCGGCGAAATGCCAGTAGAAGCTGCCGCGTGACACGCCCAGGGCTTTCGCCAGCGGTTCCGCCTTCAGCGCGGTGAAGCCTTGGCTGGCCAGCACCTTCAATCCCTGGTCCAGCCAATCGTCGGCCGAGAGCTGATCGGTCATGTCGTCTCCATGAGACGACCATACACAACTGTATTGACGGCCGCCAGGACGTCGTGCATCCTCCATACATAACTGTATGGAGGATGTGCCATGCGTGATGTGCTGCTGGTATGCGCGGGGCTGCTGGCGATCACCGTCGCCGTGATCCATGGCGTGCTCGGCGAGACGATGGTCTTCGCGCGTGCCGCCATCTCGCCGGAGCGGCTGCGAACCCTGCTGCGGCTGGTCTGGCAGACTGGCACGGTGGCGTGGATCGGCTGTGGCGTGCTGCTCGCCGTCGCCCCGCAAATGGCGTCGGAGCCGGCGCGGCATTGGACGGTGGCCACGGTCATCGTCGTGTTCGTTTTCGCTGCAGGCGCCAATGCGCTGGCGACGCGCGGGCGGCATTTCGGCTGGGTCATGCTCGCCGGCGTGGTCGGTCTCGCCATCGCCGGCTACTGATGCGGGGATTTCCGGTCGACCGCAGCGCCGCCACGTACCCGGCCAGAGGAAGGCACCGTGACGCTCCGTCACCGCCGCGTCGCCTCAACTGCCGTTCGGCCGCACTCCGTTCACCGCGAGGCCACTGCCGCGACACATTCGCCAAGAATGGTTCCAACTTAGAAGGAGTCTCTTTGCAGACACGGCGACGAGCCGCTTAGTTGTTCGTCGTCGCGAACGGGTGCCCGGTGTCGACATCGATCCGGGGCGCGCAACCGTTCTCCGATTTGCTTGTCTGGATAGGAGAGGGGACGGATCGATGTTGGTCGACGTGGTGCGGAAGTTGGTCGTCGTAGGTGGAAGCGTCGGCATGCTCGTGATGGCAGCGCAGGCGCACGCCGGGGGATCGAACGAGATCTGCCTCACCTATGCCAATGGTCAATTCGAGCCCAAGGAGCCGACCGTTCCTGCGGACGCGCCGCTGACCATCCGCGTCAGGAACATGGAGGGCAAGGCGATCGAGTTCGAGAGCGAGACCCTGAAGGTCGAGAAGGTGATCGCGGCCAACAGCGAGGCGGTTCTCAACGTCCGCGCGATGAAGTCCGGGCGCTACGAGTTCTATAACGACTTCAACGAAAAGGCCCGCGGCTTCGTCAACGTCCAATAGGTCCAGATCCCATGCTCGCCGCCCTGATCATCGTCTTCCGCGAAGTGTTCGAAGCCGGCCTGATCGTCGGCATCGTGCTTGCCGTCACCAGCGCGGTCCCGCATCGCCTGCGCTGGATCGGCGCGGGGCTGTTTGCCGGCCTGGTCGGCGCATGCATCGTCGCGGCGTTCGCGGGAACGCTGACTCAGCTCTTTGAAGGCATGGGACAGGAATTGTTCAATGCGGGGATCCTGTCGGCTGCCGTGATCATGCTGACGTGGCACAATGTCTGGATGGCCCGGCACGGCCGCGAGATGAGCAACGAGCTGCGGACGATGGGCCAGGCGGTGGCCGAAGGCGCCAAGCCGCTGGTCGCGCTGGCGACCGTGATCGCCATCGCCGTGTTGCGCGAGGGCAGTGAGGTCGCGCTGTTTCTCTATGGCGTGGCGGCCTCCGGCGACGGCGGCGGGCGGGCGCTGCTCGGTGGCGGCGTTCTTGGCCTGCTGCTCGGCGTCGCCGTCTGTCTCGCGACCTATCTCGGTCTGATGCGCATCCCGCCGCGCGCGCTGTTCAAGACCACCACCGTGCTGATCACCCTGTTGTCGGCGGGAATGGCCGCGCAGGCGGTGTTCTTTCTCGCCCGCGCCAACTGGCTGACGTCATTCGACCAGGTGGTGTGGGATTCGAGCGCGGTTCTGCCCGAGCGTGGCGTCGCCGGGCGGACGCTCAAGGCTCTGATCGGCTATACTGATCAGCCTACCGCGATGCAGCTCGCAGTCTACATCGGGGTGATCGTCGCCACCATCGCGCTGATGCGTCTGACGGCGGCTCCGCCAGCGCCGCGTGCGGCTCCCGCCGAATGATCATTGCAGCGGCGGATCGCCCGAGGTCCGCTTCTTGGCGAGATCCATCTCGGTCACGGCGATGAGGATTTCGGCGCGGGTCTTCAGGTCCGGCGCCTCGAGCATCGCCTGCTTCTCCGCCGGTCCGTAGGGCGACATCATCGCCAGCGCGTTCACGAGCGCCTCGTTCGGCGCCGCTTCGATGCCGGCCCAATCGACCTTCAGATTATTGGCCTTGAGGAAGTCGGTGAGCACCGCGAGCAGCGCCTCGCGGTCGACCGCGTCCTCACCCTTGCGCGCCGTGAAATCATCGACGAACGGGAAATAATCGACCTTGCACTGCCGATAGGGCGTCAGCACCGTCATTTCCTCGACCACCTTGAAGCGGGACACGCCGGTGAGCTCGAGGATGTAGCGGCCATCGCCGGACTCGGCGAGCTGCGTGATCCGGCCGACGCAGCCGACCTTGAACAGCACCGGGCGCTCCTCGCTGGAGGAATGGGTGACGTCGGGCTGGATCATGCCGATGAGCCGATGGCCGTCGCGAAGCGCATCGTCGACCATCGCGAGATAACGCGGCTCGAAGATGTTGAGCGGCATTTGGCCGCGCGGCAGCAGCAAGGCTCCCGCCAACGGAAACACCGGAACGATCTCCGGCAGCTCGGCGGGACCGCGATATTCGGCATTGATCGGCATGCAATACCTCGTGTCCGCTGGAACGAGCGCGCGTCCCGCCCAGCCGGGTTACGAAAACAGGATCGTCGACAGCCGCTTGCGGCCCTCGATGGTGGCCTCGTCGGCGCCGCCCCAGGCTTCGAAGAACTGCACGAGCTGCTTGCGCGCGCCGTCCTCGTTCCATTTGCGGTCACGCTTCACGATCTCGAGCAACTGGTCGGTGGCTTCCTTCCGCTTGCCCGCGGCGTTCAGCGCGGTCGCCAGGTCGAAACGCGCCTGGTGGTCGAGCGGATTGGCGGCGACCTTCTGTTCGAGCTCGCCGACCGGCCCGAGCGACTGGGCCTGCTCGGCCAGATCGATCGCGGCCTGCACGGCGGAGACCGCCGAATCGCTGCGCTTGGAGTCCGGGACCATCGCCAGCGTCTGCTTGGCCTCGTCGATCGCGCCGAGCTCGACCTGGCACTTGGCAAGCCCGGCGATCGCCGGGATGTTGGCGGCGTCGACCGCGAGCACCTCGGCATAGATCTCGGCCGCGCCCGCCGCATCGCCCTCGGCCAGCACGGCTTCGGCTTCCTTGAGGATCTCGGCGATGTCGGGCTCGCCGGCGCCGGGAACGCCCTTGGTGATCTTTTCGATGAAGGTGGCGACCTGGCTCTCGGGCACGGCACCCATGAAGCCATCGGCGGGCCGTCCGCCGACGAACGCGATCACGGCCGGAATCGACTGGATGCCCATCTGGCCCGGGATGGCCGGATGCTCGTCGATGTTCATCTTGACCAGCTTGACCTTGCCCTTGGCGGCCTTGACGGCCTTTTCCAGGATGGGCGTCAGCTGCTTGCACGGTCCGCACCACGGCGCCCAGAAGTCGATGAGGACCGGCTGCCGCTTGGATTCCTCGATGACGTCCTTCACGAAGCTCTGCGTCGTGGTGTCCTTGATCAGATCCGGCACCTGCGGCGCCGCTCCGCCGCCCTGTTCAACAATGGTCACGGGGTCCCTCGTCCGAAAAAATTCCCGATGGACGGCGACCGGGAACCGGCCGCCGCCGCGCCTCAATACACGTTTTCTTTCACTTTAAGTGGCGGTCCAGCCGGAAATTTCAATCAGCGCCCTTCGGGGTCCGGTGATGGGCAGGTTTTGGCCCGGTTCGGCCGGTCCCGACCGCTAAAATTTGAACGTCGCCGGCGTACGAAACCTGTCGCAGACCTGTTGCATTCGTCCGCGGCATTTGGCATAGGTCTGCCCGTCGCTGGCGGCCACGCCGCCAAGGCGTCACGGATGCGGGTGTAGCTCAGTGGTAGAGCACGACCTTGCCAAGGTCGGGGTCGAGGGTTCGAACCCCTTCGCCCGCTCCAAAAATTCCGCTCCGTTGCTCTCTCGCTTTATGCCTCATCGTTTCGTCGCCGGGGATTTGTCCCAGGCCGCGAGTGCGTCGGCAAATATCCGATCCCCACTTGGACCTTTGCCGATTGCGAGGATGCCCCGGCGCTGGTTTGCATAGACGACCGGGATGTCGAACCATTCGCGCCGCGCGAGAAGCTCCTCATTGCGTGCGCGATCGGCCTCGACGTTGGACAAGCCGACCAGGAACGAGCCTTCGGTGATCTTGACGGAGAGCCCGGCGAGCGGCGTCCCGCGCGACTTCTCATCCGTCTTCATCAGCATTCCCGGCACGTTGCTGACGCCGCCACCGACGAAATCGGCGGCGGGCCTGAAGGTGAGCTCGGCGACATGGCTGGCCGGCAGGCTGGGATCGTCGTTGCGGCGCAGCTGCAGGCTGACCTTCAGCTTGCGCTCGGGAATGTCGATCTCGCCACGGATCACCGGCGTGGGCCGCCCTGATTGTGCATTCTTGACCGTCTCGGTCCGCCAGGTCACCGAGCCGGAATACCGCTTGCCGTTGGGGTTGGAGAGATCCTCGTCATACAGCACCGCGAGTCCGGGCGTCCGCGCGTCCGGCGCGTCGGAGGATGCGGTCGGGCTGGGCAGGGGAGCGCTGCTACGTCCGGCGCCCAGGCCAGCGGGCTGCGCCGGCTTCGCCGCAGCGGCGCTCAGTTGGGCGCTGCCGTCGATCGACGTGAACATCACGAGCGGGCGCTGCGCTCCGTCGGTGGCGCGCTCCACCGCCGCGTTGGTCTGGTTGAAGGTCTCGATCAGGCGTTGGCCAGGCTGCTGGAGCGCTTCTGCAAGGGCGGCGGCGAACACGCCGTGACCGTCCGGACCGCGCTGTCCCGCCGTCCCGGCCTGTGCGGCAAAGGAGATCACGGTCTGTGCGGAAACGTCGACCGGGACGAGGCCGGCGGCAAGACCGGCGATGCCGCGCTCGGCGAACGGATTGGAGCGGAAGGCGTCGAGAATGATCACGTTTTGCCGGGAGCTCGATCCGCTCAGCTCGCGCAGAATGCCAGTCAGGTCGCGCAGCTCGGTGGTCAGGTCCGCGGGCGTCGCCGGCGCCGCGTCGACCGGGACGAGATAATCGGCGCCGCCCAGGTTGAGTCCGTAGCCGGCGTAATAGACCAGCGCGACGTCGGCGTCGGCGATCCGGCCCTTGAACTCGGCCAGCGCGCGATCGAAGCCGCGTCGGTCGAGGTCGATCTGCGCAGCACCACCGCTCAGGGTGAAGCCCAGCCGCGACAGGCTGTCGGCGATCAGCCGGGCGTCCGCCGCCGGCTCGTCCAGCAGCGGCGCGCGCTCGTGGATGGAGTTGCCGATCACCAACGCCACCCGCTTGTCAGCGGCAGCCGGCCCCGTGGTGATCAGGATCGCGCCGACCCAAAGGATGATTGCAGACAGCAGCTGCCCAACTCGGCCGATCACCCGACGCATGCCAACGATCTCCTGCCATCCGATCCGAACGCTCGCGGTGGTAATACCGCAAGTCGAACAAAACCGGAACAAGAATCGTGGCAGAAAAGAGAAAATTGCCGCCGGGTGTTGGCCGCCTAGACGACCACCGGCGTGCGCACCCGCCCGGCGTCGCCGAACACCCGCAGGTAACGCGCGATCTCGGTGGGGTCGCCGGTCGCCTTCTCCGGGTTGTCGGACAGCTTCACGGCGGGATGGCCGTCCGCCGACGTCACCTTGCAGACCAGCGAGATCGGATCGAGGTCGACCGAGCCGTCCGGCGAGCAGCCGACGAAATCGTTGGTCAGGTTGGTGCCCCAGCCGAACGACAGCCGCACCTGGTCGGAGAAGCGATGATGGATCTGCTCGATGGATTCGACGTCCATCGCGTCGGAGAACACCAGGAGCTTCTGCTTGGGATCGCGTCCCTTCGATTTCCACCAGGCGATGATCTCCTCGCCGGCCTGGATCGGCGGCGCGCTGTCGGGCCGGAAGCCGGTCCAGTCGGCGACCCAATCGGGTGCGTCGCGCAGGAAGGCCTTGGTGCCGAATGCGTCGGGCAGCGCGATCAGGAGGTTGCCGGCATAGGTCTGCCGCCACTGGTCGAGAATGCGATAGGGCGCGAAGCGAAGCTCGTCATCGTCCTTGGCAAGCGCCGCCGCGACCATCGGCAGCTCATGCGCGTTGGTGCCGATGGCTTCGAGATCATTGTCCATCGCCAGCAGCACGTTGGAAGTGCCGGTGAACGACGAGCCGAGACCTTCCTTCACGGCCTCGACGCACCAGCGCTGCCACAGGAAGCCGTGACGGCGGCGGGTGCCGAAATCCGACAGCCGCAGGCCGTCCAGCTTGCGCAGCCGCTCCACCTTGGCCCACAGCTTGGCCTTGGCGCGAGCGAACAGTACGTCGAGCGCGAACCGGCCCTGGCCCTTCATCGCCTGGCGCGAGCGCAGCTCGTTGACGATGGCGAGCGCCGGGATCTCCCACATCGTGGTGTGCGTCCATGGCCCATGGAAATGCAGCTCGTACTGGCCCTCGGACTTGCGCAGCTCGTATTCGGGCAGGCGGAAATTGGCGAGCCAGGCGATGAACTCCGGCGAGAACATGTGGGTCTTGCCGTAGAACGTGTTGCCGGCCAGCCAGATCAGTTCCTTCTTGGAGAAGCGGATGGTCCTGGCGTGATCGAGCTGGGCGCGCAATTCGCCTTCGTCGATGACGTCGCCGAGCCGCACGCGCTTCGTCCGGTTGATCACCGAGAAGGTCACCTGCTGATTCGGGTAGAACTCCCGAATCATCTGCAGCATCAACAGCTTGTAAAAATCGGTGTCGAGCAGGCTGCGCACGATCGGATCGAGGCGCCAACCGTGATTATAGGTCCTGCTCGCGATGTCTGTGACTGTCATATGATCGTTCTACAGCGCCGGTCGCAAACCCGCCACTGGGCTTGTCGCAGGTGAACCTTGCGGCGCGGCGGCATCCTGGCTCGCGCTTGTGAGCGCTATTTGCGCGCCAGCAGCGGCACGCCGGGGTCGAACGTCAGCACCGCCTCGGCCCATTTCGCGACGCGGAGCACGTGGAGGTCGTTGCGATAGGGGCCGGCGATCTGCACGCCCAGCGGCAGGCCATGATTGCCGAACCCCGCCGGCAGGGAGACGGCTGGCGCTCCGACGAAGGTCCAGGGCGCGCAATATTCGGCATCGCCGGTCCAATCGAGGCCGCGCGGCGCTTCCCCGAAGGCCGGCAAGGTGAGCACCGCATCGAAGCCGTCGAGCTCGGTTGCGAGCGCCCTCTGCCGATGCGCCTGCGCGGCCTTGGCGGCGAGATATTCCATGGCGGTCTTGCTGCGGCCGCTCTCGACATGGTCCTTCATGACTGCGCTGACGCGATCCGGATAGCGCGCGATCAGGTCGGAGAAGATCGTGGTCGCCTCGCTGAGCATGATGGTGGTGACCGCCTTCCCGTTTGCCGTATCGAGCTCTCTCAGTTCGATCTCGGTGATCGCCGCGCCGGCGCTGCGCAACGTGTCGACGACCGACTCGAACACCGCCTTCTGGTCCGCCTCCGCGCGCTCCCATTTGGCGAAGCGTACCACCGCGAGCCGCGGCCTGGAGAGCGGCGCGACGCCCTGCGCAACATCCACCGTGAAGCCCGGCAGCGGCCGGCCGTGGCGATCGTCGGCGCTGCTGCCGGCCAGCAGCGAGAGGGCCAAGGCGACGTCGTCGACGCGGCGGGCGAAGAAGCCGACATGGTCGAGCGACGGGCTGAGCGGATGCACGCCGACGCGGGGAATCGCGCCGAAGCTCGGCTTGAAGCCGACGACGCCGTTGAACGCCGCCGGCCGGATCACCGAGCCGAGCGTCTGCGTGCCCAGCGCCAGCGGCACCAGGCCCGCCGCAACCGCCGCGGCTGATCCGGACGATGAGCCGCCCGGCGTGTGCTCGGGGTTCCATGGGTTGACGGTCGGGCCTGGATGACGCCAGGCGAATTCGGTCGAGACCGTCTTGCCGAAGATCGTCGCGCCGAGATCGCGCAGCCGCTCGACCACCCAGGCGTCCGCCTCCGGGACGTGATCGCGATAGATCTGCGAGCCGTTGGTGGTCGGCATGTCCGAGGTGGCGATGATGTCCTTGATGGCGACGGGAATTCCGCGCAGCGGTCCGGCCTTCGCCGTGACGTCGCGCGGCAGATATTCGAACGCCTTCAACTGCGGCTCGATCGCTCGTGTCCTCGTCAGACATTCTTCACCATAGCCCGCCGCCGCGGCCGGATCGGCGGCGAACCGGCGCAGCAGCTCGAGAACACCTGCACCGGCCTTCGGCGTCTGAAGTTCGGACTGTCGCGACATCGGGCATCCTGTTTGGCACGAGTTTTGTTCGGCACGAGTCTTGGAGGTTCTCGCACGGCCCGCGCCCGCTCGTGCTGCCGCAGAGTAGCGACTGGCGATGCGCCCGCCAGTCGCGCCTGCGATCAGTGCGTATGAATACAGCGCATGGCCGTTCTTGCCGTCAGCGCAAAAGCGATCGATGGGTTGCAAGAGCGCGCACATCAAGCGCGCATTTGGCATGCTTTGAGTGCAGAGGCGGCTCGTGAGTGCCGCGCAAACTTCGCCGCAATCCGCTTCTCACCCGCTCAGGATGTGCTACCATTTTCGCGCAGGACCACTCGACGTGGCCGGCCAAAGAACGTCCTCAGATACGTTCCGAAAAGTAGACGCAGCCAGACGAGCTGCCTCATGGGAGTGAAGCGATGACATCGGCTTTCCACCGAAGCATTCTTGCGCTTGCAACAATCGGTCTTCTCGCCGGCACCAGCATTGCCGGCGCGCAGCAGAAATCCGACGCGGGTAAGCCGCTCAAGAAGTACGAATCGGGCACCAAGGAATTCTGGACGCATCCGCCGGACGACTGGTTCCTCGGCGACGAGACCGAGGCGCAGAAGGGGTTGGCGCCGCCATCGGGCCCGCCGACCGGCGCCTCCGATGCCGAGCTCGCCAAGATCGTCAAGCAGGTGAAGCTGCCCGACGGCTTCAAGATGGAAGTCTGGGCCTCGGGCGTGCTTGCCGCGCGGCAGATGGCCTGGGGCGACAAGGGCACGCTGTTCGTCGGCTCGTTCGGGCTCGGCAACGTCTATGCGATCAGCGACAAGGGCGGCAAGCGCGAGGTCAAGACGGTCCTCAAGGGCCTGAACATGCCGACCGGCCTCGCCTTCCAGGACGGCAATCTGTACGTCATCGCCGTCGACAAGCTGATCAAATATGAGAATGCCGAGGCCAATCTCGACAATCTCGGCCAGGGCAAGGTCGTCTATGACGACATGCCGTCCTATGCGGCGCATGGCTGGAAATACATCGCGGTCGACAAGGACGGCTGGTTCTATATTCCCTTCGGACCGCCCTTCAACATCGGCATTCCGCCGACATCGGTGTCGCAGATCCGCCGCGTCGATCCGCGCACCGGCAATGCCGAGATCTATGCGCTCGGCGTGCGCAACAGCGTCGGCGGCGACGTCGATCCGCGCACCGGCAAATACTGGTTCACGGAGAATGCGCGCGACTGGGTCAGCGACGATCTGCCGAGCGACAAACTCAACATGATCTCGAAGCTCGGCGAGCATTTCGGCTATCCCTATTGCCACCAGGGCGACCTGCCGGATCCGAAGTTCGCGATGGGCCACAAATGCTCGGAGTTCACGCCTCCTGTGCTGAACCTCGGGGCTCACGTCGCGCCCCTGGGCATGAAGTTCTATACCGGCGACCAGTTCCCGGCGGAGTACAAGAACAACATCCTGATCGCCGAGCACGGCTCCTGGAACCGGCACAAGTACCAGGGCGCCCGGATCATGCGCGTCATCGTCGGTCCCGACGGCAAGGACGCCAAGCAAGAGGTGTTCGCTTCCGGCTTCATCGAGGGCGACCAGGGCTACCTCGGCCGTCCCGACGACATCATCCTCGCCAAGGACGGTTCGATCCTGGTGGCGGACGACTGGGCCGGCGCGATCTATCGCATCAGCTACGAGAAGAAGTGATCTCGTCGTGAAAGCGGGGCTGCGCGCTGCCTTATGGCGGCCGCAGCCCCAACTATTTTCGGGGCTGCGCGTTGATCTGAGCGTGGCGATCCCGGCCGCGCAGGCGAAGCCGGGCATTCGGAGGATTTGACATGCGTCATGGAGTTGCCGCTGCGGCATGCGTGCTGGCGCTGGTGTTGATGAGCCCCTCCGCGCAGGCGGCTGATGTCGAAGCCGGCAAGGCAAAGGCCGAGCTCTGCGTCGGCTGCCATGGCGAGAACGGCATCTCGCAGACCGAGAACATTCCTTCGCTGGCCGGCCAGCAGGACCAGTTCATCCAGTGGCAGCTGGTGTTCTTCCGGGCCGGCACCCGCAAGAACGAGGCGATGAAGCCGATCATCGATCAGCTGAACAACGAGGACATCCGCAACCTCGGCGCCTATTTCGCTTCGCTGCAGCCGGCGAAGTCACCGCCCGACGATAATCCGGAGCTGTCGAAGAAGGGCGCCGAAGCCGCCGCCGGTCGCCGCTGTGCCTCATGCCATCTCGACAGCTATGCCGGCACCAAGGGCGTGGCGCGGCTCGCCGGCCAGCGCGAGGAATATCTCGTCAAGGCGCTGCACGACTACAAGAGCGGACAACGCGTCGGCGGCAGCCAGGCCGCGATGACGGATGTTGCCTATCCGCTGAGCGACGAGGAGATCACGGCGCTCGCGCATTATCTCGCGCATGTGCAGTGACGGGTGATCGACTGGAGGCCTCGCGCCACCCACAGCCGTCGTCCCGGACAAGCCCGCCGACGCGAAGCGTCGGTGGGTGCCGATCCGGGACCCATACCGCGGAGTCTATCGAGGAAGTTCGCTGGCAGTCGCCTGCCTCACCACGGCCGCGGCGTATGGGTCCCGGCTCAAGGCCGGGACGACGGCGGAGTGTGTGGTGGCGCCGGAGCTGACTTACGCGTCCGCCCTTGAGGCCACGCAACGTCAGGGACTACTTGCCCCGCTGCGCCTCGTACACCTTCAGCTGAGTATATGAAATCCGCAGCCGCGGCACCGGGACCTTGGCGGCATCGGCGCGGGCGACGAGATCGCCGATGACGTGATCGGCCTCGATCGGCAGGCCGGCGCGCAGATCGCGGAACATCGAGGCGGTCATGGGGGAACCCTCCGCCGTGAGCATGCCGGAAACGCGCTGGAAGAACGCGCCGGCCGGCGCGTAGCCTGCAGCCGCAGCGGTGGCGCTGCATTCGTCGAGCATGCCGAGCAGGAAATCCTTGCCGCCCGGCGCGGTCAGGATCACGCCGACCGGCCCGCGCATCAAGGTGGTCGACGCCGCGAGCGAGGACAGGAAAACCCACTTCTCCCACATGTCCTGCATGATGTTCTCGCTGGCCGACGCATTGAAATTGCCGCGCTGGAAAATCTCGAAGATCGCGCGGACGCGCTCCGACGATCCGCCGTCGCGTTCGCCGAAGCTCAGCGACTGCATCGGCTGCAGCTGCACCACCTCGCGGCTCTCGTTCAAGGTCGCGGCGATGGCGCAGAGCCCGCCGAGCACGCGCGCGCGACCGAACCTGGCGTCGAGCACGTCGAGGTGCCTCATGCCGTTCAGCATCGGAATGATCGCGGTGTCAGGTCCCACCGCGGGTGCAAACGAGTCGATCGCGTCGTCGAGATCAAACGCCTTGCAGCTCAGCAGTACGACGTCGAAGTGCTGCTTCAAACCGTCCGCCTGCACCGTCTTCGGATTGGGCAAGGTGACGTCACCGGTCGGACTGCGGATCACGAGGCCGGCACTGGCGAGCTCAGCCGCGCGGCGCGGGCGGACCAGGAAGGTGACATCGGCACCGGACTGCAACAGCCGGCCGCCGAAATAGCCGCCGATGGCACCGGCGCCGACGACGAGAATACGCATGGGTGGATCCCTCTGTGAGCGGGCCGCATCATGCAGAAGCGAGTGGCGAATGGCGAGTAGCGAATGGGAATAGGCTCCATTCCCTATTCGCTACTCCCTATTCGCCATTCGCCTCTACCACTTCTCGCCGAACGGCCGGATCTCCATTTCGAAGGTCCAGGCGCTCTTCGGCTGCTGGTAGAGCTGCCAATAGGCGCCCGCAACCGAGGACGGCGGCATCAGCAGGTCCGGATTGTCCAGCGCCTCCTGACCCCAGAGCTGGGCGCGGCGCTCGCGCACCCAGGCGGTGTCGACGCCGGAATCGATGATCAGGTGGGCGACATGGATGTTCTGCGGCATCAGTTCGCGGGCCATCGCCTGCGCCACGGCGCGCAGGCCGAACTTGGCCGAAGCGAAGGCCGCATAGCCGGAGCCGCCGCGCAGCGACGCGGTCGCGCCGGTGAAGAAGATCTTGCCGCCGCCGCGGGGCAGCATCAGCCGGGCGGCCTCGCGCCCGGTGACGAAGCCGGCCCAGCACGCCATCTCCCAGACCTTGCGGAACACCCGATCCGTCGTCTCCAGGATCGGGAAGTTCACGTTGGCGCCGACATTGAAGATCACGACCTCGAGCGGCGCATGCTTGTCGGCGTCGTTGAGGAAGGCGGTGGTTTCGTCCTCCTTGCGGGCATCGAGCGAGCGCGCCACGATCCGCCCGCCGGCGGCCTCGACCTCCGCGACCAGCGGCGCGAGCTTGTCGCCATTGCGGCGGCCGGCGAACACCGTGAAGCCTTCGGACGCGAACTTCTTGACGATCTCGGCGCCGATGTAGTCGCCGGCCCCGACGACCGCGACGGTGGCGTTGCGCTGTTGCATGCTTGCTCTCCGTTCTCCCGAGGCGTCATTGCAAGGAGCGAAGCGATCCAGTCCTGGATCGCTTCGCTTCGCTCGCGATGACGGCGATTACCTGCCCAGGATGTAGTCCTCGACGTCGCGCAGCTGTTCCTTGCCGAAGAACATCTCGTTGCCGACGAAGAAGGTGGGCGAACCGAATGCGCCGCGCTCGACCGCGGCTTGCGTGTTCTCCACGAGCTTCGCCTTGACCTCGGGCTCCTGGGCGCGCGCGAACAGCCTGGCCCCGTCGAGCCCGGAGGATGTGATCGCGGCGATCGCGATCTCGGGATCGTCCATCTTCTTCGGCTCGCGCCACATGTGGTGGAAGGCCGCGTCGACATAGGCCTCGAACACGCCTTCGAGCTGGGCGGCGATGGCCGCGCGCATCAGGTTCAGCGTATTCACCGGGAAGTATGGATTCCAGACCCAGGGCTGCACGTGGTAGCGCTTCAGGAAGCGCTGCGTCTCGACCTCGTGGAACTCGCGCTTGTTCCTGACGCCGGCGAGCGACTCGGCGGGCGACTTGTTGTTGGTCGCCTTGAAGATGCCGCCGAGCAGCACCGGGACATAGTAGAACTGGACGCCGATCCGCTGCACGATCGCCGGGATCGCCTCATGGCTCAGATAGGCGTTGGGACTGCCGAAGTCGAACATGAATTCTGGCGCTGGACGGCTCATGGGCGGTCTCCTCGGTTTTTCACATTGTGGTCCAGCGCAGCAGCCCCGTCCAGGGTTTTATGACGGTCATCATATTCCAGCGGCCGGGAGGCATCGGGAGTGCATCAGATCATCCTGTGCACCGTCCGCTTGCGCCAGACCACGAGATAATAGCTCATCTGCAGCAGCATCATCGCGGCGAATGTGATGGGATAGGCGAGCCAGACGCCGTCGAGTCCGATGCTGCGGCTAAGCCAGGTGGCAGCCGGCACCTCGATCGCGGCGATCGCAAACGCCGAGATCGCCAGCGGCATCCACACCGTTCCGGACGCGCGCATCGCCGACGAGAACGTGATGGATATGCCGAACAGCACCGAGCTCCACAGCACGATGTGCAGCGAATGCTGCGCCACCTCGATGACGGCTGGGTCGGTGATGAAGAAGCCCATCAGCACCCGTGAGAACAGATAGCCGATCGCGACGAGGCCGCCGGTCAGCACGACATTCATCTCGATGCCGGTCCGCACGATGTCGCCGATCTGCTTGGCCTGGCCGCGGCCGATCGCCTGGGCGCCGAAGATCGAGACCGAGATTGCGATCGACAGCGCCGGAAACTGCACATAGCCGAGCACCTGGTTGACCGCGCCATAGGCCGCCGTCGCGTCCGAGCCGAAGCCGTTGACGAGTCCGATCAACACCATCTCCGCCAGCGACATCACGATCATGCCGATCGCGGCGGGAATGCCGAGCCGCAGCACCGCCCGCAGCAGCTTCGCATCCGGCAGCATGCCGCGCAGGAAAGCCGCGTCGATCGCCAGCGGGTGCTTGCGCCGGCGCAGATGGACATGGAGCCAGGCCAGCGTCGTCAGGGTCGAGATTGCCGAGGCCCAGGCCGCACTGGCGACGCCGAGAACGGGCGCGCCGAGCCAGCCGCGGATGAACACCGGCGTCAGCACCAGCCCGAGCGTGGTCGACGCGGCGAGCGAGGCCAGCGGCGTCACGGTGTCGCCGACGCCGCGCATCTGCGAGGACAGCAGGATGTAGGCGAAGGTCAGCGGCATTGTGATCATCATGATGCGGGCATAGCCCGCGGCGGCATCGAGGATGTTGGCGGGCGTGGCGAGCGCGGTCAGCAATTCGCGGCTGAACACGCCGCCCAGCACCGCGATCAGGCCGCCGAGCAGCAGCGCGATGCTCAGGGTCGTGCCGGCGATCTGCTTCACCTTGGCCGGCTCGCCGGCGCCCCAGGCCTGTCCGATCAGGACGCCGGCGCCCGAGCCGAGGCCCATGACGAAGGAGACGAAGAAGAACATCGCCGGGAAGAACACCGAGACCGCGGCGAGCGCATCGACGCCGATCATCTGGCCGAGATAGACATTGTTGATGGTGCCGAACAGCGATTGCAGGATATTGCTCAGCATCATCGGGACGACGAACATCAGGAACGGCTTGCGCAGCGAGGCGGTTGGCGGCGACACGGCATGGTTCTCCGTCGACCGCCCTTCGTTCGAGGCACGGCCGTGTTGCGAGGAATGGAAGCGAGAGCCGCCGCGAGCGGCCGCTCTCGTTGACTGTCGAAATCAGCCGATCTCACTCGGCCCTGTGGCGATGCGCGAGCGCCACTGCATGGTCGCGGATGTCGGGCGGCCAGTCCGCGATCAAGCCGGCGAAGCGGGCGAGATCGCCGGCGAACAGCGCGCGGGACGCCTCCTCGAACTGCGGCAGGTTGCTGCCGATCCCCGACATGAAGTGATAGGCCGCGTCACGCGCCTCGCGGGCGCGGTCGCTGTCGCCATTGGCGCGCCCGGCTTCGTGGACCAGCTTGCGCAGCGCGACCGAGGCGCCGCCCGGCTGCGCATTGAGCCAGTCCCAGTGCTGCGGCAGCAACGTGACCTCGCGGGCCACGACCCCGAGCTTCGGCCGGCCGCGGCCGCGCGGCCCGCTCGGCGGTTGGTCCGCGGCCACGCCGGCCTCGACCGGCAGGCGCGCCAGGATCTCCCGGTCGCTGCCGCGCAGATCGATGTCGATCGGCTGCCCGGTGCGGTCGTTGAAGATCACGATCGGCGCGGAGTTCGGCGCGGCGTGTTTCAGCACCAGCGCCACCTTGGGCAGGGGCCCGGCGGCGATCCGGGTCTGGCCGGCAAATGCGGTGAAAGTGTCCATGGCTTGGTCCCTTTGATGCGCTTAATAAGACCCGGGCGAAATTAAAGTCAATATTACCCGGATAATTATTGTGACTCTCCTCCAGTGCCGAGGACGCCTCGCCGAACCCGTGCCGTCCTGCTACGGAACGGCGCCCGCCACCCGATCCGTCCCTGGGAACCCCATGCTCACCGTTCACCACCTCAACAATTCCCGCTCGCAACGCGTGCTCTGGCTGCTCGAGGAGCTCGGCGTCCCCTACGAGATCATCCGCTACGAGCGCCAGCCCGACATGCGCGCGCCCAAGGAGCTGCGCGCCATTCATCCGCTCGGCAAGTCGCCCGTGATCACCGACAACGGCAACACGGTCGCGGAGTCCGGCGCGATCGTCGAATATCTGATCGAGACCTATGGCAATGGCCGCCTGATCCCGCCGCCGAAAACGCCGGAGCGGCTGCGCTATTCGTACTGGCTGCACTATGCAGAGGGCTCGGCGATGCCGCTGCTGCTGCTGAAGCTGCTGTTCAACATCATGCCGAAGCGCGCGCCGGCGCTGCTGCGTCCGATCGTGCGCAAGGTGTCGAACCAGGCGCTGACCACGCTGGTCAATCCGCAGCTCAAGCAGCACATGGCGTTCTGGGAAAGCGAGCTGCAGAAGAGCGAGTGGTTTGCCGGCGAGGCCTTCACCGCCGCCGACATCCAGATGAGCTTCCCGCTGCAGGCGGCGGCATCGCGCGGCGGTCTGGAGCAGGGCCATCCGCGGGCGATGGATTTCCTCGCCCGCATCGAGGCACGGCCGGCCTACAAGATCGCGCTGGAGAAGGGCGGGCCCTACGAGGTCGGCCGCTGAAGCCGGCGTCTATTTCGATTGCGCGGCGGTGGCTTCCGTCGCCGCGATCACCTCGCGCACCAGCCGCGCGACGCCCTTGATGTCGCCGTCGGGGTCGATGGAATCACCGAGCCTGGCCACCACCATGCGCTGGCTCGGCATGATCACGAGCCGCTGGCCGAGCAGGCCAAAGGCGAAGAATGCATCCGCCGGAATGCCGGCGCGCGCCCGTCCCTGCGCGTGAACGTGCTGGCTGCGGTTGGTCCACAATCCCGCGCCATAGTCGGTGTCCGGCGTCGCGGTCGCCGACATCGCCACCCAGCCCTCGGGCAGGATGCGCTTGTCCCCGGCGACGCCGTCGCCGAGATAGAGCAGCCCCAGCTTCGCCCAGTCCCGCGCGCTCGCCAGCATGTTGCCGTAACCTTGCAGCGTGCCGGTGCCGTCGAACTGCAGCGTCGCGCTGCGCATGCCGAGCGGATGGAACAGCTCGCGCCACGCGAATTCGATCGCCTGCTCGGGACCGCCGGCGGCGTCGCGGATGATGCGCGCCAGGATCTGGGTGCTCGCGCTCGAATAGGCCCAGCGCTGTCCCGGCGGCGCAATCAGCGGCGCATGCACCGCGAACGCCGCCATGTCGCGGTGGATGTCCATCTGGCTCGACGGATCGAAGCCGGAATTGGTTTCGTCCAGCGCCAGGCCTGACGTCATGCGCATCAACTGCTCGATGGTGATGTCGTGGCGCGGATCCCTCGGCTCGCGCCATTCCGCGACCGGCGCCGGGATCGACGGGCTCAGTCTGCCCTGCCGGGTGAGGATGCCCAGCAGCGCATTGGTGACCGTCTTGGTCATCGAGAACCCCATGAGCGGGGTATCGACGCCGATGTTCGGCGCATAGCGTTCCGCGATCAGGCGACCGTCCTTGACGACGACGATCGCCTTGGTGCGGCGGAATGGCGGGCTGGCCGGCTCCTCGAAGGCGTGATCGAGCGCCGCCTTCAGCGCGGGATCGCTGGGCTCCACCGCAGCGTCTTCGGCGAAGTCGGGCAAGGCGGGAGCAGGCGCGGCGGCGCGCAGCGCAGCGACGTCGGTGTGGGGCACGTAAGGCGGCTTCTGACCCTGAAGCGTCACGCAACCGAGACCGTCGTGATACGAGGCCCGGGTGGCGTGCAGGCCGAGCAGCGACACCTCCACCATGCGCATGTCGGGCTCCACCCGGTAGCGCATCACGGCCCGCAACCGGCGCAGACCGGGCCGTTCCATGGTCTCCGCAAACACCGTCTGCGGATCGAGGCCGGAGACGTAGGTCTTGGCGCAGATCATCTCGGCGACCACGGTGGTCGCGACGCGCAGCGCCCGGTCAGGCCGATAGGTGAGCCACCCCGCCACCAGCAGGGCCGCAAACACCAGCAGACCGACCACGAATCTTCGCAAATGCACCAGAACGTCCGACGCCGTCTCGCGGGCGAGCCTCGCTGCGCCCTGGTATGCTTCTAACGCGCCTCGGTCACCACGCCAACGGAGGGAAGCTGGTGCCGGGCCCCGCCGGGCGGCGGCAAATCGTCATCCGGGCCACGATCTCCTCCTCCCGGCCGGGAACCGGGCGCCTCAGCGCCCGGCCGCGGTGGCGCCCTTGCTGCGCGGATCGGGCGCGCCGACGAATCCATCCGGCGTCACCAGGATGGAGTTGGCCGAGGTCCGTCCCATCGGCTCCTCGATCTTGTGGCCGCGGGCGCGCAGACCGGCGAGCACGTCGTCGGCAAAGCCTTTCTCGATTCTAACCTCGTCGGGCATCCATTGGTGATGCAGGCGAGGCGCGGTGACGGCCTGGCGGACGTCCATCCGATAGTCGAGCACGTTGACGATCACCTGCAGCACGGTCGAGATGATGCGGCTGCCGCCGGGCGAGCCGGTGACGAGCACGGGCTTGCCGTCCTTCAGCACGATGGTCGGCGACATCGACGACAGCGGCCGCTTGCCGGGGCCCGGCAGATTGGCCTCGAAGCCGACCAGTCCGAAGGCGTTGGAGGCGCCGGGCGCGGCGGTGAAATCGTCGAGCTCGTTGTTGAGCAGCACGCCGGTGCCGTCGGCGACGAGGCCGACGCCATAGGGGAAGTTCAGCGTGTAGGTGTTGCTGACGGCGTTTCCGTCATTGTCGACCACCGAAAAATGCGTGGTGTTGTTGCCCTCGCGCAGCGGCTTGGTGTTGAGAACGTCGCCTGCGCTGGTGGCGTGCGCGGGATCGATGCCGGCGCGCTGGCGCGCGGCATAGTCCTTCGACAGCATCGCGCGCACCGGCGCGTCGACGAAGGCGGGATCGCCGAGATAGCGCGCGCGGTCGGCATAGGCGCGCTTCATCGCCTCGATCAGCAGATGCAGCGACTCGGGCGAGCCCTGCTTCAGCTCAGCGAGCGGAAAGCCCTCGAGGATGTTCAGCATCTCGACCAGCACGGTGCCGCCCGACGACGGCAGCGGCATCGACACGATGTCATAGCCGCGATAGGTGCCGCGCACCGGCGTGCGCAGCACCGGCTGGTAGGATTTGAGATCGTCCGCCGTCATGATGCCGCCGGCATCCTGGATCGCCTTGGCGAGCTGGTTGGCGACCGGCCCTTCATAAAATCCGCGCGGTCCCTGCTCGGCGATGGCGGTGAGCGTCGCCGCCAGATCGCGCTGGATCAGCCGGTCTCCATCCTTCAGCACGGTGCCATCGGGCCGCATGAAGATCGCGGCCGATGATTTCCATTTCGCCAGCCGCGGCGCCATCATCGGCAGCGTCACGGCGACGTCGTCGGCGACGGGGATGCCGTCGCGTGCCAGCACGATCGCCGGCTGCAGCACCTGCGCCAGCGTGAATTTGCCCGAGCCGTATTTCTCCAGCGCCAGCGCGAGACCCGCCACCGATCCGGGGACGCCGATCGACAGCGCCGAATCGCGCGACTTGGCGTTGTCGGGCTTGCCGTCGGCGCCGAGGAAGATGTCGCGCGTAATCGCGGCGGGACCGGTCTCGCGATAGTCGATCGCGATATCCTCGTTGGACTTGGCGATGTGGATGACCATGAAGCCGCCGCCGCCGATGTTGCCGGCAACCGGATAGGTGACGGCCATCGCAAAGCCGGTGGCAACGGCGGCATCGACCGCGTTGCCGCCGAGCGCGAGAATGCGCTGGCCGACTTCGGCTGCGATCCTCTCCTGTGCCACCACCATGCCATGGGCGGGCGGCTGCGCCGGCGCGGTGATACCGGGTGGCTGCGGGATATCGAAGGTTTGCGAATCCAGCGCCCGCGCGGGCAGGCAGCCGGCCAGCAACAGCATGAAACCCGCAAGGAGCCGTCGTCGATCAATCGTGAACGTGGTCATCGCAATTCTGCCGTTGCTGACATCCGCCTGGGATCGTCAGATGTTATAGGGCCGGGTCGCCGGCGTAAAACGCAACGCCGTGATCGTCGCGAGACGCGACGCTGGGATTGCAGAGGATTTTCGAATGGCCGTCATCACGATCGAGACCTCTGGCACTGCCGACGGCCGAATCTATCCCGGGCGCGCGGCCGTCGTCAGCTGGATCTTGTTCGATTGGGCGGCGCAGCCCTATTTCACGCTGATCACGACCTTCGTCTTCGCGCCCTATTTCGCGGCGCATGTCGCGCCGGACGCGGCGAGCGGCCAGGCGCTGTGGGGCTTTGCGACCGCCGCGGCCGGCATCGTCATCGCGCTGCTGTCACCGGTGTTCGGCGCCATCGCCGATGCCACCGGGCGCCGCAAGCCGTGGATCGCGGCGTTCGGCGCGCTGCTCGTGATCGGCGCCTCGCTGATGTGGATCGGGCGTCCCGGCGCGCCCGAGCTGATCCCGCCGCTGCTCGCGGCCTATGTGATCGCCACCATCGGCGTCGAGTTCGCCACCGTGTTCAACAACGCGATGATGCCGACCCTGGTGCCGCCGGAACGCATCGGCCGGCTATCCGGCACCGGATGGGCCACCGGTTATGTCGGCGGCATCCTCTCGCTCATCATCGTGCTCGGCTTTCTCGCCGCCAATCCCGACAGCGGCCGCACGCTGTTTGGATTCAAGCCGCTGTTCGGGCTCGATCCCGTGAGCCATGAAGGCGACCGCATCTCCGGTCCGCTCACGGGGCTCTGGTTCATCGTGTTCGTGCTGCCGATGTTCCTGTTCACACCGGACTTTCCGGCACGGCATCGGCTGGGCGCGGCCGTGCGCGAGGGGCTCGGTCAACTGAAGCAGACGCTGCGCAGCCTGCCGCAGCAGCGTGACGTTGCACTCTTTCTCCTCGCCAACATGATCTACACCGATGGGCTGGTGTCGCTGTTCGCTTTCGGCGGCATCTATGCCGCCGGCACATTCGGCTGGAACACGATCCAGATCGGCACCTTCGGCATCATCCTCGCCGCCGCCGGCACGTTCGGTGGCTGGCTCGGCGGCAAGCTGGATGATTTTCTCGGGCCGAAGCGTGTGATCGCCGGCAGCATGACGCTGCTGCTGCTCGCGATCGTCGCGATTCTCATGGTGAGCCGTGATTCGGTTCTGTTCATTCCGGTGACGCCGGCCGTGCCGGGCGGCCCGCTGTTCGCCTCGCTGCCGGAGCGCGCCTACCTCCTGCTCGGCTGCGTCATCGGCGCCTGCGGCGCGCCGCTGCAGGCGGCCTCGCGCTCGCTGCTGATCCGCATGGTGCCGAAGGAGCGCGTCGCGCAGTATTTCGGCCTGTTCGCGCTCACCGGCAAGGTGACGTCGTTCATCGGGCCATTGCTGATCGGCACCATCACCGCGGTCACTGCGAGTCAGAAGGCCGGCATGGCGGTGCTGGTGCTGTTCTTCGCGACCGGATTGCTGTTGCTGGCGCGCGTGAGTTCAGATCGTCCTGCGGAGCGGGCTGCCTGAACTCTCTCCGGGGGCATTCCGGGGCGTCGCGCAGCAAAGAACCCGGAATCTCGCGCCTCGGCTCCGGATTCCGGGGTCGCGCTGCGCGCGCCCCGGAACGACGGTGAAGGCGCTCAGTGCCGGAAGTGCCGGACGCCGGTGAGCACCATGGCGATGCCGTGCTCGTCGGCGGCCTTGATGACCTCGTCGTCGCGCACCGATCCGCCCGGCTGGATCACGGCGGTGGCACCGGCCTCGATGCAGGCCAGCATGCCGTCGGCGAACGGGAAGAACGCGTCGGAGGCGACCACCGAGCCCTTGGTCAGCGGCTCGGCGAGCTTGAGCGCGCTGGCCGCATCCAGCGCCTTGCGTGCGGCGATGCGCGCCGAATCCACCCGGCTCATCTGTCCGGCGCCGATGCCGACGGTCGCCGAATCCTTGGCGTAGACGATCGTGTTCGACTTGACATGCTTGGCGACGCGGAAGGCGAAGCGCAGGTCGCGCAGCTCGGCGTCGGTGGGCGCGCGCTTGGTCACCACCTTCAGCTCCATGTCATCGACGACGGCATTGTCGCGGCTCTGCACCAGCAGGCCGCCGGCCACGGTCTTGGCGGTGAGGCCGGCTTCGCGCGGATCGGGCAGGGCGCCGGCGAGCAGCAGCCGCAGGTTCTTGCGCGCTGCGATGATCGAGATCGCCTCGTCGGTGGCGTCGGGCGCGATGATCACCTCGGTGAAGATGCCGGTGATGGCGCGCGCGGTGGCGGCGTCGAGCTTGCGGTTCATCGCGATGATGCCGCCGAACGCCGAGGTCGAATCGCAGGCCAGCGCCTTCTGATAGGCGGTGACGAGATCGGGGCCTTCGGCGACGCCGCAGGGATTGGCGTGCTTGACGATGACGCAGGCCGCGGTGCGCGCCGGGTCGAACTCGGCGATGCACTCATAGGCCGCATCGGTGTCGTTGATGTTGTTGTAGGACAGCTCCTTGCCTTGGAGCTGGCGCGCGGTCGCGACGCCGGGACGGCGGCCGGGCAGCGCGTAGAACGCCGCATGCTGGTGCGGGTTCTCGCCATAGCGCAGCGACTGGATCAGCTTGCCGCCGAAGGCCCGGTAGTCGGGCGCGTCGTTCTGGATGGTGGCGGCGAACCAGTTGGAGATCGCAGCATCATAGGCGGCGGTGCGCGCATAGGCCTTGGCGGCAAGCCGGCGGCGCAGCAGCAAGGTGGTCGAGCCCTCGTGGCGGGCGAGGTCCTCGAGCACGGCCTCGTAGTCGTTGACGTCGACGACGACCGCGACATCCTCGTGGTTCTTCGAGGCCGCGCGGATCATTGCCGGGCCGCCGATATCGATGTTCTCGATGCAGTCGCTGAACGACGCGCCGCGCTCGGCGGTGGCCTCGAACGGATAGAGATTGACGACGAGGAGATCGATCGGCGCGATGTTGTGCGCCTTCATCGCCTCGGTGTGCTCGTCATTGCCACGGATGGCGAGCAGGCCGCCATGCACCTTGGGATGCAGCGTCTTGACGCGACCGTCCATCATCTCGGGAAAGCCGGTGAGGTCGGAGACGTCCTTCACCTTCAGGCCGGCCTCGGCAATGGCCTTGGCGGTGCCGCCGGTGGAGATCAGTTCGACGCCGCGCGCGGCGAGCGCCAGCGCGAAGTCGGCGAGGCGGGTCTTGTCGGAAACGGAGAGCAGAGCACGGCGAACGCGACGAAGCTGGTTTGTCATGGCAAAGAGTCCTGTTGCAGGAGTTCAATTTGCCCAGGCGCACGGCGGTCGATCCCGCGCTCCCCGATGGTGCTCCATCCAAAGTCGCCAGTCGCGCGAGAGCCGGCCTCATATCAGCTTTTGCCGATGGCGACAACGGGGAGGTGTGTGTGCTCGGGATCGATTGAGCGCTCATGTTGGCTCGAACGCGCGTCGCAGGCGGTGCCCTTACCTCGCCCCGCTTGCGGGGAGAGGTCGGATTGCATCGCCAGATGCAATCTGGGTGAAGGGGTACAGGTCTCGCCACGTGCACTTCCCGTGCGTCTGCCCCTCACCCCGACCCTCTCCCCGTAAGTAAGGGGAGAGGGAGCCTACTGTCCGTGCAGATATAGCGTGCATCTCGCAGCACGATTCGTCGGCTCATTCCTTGGCGCCGTACCGCTCACAGCGGCAGTTCCGGCTCTCTCCGCGCGTTGCGGCGCCCGTTGGTTTCGGTCGGCGACGCCGACGAGCGGACGAAGCTCCAGCGGATCGACGGGACCTGCTGCGCGTCCTGCCGGATCACCAGTTGGGTGGTGCGGCGCGGACCGTCATTGCCGGCGAGAAACACGCTGTCCTCGAGATCGACGCGGTCGTCGAACGTCTCGAACGTCCAGACCTCGCGATTGGGCAGTACCAGCATGGCGCCGCGGCCGTCGCTGAGCCGGCTGGCCTTGACCGCGGGATGCAGATGGAAGCGCAACGCGTAGTCCGAGCCGCCGCCACGCAGCCGCGCGCCCTGCGCCGGCGTCACGGTGTCCTCGCCGTCGAGCCGCGAGCCGTCCTCGGCGGCCACCAGCACGCGGCGATGGATCAGGCCGAATTTGGCCGCGTAACCGTTATGCGAGGTCGACAGCACGGTGCCGTCGGGCACGATCTCGCGGAAGTTCTCCACCCGCGTCGGGCCCGACACGATCGGCGCGCCGTGCAGCAGGCGCTTCATCGCCGACATCTCGACGAAGGTGCAGGACGAGGTGTTGTGATAGGTCAGCGTCGAATGCGCCACCGTGCTGCGCGCGAAGGCACGCCAATTGTCGCGACCGGTCGACGGCATGCCGCAATTGATCACGATGCGGCACGGTCCCGAGGACATCTCGAAGGCGAGGCAGCCGGCATGGGCCTCATGGCTCAGATGCGGTGGCGGCGGCGGACCGGTGTCGACGATGACCGTCATCGGTCCGGCGTCGAGCCGCTGGAAGCCGGAATGCGGCATGCTCGCCATCGGCGTGCCGTGGGTGTCGTCATAGGCGAGCAGGGTCGCCAGCAGGTCGGACGGGGTGCCGCCCATGCCGTTGAACAGCGCCATGTTGCCGTCGCCGTGCCGGAAGAAGCGCAGCATCGGCATCATGCGGTCGATGGCATTGAGCAGCGCCGGCGGCGGGGCGATGTTGCGGGCCGCAAACGTCTGCCGCAGCGGCAGCAGGTCGATCAAGAGCTCGATCAGCGCGCCCGGATTGCGCGAGACGTGGCCGCCATCGGGCAGGATCTGCCGCTGCAATTCGTCCGAGAGTTTCCGGGTCGCGCTGCGGATGTGCTTGGCCTGGTTGGCGAGGCACAGCGCCGCGTAGCACAGCGCAATCAGCACCTGCAGCCGCGGCGCGCCATCGGGAATGTCGATGGTCGAATAGCGCAGATAGCGGATCTCGCGGGTCAGCCCGCGCAGGTAGCGGCGGTAGAACTTGCCGTCGGAATCGGCCAGCACCAGCGGGGCCTGCGACAACAGCGAGATCACCCGCCGCGCCAGCACGTCGGCGCGCCGGCTCAAGGGATGGCGGCCGATCTGGTTGGTGATCCAGTCGTCGACCAAAGCGCGGGCGTTGGCGCGGGTCAGCGCGGTATCGGCTGCGCGCAGATGTCGCAGCCAGCCGAAGCCGAGCAGGGCCACCTCCCAGTCCTCGGACGGCGGCTCCAGGTCGAAGATCGAACGGCCGTGGCAGGTCACGATCTTGCCGGCGAAGACGAAGCGTCCGGCATAGATCTCGGCCGCCCGCGTCGCGTCCGACGTGCGCAGGTCATGCGGCGCAATGATGAGCCGGTCCGCGCGTCCTGGCCACAGCCCGGACACGGATACCGATACACCGCTGACGTTGGACATCAGGCTGCGCGCAAAGCGGCCCATCACCAGCGTCGATATGCGTCTGCGTTGAGCGGCGGACACGCCAAGCCTTGGATTCAGAGGGGGATTCGGTTGCGCATCCTTCATAGATCGCAACTGCCGCCGATACACCATTTTTGGCCCCGGTGCAGCACCATCGCGGGACCAGAATCTGGTGCAAAATCAGGATATAAACGGACTAACGCAACGCCGACGCCCTCAAAGCGCGGCCGACGCAGGGCCGGCGCAGAGCGCACACGATGACACGCTCACGGCCGCCGCTCCAGTCTCGCCGCATAAAAACCGTCGAGACCGCCAAGCCGGGGGTCCTGGTGCGGCAAATGACAGGGCAGGGTGCGCAGGTCGCCGGCCGGCGTGACCAGCTCGGCCAGTCCCGCCACCTCGCCGGGGCTGACGGGGATGCGGCGCAGCTCGGTGGTTTCGGCGAGCACGCGCTCGACCACCTGCTCGCCCTCCTCGGGCTCCAGCGAGCAGGTGCAGTAGACCAGGGTTCCGCCCGGCTTGAGCAGGCTGGCCGCCCTGGTCAGCAGCCGCGTCTGCAGGCCCGACAATGCGGTGATGTCGGCCTCGCTGCGCAACCAGCCGACGTCGGGATGGCGCCGGATCGTGCCGGTCGAGGTGCAGGGCGCATCGAGCAGCAGGCCGTCGAAGCCGCCGCTCTCGGCCGGCTGCCATTCGGCGGCATCGGCCACGACCGTCTCGGCCGCGAGCTGCAGCCGGGTCATGTTGTCCTTCAGCCGGTTCATCCGGGCCGGCGACCGGTCGACCGCGGTGACGCGGGCGCCGGCATGGGCGAGCTGGGCGGTCTTGCCGCCCGGCGCCGCGCAGAGGTCGGCGACGGCCTTGCCGCTGACATCGCCGAGCAGGCGCGCCGGCAGGGCGGCAGCGGCGTCCTGGACCCACCATTGTCCCTCGGCAAAGCCCGGCAGCACCGTCACCGAGCCATGCAGCACGGTGCGCACGGTGCCGGTCGGCAGCACCTCGCCGTGCAGCCGCGACGCCCATTGCGCCGGGTCCGACTTCACCGTGAGGTCAAGCGACGGCTCCTGGCCGAGCGCCGCGGCGATGTCCCTGGCGGTCGCTTCGCCGTAATGATCGATCCAGCGCTTGAGCAGCCAGGGCGCGATATCAAGCGGCTGACCGGTGGCATCGTCGAGCAGGCTGGCGCCCTCGCGGGCGCAGCGCCGCAGCACCGCGTTGACGAGTCCGGCATATTTCGCCGCGCGGCGGTCGGCCTGCACGAGGCGGACGGAAAGGTCGACGGCGGCGTGGTCGGGAACGTCCATCCAGAGGATCTGGGCGGCGCCGATCAGCAGCGCGCTCTGCGCCCGCGGCGCGTCGGTCGGCACGCCACGATCCAGCAGCCGCGACAGCACGTGGCCGAGCGTTCCGAGCCGCCGCAAGGTCGTGGCGACCAGCCGGCGCATCAGCGCGCGGTCGCGGTCGGCGAGATGCTTCAGTCCGGGATGCGCGCCGGTTCCGTCGAGCTGATCGTCGAGGGTGCGATGCTTGTGCAGCACGCCGTCGACCACGTCGGCGGCGATGCGTCGTGCCGCCAGGCCTGGGACTTCGGAAGGGGTCGCAAAACGCGGCGGAGGCATGCCTGGGAATTACTCGCGAAAGAAGAAAGGCAGTTCCGCGACCATCGGGTGCATGCCATCAGCTTGCGGGTCCTCTGTCACCGGAATATGCCAAATGTAAGAATCGGCTCCGCTTTTTTTAGACCTGTTTTCCCCGGCGTGCTCACACGATCTGATGATGTCGGGAAGGATCCGGTGCAACGGTGGAATGGTACGATGAGCAACGAACCCAACAACGAGCGCAAGCCCGCATTGTCGGTGGTCGCCAGCAACGACAATCCGCGCAAGCCGCTCACTCCGGCCGCGCAGCGTGCGCTGGCCGAGGCGGAGGAGCGGCGTCGTCTCGCGGCCGAGCAGGCGACGCCGATGCCGAGGGAGCTGCAGGGTCCGAAGGGACCGGAGCCGACCCGCTATGGCGACTGGGAGAAAAAGGGAATCATCTCGGACTTCTGATACATCCGCCGGGCGCGCGCCGTCAGGCATGGTGATGGCGCGGGGGACGGAGAATCAGTTCGGCCGCTTCGGCTTCAGCGGGTCACGACCACCGTGGTGCCGATCGACACGCGCTCGTAGAGGTCGGTGATGTCGCTGTTGAGCATGCGTATGCAGCCGTAGGAGACGTAGCCGCCGACCGAGTTCGGCACATTGGTGCCGTGGATGGCATATTCGCCGCCCGCGAGCGTCATGGCGGCGACGCCCATCGGATTCTGCGGCGAGCCGCCGGGGATCACGTCGGGGATGTTGGGCTTGTCGCGCTTGACGTCGGCCGGCGGCGCCCAGGCCGGATTCCTGTACTTGCCGTCGATCTTGGTGGTGCCGGCCCATTGCCGGCCGGCCTTGCCGACGCCGACCGTGTAGCGCATGGCGTGGCTGCCATCGAGCACGAGGTAGAGCTTGCGCTCGCCGGTCTTCACCACGATCGTGCCGGGCGAATAGTCGCCGGCGATGCTGACCAGCTCGGGACGGGCGGACGCAGGGTCGGCCGTCGTGACCATGGCTCCGACCACCGACGCGGCCATCATCGCCGCCTTCACGGCCGGCCCGATCGCTCCAATCGGCCTCGCCATTCCTCTTCGCCCCATCGCTGCGACCTCCGCTCTTGCGGGAGCACTCGGATGGCTGGAGGAAATGAAAACTTCCTCTGCAAGTAAATGACCTGAAAACAACACTCGGCCGGAATCCGGCCCGCAACACGGATTCGCCAGCGGGGTCAGCGGAGCGAACCCGGCCGGGCACGTGCAATCTATTTGAGGCGGGTGATCGCCGACAGCGCCCGGACGGCGAATGTGCGCGGATGATCGTGGATGTAGTCGGACGTCGCCTGGCGGACGTAGTCGTGCTGGCGCACGTTCGATCCGATGGCCCACAGGGCTGCGGCCGCAACCACCATCCGGCCGCGCTGGGCGGCGTCGTAGCGCTGCTCCAGCGTGTCGTAGATGTCCTTCGGACCGCCAACCATGGCCACCGTGAGACGGGCGGTGTCGAGCGCGATGAGCTCGGACTGATTGGTGATGGAGGCGAAGAAGTCGAGGATCATGCGCACATAGCGGCCGTCGCCTTCAGCGAACGAGGCGCCCCACAGCAGGTCCAGGTCGGTCGGGGTCCTGATCGTGATGTCCTCGAGCCGGGCGGGAGCGCTGCTGAACTGATCCTCCAGCGTGGCGTCGAGGGCGCTGGCGCCGAAACGGCCGCGAAACCTGCCAGCCTCAGCGGCATGTCCCGAGAGCCGGACCGCGGCCAGGAAGGCCGAAGCCGCCTTGCCGTCTCCCTCGGGCGGCGCCAGCCGATCGATCCAGTCGGGATGCAGCGCGAAGGACCGCGCCAACAGCCCGGTCACCGGCGGGTAGGCGGTCCAATCCCGCCCTTCCGACTTCAGGGTCGCGAACACGTGGGCCAGGCCCTCGATGCGCGGATCCCGGTAGAAGAACGCGACCGAGGTCTTCAGCTCCGGCGACTGCGGCATGAGCTGCGCCGTCGAAGGACCGATCCCGCCCGCCAAAGCGAGGAGAACGCAGCCCAGCCGGGCCGCGTTCTCCAACCGTCTCCTGAGAGGTCCAGCGGACATGCGCTAGGCCTGCTTCTCCTTGCGGTTCTGCCGGTGCTGGACGAGATCATCGACCACGCCGGGATCGGCAAGGGTCGAGGTGTCGCCGAGCGCGCCCGGCTCGTCCTCGGCGATCTTGCGCAGGATGCGGCGCATGATCTTGCCGGAGCGGGTCTTGGGCAGGCCGGGGGCGAACTGGATCTGGTCGGGCGAGGCGATCGGGCCGATCTCCTTGCGCACCCAGGCGACGAGCTCCTTGCGCAGCTCCTCGCTCGGCTGCTCACCGGCCATCAGGGTGACATAGGCGTAGATGCCCTGGCCCTTGATGTCGTGCGGATAGCCGACCACGGCCGCTTCCGAGACCTTGGCGTGCGCGACCAGCGCGCTCTCCACCTCGGCGGTGCCCATGCGGTGGCCGGAGACGTTGATGACGTCATCGACGCGGCCGGTGATCCAGTAATAGCCATCGGCGTCGCGGCGACAGCCGTCGCCGGTGAAGTACTTGCCCTTGTAGGTCGAGAAGTAGGTCATCTCGAACCGGGCGTGATCGCCGTACACGGTGCGCATCTGGCCCGGCCAGGAGCGGGTGAGGCAGAGATTGCCCTCGGTCGCGCCTTCCAGCGTCTTGCCGTCGGCATCGACGATCTCGGGCACGACGCCGAAGAACGGCCGCGTCGCCGAGCCCGGCTTGAGCTTGGTCGCGCCCGGCAGCGGCGTGATCAGGATGCCGCCGGTCTCGGTCTGCCACCAGGTGTCGACGATCGGGCAGCGGTCGTCGCCGACGACGCGGTGATACCACTCCCAGGCTTCCGGATTGATCGGCTCGCCGACCGAGCCGAGCAGGCGCAGAGACGCGCGCGAGGTCTTCTTCACCGGCCCGTCGCCACCCTGCATCAGCGCGCGGATCGCGGTCGGCGCGGTGTAGAAGATGTTGACCTTGTGCTTGTCGATGACGTTCCAGAACCGCGAATTGTCCGGATAGTTCGGCACGCCTTCGAACATCAGCGAAATGGCGCCGTTGGCCAGCGGTCCATAGAGGATGTAGCTGTGGCCGGTGACCCAGCCGACGTCGGCGGTGCACCAGTAGACGTCGCCCTCGTGATAGTCGAACACGTATTGGTGCGTCATCGCGGCGTAGACGAGATAGCCGCCGGTGGTGTGCAGCACGCCCTTGGGCTGGCCGGTCGAGCCCGAAGTGTAGAGGATGAACAGCGGATCCTCCGCATGCATCGGCTCGCACGGGCATTCGGTCGTCACCATCTCCGCGGCCTCGTGGTACCAGAGGTCGCGGCTCGGATTCATCTCGATCTTGCCGCCGGTGCGCTTGACCACGACGACCCAGTCGACATTGTCGACCTTGTTCAGCGCCGCGTCGACATTGGCCTTGAGCGGCACCTTGCGGCCGCCGCGCAGGCCCTCGTCGGCGGTGATGATGATCTTGGAATCGCAGTCCTTGATGCGCTGGGCGAGCGAGTCCGGCGAGAACCCGGCGAACACCACCGAATGGATGGCGCCGATGCGGGCGCAGGCCAGCATCGCATAGGCGGCCTCCGGGATCATCGGCAGATAGATGGTGACGCGGTCGCCCTTCTTGACGTTGCGGTTGCGCAGGATGTTGGCCATCCGGCACACCTCGTCGTGCAGCTCGCGATAGGTGATGTGCTTGGACTGCGAGGGGTCGTCGCCCTCCCAGATGATCGCGGTCTGGTCGCCGCGGGTGGCGAGATGGCGGTCGACGCAGTTGTAGGCGGCGTTGAGGACGCCGTCCTCGAACCATTTGATCGAGATGTTGCCGGGTGCGTAGGAGACGTTCTCGATTGTCGTCGGTGCCTTGACCCAGTCGACGCGCCTGGCCTGCTCGGCCCAGAAGCCGTTGGGGTCCTTGATCGAGCGCGCGTACATCTCCTGGTACTTCGCGTCGTCGACAAAGGCGCGTTTCGCCCATTCGGCCGGAACGTCGTAGATCTTCTCGGACATTTCACACCCTCCACATGCGGCCCGCCGTGGTCCGGCGCAGGCCATCGTTGTTCCCACTATGCGTCCGCGTAACCGGCGGCGACAAGGCAAGACAAGTAGGACCTTCGGCGGGGAGGCGGTCTGCGCAGGATCAAAGAATTGTGCGCGGAGGTTGAGCGCGCCGGTCACACTTCGGAGGTCGCTACAGTCTGCAGCATCAAGGTTACCCGGAATCGGGGCGCGCACCGGTATTTTGCAACCGTTCTGCCCAAAATTAGGGACTCGCTATCCGGCCCGTCACGCCCTAAATCGCCTTGAAGGTGTGGATAACCCGGCCGGAACCAAACCGGACTCCGGGGCATTGAGCGGATGAAAACGACGGCAGGGCGTCTAAAGCAATGATGGACCAGCAGAATTTCGAGAGCCCGCGGGTCGGCCCGGCCGATGCCGATGTCGCGCTCGCGAAGGCGCTGGGCCAGTGGCCGCCCAAGCCGCCGCGCCGCAAGCTGACCTTGAAGGATCTCGCCCACGCCAAGACCGCCGACGCGCAAGGCAACGCCAAGACCTCGGTCGAGGAACTCGCCAAGCGCATCGGGCTGAAGCTCGGCGACCAGACCGCGCTGACCATCCGCCGCATCAGGCGGGGCAAGAGCTATACCTTCATCCGCGCCAACGGCACCCCGATCCGCCACGCCGGCACCATTCGCCGCCTGCATGCGATGGCGGTGCCGCCGGCCTATCGCGAGGTGCGCTACGCCCCCGATCCGAACCTGCATCTGCAGGCGGTGGGTGTCGACGCCGCCGGCCGGCTGCAATATCGCTATCACGCCGATTGGGAGAAGGTGCGCGAGCATCGCAAGGCGCATCGTCTCGCCAAGCTGGTCGGCGCGCTGCCGCGCATCCGCCGCGCGGTGTCGAAACATCTCGCCGGCGACGAGCCGACGCGCGAGTTCGCGCTGTCCGCCGTGATCGAGCTGATCGCGCGCACCGCGATCCGTCCCGGCAACGAGTCCTATGCGCGGCTGAACGGCACGCGCGGCGCCACCACATTGTTGAAGTCGAACGTCACGCTCGAGGATGACTCCCTGGTGCTGACCTTCAAGGCCAAGGGCGGCAAGGCGGTGCGCAAGGAATGCGACGCCGCCAAGCTGGTGCGGGCCGTCGGCATCCTGCGCGGCGTCCCCGGCCGCCGCATGTTCCAATACCGCGACGCCCAGGGCGTGGTGCGCGCGGTCTCGACCACGCAGGTCAACGCGTTCCTGCGCGAGATCGCCGGCATCAAGATCTCGCTGAAGGATTTCCGCACGCTGATGGCCTCGGCCGTCGCCCTGGAGACCTTGTCGCGAATCACGCCCGCGGCGAGCGCGCGCGGCCGCAAGAAGCAGATCCTGGAAGCGATCCGCGCCGCCGCCGACGAGCTCACCAACACGCCGGCGATCTGCCGCAAGAGCTACGTGCACGACACCATCGTCACGGCGTTCGAGGACGGCATCCTCGAACGCTTCGCCGCCACCATGAAGGGCCAGCGCTCGCAGACGCGGCGCGAGCAGTTGCTGGCGCAAGTGGTGACGGCGGTCTCGGCCTGACGCCTCAAACGATCAAGCCTGGCACCGCGGCCCGATCTTCGCCGAGGCGAGGAAGCGCGCGATCGGGTCGAGCTGCTTGCACGCCGTCGCCGACGTCTTCACGGGCTGCGGATTGCGCTTGGCCGGCCGCAGCACAGCGGCTTTGCCGGACGCCTTCGCCCGGCGCGCCGGCGACCCGCTACGCCCTTCCGCCCGCACGGCCCGCGAGACCAGTGGCAGATAGACGTCCTCGTTGTACTCGATCGGCTGTGTCGCGAAGCTGCGATCCGTCTCGCTCAGCGTATCAACGCCCGGAATGGGCTCGCGGATCAGCGACGAGGTCGTGTCGCTCATGTCGCCGGGCGTCGCCGCGGCGAGCACCATCTTCGTTGCAAGCAAGCAGCAGATTATCACGAGGCAGAACCCCGCAATCCAGATCGTTCTGTTCACTGTAGGAAACCCCCGCCGATCGCGCCGGACAGTGCGGGACATCCCCTTCCCGCAGCCGGCGCCGTGCCGACCAATCAACCTTAAGAAAGTCTTACTCGCAATATTTTCGGCAGGTTCGGCCGGGCTCGGCTCGCATTGTAGTTAATGGCGACGGTGATCGGTCATCGGCCTCGGCCAATGACCGACAGAGAGCTGATCAGTTCGCAGCAGGCTGCGACATTGCGGCGCAGATCTCGTTCAATGAGTCGGCGAGACGATCTCGATCGCCGCAGGTTTCACGGATCACGTTAAATTATGCGCCGAAACTCGCTTCCGAACGCGGCGTAGCTCGGCCCGACACGACGCGAGAGCAACAGCGCTCTCCAACGCATCGATGTCGCAGTCGAACTCATCGTGCGGCTCTGCCGCCGTCTTCATTAGGGAGCTACCCATGTCCAAGCGCATTGCCTTCCTCGCTGCCGCCGCCTTCAGCGCGCTGTCGCTGACCTCGATCGTCGTCGCGCCCGCGCACGCCGAGGAGAAGACCGTGATGGTCGGAGGCGCGGCGATGTACCCGTCGAAGAACATCATCCAGAACGCGGTCAACTCGAAGGATCATACGACGCTGGTCGCCGCGGTGAAGGCCGCGGGCCTCGTGCAGACGCTGGAAGGCAAGGGACCGTTCACGGTGTTCGCGCCGACCAACACCGCGTTCGGCAAGCTGCCGGCCGGCACCGTCGACAGCCTCGTCAAGCCGGAGAACAAGGCGACGCTGACCAAGATCCTCACCTATCACGTCGTGCCCGGCAAGCTCGAGGCGTCCGACCTGAAGGACGGCCAGATGCTGAAGACGGTCGAGGGCGAGCAGCTCACGGTCAAGCGCGAGGGCAAGAACGTCATGATCGTCGACGCCAAGGGCGGCACCTCGATGGTCACGATCCCCAACGTCAACCAGTCGAACGGCGTCATCCACGTGGTCGACACCGTGCTGATGCCGGCGTCGTGAGGCCCGGCGCGACACCGGACACATCCGTTTCTTCCTCCTCCTCGCGGATGTGACCAGGAGCGAGCCGGGCCCACCCCCGGCTCGCTTTTTTGTGAACGCGATAGTTTCTGCGTATCGTTTTCATCGGCGCCGCAGTGTAACGGGGCCCGCCGAGCCGGCGTATAATGACCGTGACGAATGCAAGCGACGGAGCCGACCGCCATGACGAGCGCCACCACCAGCGCCCCCTCGACCCTCGCGGCGACCGGGGGACCTGCAACTGGAGTCGCGACCAAGGTCATTCAGCCGGCCTGGGTGCGCGTCATGCATTGGATCAACGCCGTCGCGATGATCATGATGATCATGTCGGGCTGGCAGATCTACAACGCCTCTCCGCTGTTCGACTTCCGCTTCGACCGCAGCTTCACGCTCGGCGGCTGGCTCGGCGGCGCGCTGCTGTGGCACTTCGCGGCGATGTGGCTGCTGATGCTGAACGGGCTCGCTTATCTCGTCACCGGTCTCGCCACCGGCCGGTTCCGCCGCAAGCTGCTGCCGGTCTCGCCGGCGTCCGTCATCGCCGACCTCAAGGCCGCGCTGACCTTCAAGCTCGCCCATGACGACCTCACCGCCTACAACGCGGTGCAGAAGCTGCTCTATCTCGGCATCATCGGCGTCGGCATCGTCGTCGTGCTCACCGGCCTGTCGATGTGGAAGCCGGTCCAGCTGCACTGGCTGGTCAGCCTGTTCGGCGACTATCCGGCGGCGCGCTACGTCCATTTCGTCTGCATGGCGCTGATCTGCGCCTTCCTGGTGATCCATATCCTGCTCGCGCTGCTGGTGCCGAAGAGCCTGCGCGCGATGATCATCGGTCGCTGAGAGGAGAGAGTATCATGGCCAAGCGTCCGTTCCTCATTCCCGGCGTCGACAAGCGGCTCCTGATCAAGGACTCGCTCAAGGTGATGCCCGACCTCACCCGGCGCCGCTTCCTCACCGGCGGCGCCAGCCTGGGCGCGCTGACCCTGCTCACCGGCTGCGACGTCGTCGACGGCGACACGGCGGAGGAGCTGCTCAAGAAGGTGTCGAAGTTCAACGATGCCGTGCAGGCCTGGATGTTCAATCCGGACGCGCTGGCGCCGACCTTTCCGGAGAGCGCGATCACCAAGCCGTTCCCGTTCAATGCCTACTACACGCTCGACGAGGCGCCGGAGATCGATGCCGCTGACTGGAAGCTCGAGGTGCGCGGCCTCGTCGACAACAAGAAGTCGTGGACGCTGGACGAGCTGCATGCGCTGCCGCAGGTCACGCAGATCACCCGCCACATCTGCGTCGAGGGCTGGAGCGCGATCGGCTCCTGGACCGGCACGCCCTTGCGCGACTTCCTCAAGCTGATCGGCGCGGATATCAGCGCGAAATATGTCTGGTTCAACTGCGCTGACAAGGACGGCTACAACTCGCCGCTGGATATGCGCACTGCGCTGCATCCGCAGACCCAGATGACCTTCAAGTTCGCCGACCAGATCCTGCCGCGCGCCTACGGCTACCCGATGAAGATCCGCGTCCCCACCAAGCTCGGCTTCAAGAACCCGAAATACGTCGTCGCGATGGAAATCACCAACGACTACAAGGGCGGCTATTGGGAGGACCAGGGGTACAATTCGTTCAGCGGGAGCTGAGCGTCGGTCCGCTTGAGGCCGAGCTGCGCGCGACACACTCCGCTGTCGTCCCGGCGAACGCCGGGACCCATAACCACAGGGGAGTATGAGGCAGGCAGCTGGCAGCCGCATCCCTCGATAGCTTCCGCGGTATGGGTCCCGGCGTTCGCCGGGACGACACCGTGAGCTAGGTGCGGTCGGAGCGCTTCAGCTTGCCTTGCATCGCCGCCATCACCGCGCCCAGCAGCAACAAGGCCGCCGATACGTTCAGCGCATAGGTCAAACTCCCCATCGCATCGGTGATCGCGCCGACGGCGAAGGGTCCGAGCGTCTGGCCGACGCCGAACGAGATGGTCAGCGCGGCGATCGCGCCCGGCCAGGCGCTCTGCGGCAGGTTGAAGCGCACGAAGGCGGTGGTGGCCGTGGTCACGGTCGAAAAGGCGATGCCGAACACAGCGGCCGACAGCGTCAGCATGACAGGCGAATGGCTGAGCGAGGGCAGAGCGGCGCCGATCGCGTTGATGGTGAGGATGAGGGCGGTGGGCCAGCCGCCGCGGTCGAGCGCCAGCACGCGCCGCCACACCCAGGGCGTGGTGAAGCCGGCGAGGCCAATGAGACACCAGAAGCCTGATTGCGCCGCGGCGCCGCCGCCGAGATCGCGCACATACGCGATCATGAAGGTGAGATAGGCGATATAGCCGGCGCCGTAGAGGAAGTAGCCGAACAGATAGATCGCCATCGGCCGCAGCGAGACGCGGTCGGTGCGGGTCTCCGCCGTGGCGGCGTTCGCCGGGAGCCGCATCGCGAGCAGCGGCCCGATCAGCACCGCGCCGACCGCGGCGAGCACGGCCCATACGATCCACCATGAGCCGGGCCCGAAGGCCTGCAGCACGAAAGGCGCGATCAGGCCGGAGATGACGATGCCGAGCGGCGGCCCGGCATAGAACAGGCTCAGCACGAAGCTCGCCTGCGCCGGCCGCGCCAGGGCGACCCGCGCCGCCAGCGCGCCGCCGGCCACCAGCGCGACGCCGGCGCCGATGCCGGTCACGAGCCGCGCCAGGCTGAGCGCGATGAAGTCACCGGTCATGGCGCACACCACGAGCGAGGCCAGCGCCGCCAGCGTTCCGCCGCGCACTGCGGCCAGGCCGCCGTAGCGCCGGGCCAGCTGCGCGGCGATCAGCGCGCCGATCAGATAGCCGGCGGCATTGACCGTGTTCATGAAGCCGGCCGCCGAATACGACCAGTGCAGCGTGTCGCGCATGTCCGGCAGCACTAGCGCATAGGCGAAGCGGCCGATGCCGAGACCGATGATGGGACCGAGCGACAGCGTGAGGTTGGTCAGCGCCGGGTGCGCCGGCGGCGGATCGGAACGGGAGATCGGCAAGACATGCTCCGGCGTGGCGCATATCCGGCAAATCATGCTGCTCGGCCGCCAGTTTCAAGCACAGTACAGCCTCGCCCGGCGAGACAGAAGGCGGGCGGCGGCAATGGTGGCTTGCCAACCGCGCAGGAGCGCTTTAGCACTCCGCCGATTTTGCAACTCTCGTCATTGCCGGGCTGCTGCCCCCGACCCATCGGGGCGAGCCGGCAATCCAGCCAAAAGATGACGGATGTCCGGGCTCAGGCCCCGGCATGACAAGCCCCGCGAGGACAACGACCATGGCGACCCAGAAGCTCCTTTTGCTGCCCGGCGACGGCATCGGCCCCGAAGTGATGGCCGAGGTGAAGCGTCTCATCGGCTGGCTCAACGGCAAGGGACTCGCCTCGTTCGAGACCGAAGAGGGCTTGGTCGGCGGCGCCGCCTATGACGCGCACGGCGCCTCGATCTCGGAGGCCGACATGGACAAGGCCAAGGCGGCCGACGCCATCATCTTCGGCGCCGTCGGCGGCCCGAAATGGGACAGCGTTCCCTACGAGGTGCGCCCCGAGGCGGGCCTGCTCCGCCTGCGCAAGGATCTCGGCCTGTTCGCCAATCTGCGTCCCGCCGTGTGCTATCCGGCGCTCGCCGATGCCTCCAGCCTGAAGCGCGAGATCGTCGAGGGCCTCGACATCATGATCGTGCGGGAGCTCACCGGCGGCGTGTATTTCGGCGAGCCAAAGACCATCACCGATCTCGGCAACGGCCAGAAGCGCGCGATCGATACCCAGGTCTACGACACCTATGAGATCGAGCGCATCGCCCGCGTCGCCTTCGACCTCGCGCGCAAGCGCAAGAACAAGGTGACGTCGATGGAGAAGCGCAACGTCATGAAGTCGGGCGTGCTCTGGAACGAGGTCGTCACCGCGGTCCACAATCGCGAGTACAAGGACGTCACGCTCGAGCACCAGCTCGCCGATTCCGGCGGCATGAACCTGGTGAAATACCCGAAGATGTTCGACGTCATCGTCACCGACAATCTGTTCGGCGACATGCTGTCGGACATCGCGGCGATGCTGACCGGATCGCTCGGCATGCTGCCGTCCGCCTCGCTCGGCGAGGTCGACGCCAAGACCCACAAGCGCCGCGCGCTGTACGAGCCGGTGCACGGCTCGGCGCCGGATATCGCCGGCAAGGGTCTCGCCAACCCGATCGCGATGCTGACCTCGTTCGGCATGGCGCTGCGCTACTCCTTCGACATGGGCGCGCTCGCCGACAAGCTAGACGCCGCCATCGCCGCCGTGCTGGCCTCGGGTCTGCGCACCGCCGACATCAAGGCCGAGGGCTCGACGCCCGCTTCGACTACGCAGATGGGCGAGGCGATCATCAAGGAGCTGGAGAAGCTCGCGGCATAGTTGGAGCGAGTGCTCATTTCAGCCGGGCTCTCGCCACGCTGACAGTCTGCTCCCCTCCCCCTCGCGGGGAGGGGAGGGCATCGTCGTTGCTGATATAGCTCGATCAACTCATCAGCGCGGGCTCGAATCGCCGTCGCACCCCGGCGTAGCCCGCCTGCTCGTCGGGCAAATCAGTTTGTCGTTCGCGCGATCGACGTGGCCTCTCACGCTTGAGCGCACATTTTTCAGCCCGGATTCGGCTGCGTCGAAAGACTCATTTCGCCAGCGTCGTCAGATGCATCGCAAGATCCGTCCGCCGCGCGCCAAAGATTTCGCTTTCGTTTTTCCAGAATACATGTTTTCTCATCTCCATCCCGCTTCGCTTGCAAGGGGCGTTTCGCGATCGTCACGAGGCGTGAGGCGGGGATGCGGTGGCCGCGAGGGCTCGCAGCATGTCCTTGGGCATGCGGACGAACGAGGCTCTTGCGGACGTGAAGCTGCGTGGTCCTGGCGCCCCGATGCTGGCGCCAAGTCGGAAGGGCGATGATCCCGACGACGACGGTGGCTAACAGGCCGGACACCGGGGAGAGCGCAGAGTAAGCGTGAAAACCATCGCGCAGGGAAGGCCGGGTCGGTCCGGCTGTACCTGTGGTTCCTGCCCCGTGCATTCTTTCCGCACGGGGGCCACGGGCCTCAGCCGAGGCTCGGCCTTCCCTGCGCCCTCGCTTCCAATGAGGGCGGAATTCATCGCATCACTCGGACGCACCAGCGCCGCGAGAACAGAGCATCATGTCACCGTCATTGCGACCGCAGCGAAGCAATCCAGAATCCCCCCGCTGGGGCAGTCTGGATTGCTTCGTCGCTGCGCTCCTCGCAATGACGAGAGGAGAGAGCGATGTAGGCGTGCTCAAAAGCAAAAGGCCGGGCAGAGCCCGGCCTCGGTGATCAGATGACGCGGCCGTCCTCAGTAGGGGATCGGAATCCGGGTCGGGTAGCCGCCGAGATCGGACGGCGCCATCAGCGGCTGGCGGTCGATCGGCCGGTTCAGGTTCTCGCGCGCGAAGGAGGGATAGCCGACGGCCGGCGGGAACGCATAGTCGGAGAACTTGCGGTCGCCCGGAAGCACCTCGGTGCCGCCGTCGAGGAAGGAGCGGCGGGTGATGTAGATGCGGGTGCGCGGGCCGGACTGGTAGGAGTAGTTCGGATTGCCGCTGCTATAGGTGGTCGTGACGCGGCGCTTGGCGGGGGCGGCATCGGCCGAGGCGACGGCAAGAGACGTGACGGCAAGGCCGGTCGCGGCGATCACCGCCAAGGCCTTGACCCGGGTCGCAGCAGAAAATTCGATCATCACGTCCTCTTCCTCGCGCCAAAAGGGGCGGGCGCTCGCCATGCGCATGATTTGGCCCGCACAATATCTGGGTCGGCTGTGGCATCACAAGGTCATTCCCGCGGCCGCACCGAAGATAAATTCCCGCTGTGGCGGGAAAGTTGCATCAAAATCCGTCACTTGGCTGCCGATGCGGACGCCCGAATGGGGCACGGTCACGCCCAGCAACATCCGGACGCAGGCGGACATTCACAGCGCGCCGCGCAGCCTCGGATTGGCGGTCGACGTCACCCAATCGGCGCTGCCGGTGGCTACGGCGGGTTCGTCGCAGCCGCCGCGCCGCTGATCGGACCCCGTGAACAGCTGGCTCAGGGCCCGGTGCCGGTCGGGCGCCAGCAGGGTCAGCCGGTTGAGCATGCAGCCGACCATGGCACGGCGCGCCGGCATCGTCACGCCCTGGCACGACCAGCCGGAGATCCGCAAGCTCGGCTCGGCGATGGTCTTGAGAAAGCCGAGGCAGGCCCCGGCGCCCTCGGGCGCCCCGGCCCGGCGCACCAGGCCGACTGGACCGAACCGGCTGTCGATCACGCCCGCGGTCTCGAGTTCGGAGGCGGTGCTGCGCCCCATCCGGACCGCGAGATCGGCCCGCGGATCACGCCTGGCATCGCGCTCCGATCCGAATCGGTAGACCTCGAGCTCGGCAGTCGGCCGATCGGCGGGCTCGCCCCAGCGCAGCACGTCCTTGCGGCCGCCTTCGGGGTGGGTGAGCACGGTATAGGTGGCGGTCCTGTCGGGCTGGTCGGTGAGGCGGAGCGAGAACGCCGGCACTGCGGCGTCGGCCAAGGTCCAGCCGGCGCGGCCGGGCGTGTCATCGCCGCGGTCGAGATGGTTCCAGCCGGCCACGCCGAGCATGGCGATCAGCGCCAGAGCCCCCACATAGGCGAACAGGCGCGCAAACGTGCCGCAGACCTCGTCCGCGAAGCTCTTGAGCCCTTGCAGGACGGACCCGGATCGGGGCGCTGCGGCTGTTCTGGCCGAATTGGACTGCATCGAATGCGAGACGTCGTGGTAACGTTGTGTCAGGGACGTTTCTCGCATAGAAGCGCTGCCGCTTCGGTTTCCGCTGACATACGCGGCCGGCCTTATTTCTTCGGAGAGTGAACGATGGGTTACAAAGTCGCAGTGGTCGGCGCGACCGGCAATGTCGGACGGGAAATGCTCAATATTCTCGACGAGCGCCAATTCCCCGCCGACGAGGTCGTGGCGCTGGCCTCACGCCGCAGCGTCGGCGTCGAGGTGTCCTATGGCGACCGCACGCTGAAGGTCAAAGCGCTCGAGCACTACGATTTTGCCGATGTCGACATCTGCCTGATGTCGGCCGGTGGCTCGGTGTCGAAGGAGTGGTCGCCCAAGATCGGCGCCGCCGGCGCGGTCGTCATCGACAACTCGTCGGCCTGGCGCATGGATCCCGACGTGCCGCTGATCGTGCCGGAGGTGAATGCCGACGCCGCCGCCGGCTTCAACAAGAAGAACATCATCGCCAATCCGAACTGCTCGACCGCCCAGCTCGTGGTCGCGTTGAAGCCGCTGCATGACAAGGCGAAGATCACGCGCGTCGTGGTGTCGACCTATCAGTCGGTGTCGGGCGCCGGCAAGGATGCGATGGACGAATTGTTCTCGCAGACCAAGGCCGTCTACACCAACGACGAGCTGATCAACAACAAGTTCCCCAAGCGCATCGCCTTCAACGTCATTCCGCAGATCGACGTCTTCATGGAAGACGGCTTCACCAAGGAAGAGTGGAAGATGATGGCGGAGACCAAGAAGATCCTGGATCCGAAGATCAAGCTGACCGCGACCTGCGTGCGCGTGCCGGTGTTCGTCGGCCACTCCGAAGCCGTCAACGTCGAGTTCGAGAATCCGATCACGGCGGACGAGGCCCGCAACATCCTGCGCAACGCGCCGGGCTGTCTCGTGATCGACAAGCACGAGCCGGGCGGCTACGTGACGCCTTATGAGGCGGCCGGCGAGGACGCGACTTATATCAGCCGCATCCGCGAGGACGGCACGGTCGAGAACGGCCTCGCCTTCTGGTGCGTGTCCGACAATCTGCGCAAGGGCGCGGCGCTGAACGCGATCCAGATCGCGGAAGTGCTGATCAACCGCAAGCTGATCACCGCCAAGAAGAAGGCGGCGTGAGAGGCTGACGGTGGGCCCCCTTTCCCTGCAAGCGTCCGGCCATCGCATATGACAATCGAAGTGTTGTGATCATCTGTCTCCAAGTCGTCATGGCCGGGCTTGTCCCGGCCATCCACGCGGTACGGCGCACTGAGAACGACGTGGATGCCCGGGACAAGCCCGGGTATGACGGAATAACTAATCAGAAGGGTCATTCGCTGCGACAGTCCCAGTGGGACGACCGAGCGCTTTCTGGGTGGGGATTGTAATTGGCAGAGAGCAGCAAGACCGAGTCAGCGGCGCAAGCGCCCGTGCCTGCCAAGCACGCGCCGGGCCCGCTCGAGCGCGGGCTCGAAGGCTTCCTGTTCAAGAGCCGCTGGCTGATGGCGCCGTTCTATGTCGGCCTCGTCGTCAGCCTCGCGGTGCTGTTGTTCAAGTTCGTGCTGCTGCTGTGGGAGAACATCGTCCATCTGCCCTACGCCAAGGAGAGCGACATCATCCTCGGCGTGCTCAGCCTGATCGACGTCTGCCTCACCGGCAACCTGGTGCTGATCGTGGTGTTCTCCGGCTACGAGAACTTCGTCTCGCGCATCGATCCGGGCGGCCATCCCGACTGGCCGGAATGGATGACCAAGGTCGACTTCGCCGCACTGAAGCAGAAGCTGCTCGCCTCGATCGTCGCGATCTCGGCGATCCAGCTCTTGAAGGCGTTCATGAATCTCGACGCCGGCTACGACTCGACCAAGCTCGCCTGGCTGGTCGGCGTGCACATGACCTTCGTGGTCTCGACCCTGATGCTGGCGCTGTCGGACCGCTGGTCGGGCGACCATTGATGGGCGGCGAATAGCGAGGCGCGAATGGCGAATAAGGCAGGTGAACTACTCGCTGTTCCCCCTTCGCTATTGGCCAGCGCGCGCGCTCTTGAATTCCTTGGTCGCCCTGTCCAGCACGAACAGCGATCCCTCGGCGACGCCGAAATAGGCGCCATGGAGCTGAAGGTCTCCCGCCTCGACGCGGCTGCGCACGAACGGGAAGGTCATCAGGTTCTCGAGGCTGCGGAACACCGCGGCCTTCTCGATCCGGGTGACGAAGTCCTGGAAACTCTCATGCGAGCGCTGCTCGACGACCTCGCCGGGCTTGATGAACATCGACATCCAGCGGCCGATGAAGTCGCCGGGCGACAGCGGCGCGGCCTTGTCGACGAAGGCGCGGATGCCGCCACATTGGGCATGGCCCAGGATGACGATGTGCTTCACCTTCAGCACGGTGACGGCATATTCCAGCGCCGCCGAGACGCCGTGCGCGTTGGCGTCCGGCTGATAGATCGGCACCAGGTTGGCGATGTTGCGCAGCACGAACAGTTCGCCGGGGCCGACGTCGAAGATCACTTCGGGCGAGACGCGCGAGTCGCAGCAGCCGATCACCATCACTTCGGGCGACTGGCCGCGCTCCGAGAGCTCGAGGTAACGGCTCTGTTCGGTCGGCAGGCGTTGGGTGGTGAAGGCGCGGTAGCCTTCGAGCAGGCGTTGCGGAAACGAGATCATGGATCCTGCCTAAACACATGCGGCTTCCGGGAACAAGCCTTTCGGGCCGGCTCCCGAAATGGTATCGCGGGCCGCGCCGATAAACCAAGGGAAACGCCGCAATGATCCGCCCGCGCCGCAGTCTTTTGTTCATGCCCGGCTCCAATGCGCGCGCGCTGGAGAAGGGGCGGAACCTGCCGGCCGACGGGCTGATCCTCGATCTCGAAGATTCGGTGGCGCCGGACGCCAAGGCCGCCGCCCGCGACCAGATCGCCAAAGCGGTGGCGGCCGACGGCTACGGCAAGCGGGAACTGCTGATCCGCGTCAACAGCCTGGATACGCCCTGGTGGAGCGACGACGTCGCCATGGCCGGACAGGCGGCGACCGACGGCATCCTGGTTCCCAAGGTGTCGACCGTCCAGGACCTCGGCCTGGTCACGGATCGTCTGGCCGAGGTCGGGGCCGATCCGGCGCTGAAGGTATGGGCGATGATCGAGACGGCGCGTGCCGTGCTCGATGCCGATCTGCTCGCGGCCACCGTGCACGAGGACGGCTCGCGACTCGCCGGCTTCGTATTCGGGCCCAACGACATCTCGCGCGAGACCCGCATCCGCATGCTGCCGGGCCGCTCCACGATGCTGCCGATGATCAGCCACTGCATCCTGGCGACGCGCGCCCATGGGCTGGAGATTCTGGACGGGCCTTACAGCGATTTCGCCAACACCGACGGCTTCGCGCAGGAATGCATCCAGGCCCGCGATCTCGGCTTCGACGGCAAGACGCTGATCCATCCCGGCCAGATCGACGCCTGCAACGCGATCTTCACCCCGCCGGCCGACGAGGTCGCTGCGGCACGCAAGATCATTGCCGCGTTCGCGCTGCCGGAGAATGCCTCGCGCGGCGCGATCCAGATCGACGGCCGCATGGTCGAGCGGCTGCATGCCGAGATGGCGCGGCGCACGATCGCGATCGCCGACGCGATCGCGGCGGCAGCGAAGTGAGGCGTCAGATGCGCCGCAGACTGAGGATGTAGTTGACGAGGTCGCCGCGCTGCTCGGTCGTCAGGATGACGTTCGGCATCGTCGGATGGCTGCTCTGCAGGAACACCTTGAGCGACAGCTCGGTCGTCGACGGCATGTTGGCGACCGCCACGAAATCGGGGGCGGTCGTGGTCTGGGCTCTCGCTCCGCTGGCGTCGATGGCGTGGCAGGTGCTGCACCAGGCCTCCGCCAGCTTGCGCCCCGCCTGCACGCTGTCGGCGGCCGGCGTTACGCCGCCGGCATTGTGCAGCCGGATCAGCAGCATCGCGCCGAGCGCGAGCAGGATCGCGGCGCCGACATGGAGCCAGGTGTTGCGGTGCAGATTCGGCAGGCTCATCGCATTGCTCCGCTGGATGGGAGGGAGACGGCGATCAGTGCTTGACCGCGGCGCTGCCCAGGCGGTCGATGGTCGGGGCGTTGAGGCAGTACTCCTCGTAGTGCTCGGCGCTCGTGCCGGCGGCGAGATCGCGATGGCAGCGCGGCTTGTCCTTGCACATGGCGCAGACGCGCTCCATGTCGCGCAGCACCAGCGGCTCGGCGCGCCCCAGCGCGGCCTCGTCGATGCCGAGCGCCTTCAGCATCTGCGGCAGCTCGTCGGCGGCGTGCTCGCCTTGGCGGACCAGCTCGTCGAGATCGGCCGGCGTGACCTGCAGGTCCATCGCGATGCGCTCGAAATCGTCGCGGTCGAGCTGCCGGAGCTCGCTCAGCTCACGCCGGTGCCGGAGCCATTGCGCGAACGTATCGATCAGGAACTGAACCCGCGGATAGGGCTTGGCGTCTACGGTCATGACACGTCTCCGATGATGGCCCGCAATCAATCACCGGGTGGCCGCGCCGACGTTGCGTTAGATCAAGCAGCAAATCGGCCCTGCGCCGGCCGCAAAGCTGCGCGGCGACGGTCAGCGCGGGGCAAATCGCTCGGCTGCCCACGCATAGAGGCTGCCGGGGATCGGCGCCTCGCCGCCGCGACCCTTCGGCGAGATGTGCAGGCCGATGATCTGGGGATCAGCGATCAACCCGGAGAAGTCGGACGGATCGAAGAACGCCTTCGGCTCGGCATGCACCGCGTAGAAGCTGCGCTTCGGCAGCGCATGGCGCAGCGAGCCATGGCGGCGGCCGAGCGCCGTCAGCGCGGCCGGGCCGAAGATGGCGACGCGGATGTCCGACAGGCGGTCGGAGCCGCCGCGCAGGCGGCGCAGCGCATAGGTGAGGCGGTGACGCAGCGACAGCCAGTTCGGCGTCAGCTCGTCCTGCGCCATCAGCGCGGTGAATTCGGCGACGATCGGATCCTCCGGCGGCAGGTAGAGCACGGAATTGCCGAGCTGCCGCGGCCGCTCCCAGGCGAAGTAGGGCAGAGCCGGATCAATCTCGACCGGCCTGAGCAGCAGCACGTCGGCATCGAGCCAGAGGCCGGCGCGTTGTGCCATCAGCCGCATCCGGAAGAAGTCGCTGAACTGCAAGGTGGTCCAATCGCGCCAGCTGCCGTCAGGCTGCGGCGGCCTGAGACGTTCGGAGAATGCGTAAGGAAGGATCGCCTCGGCCTCGGCATTGCCGACCCCGTCGGGCAGGCCGGGCAGCGGATCGAAGCTGTAGACCGTGACCTTGTGGCCGGCCGCGAGCTGCGACCGCAGGCAGGTCTGGCGCAGCCGGTCGAGCGGCCCCCGCCAGAAGGTCACGACCTCGGGCACTACACGCGTCAACGGCGGACCTGCTGGGCTGCTCTCGAAACAAGGCCCCGGACGAGGTCCGGGGCCCGCGAACTCACCATCCCTCAGCGGGGCTCAGGCCCAGGCGCGCTCGGCCAGCTTGGCCTCATAGCTGTCGATCGAGGCCTTCTTTTCCAGCGTCAGGCCGATGTCGTCGAGCCCGTTGAGCAGGCAATGCTTGCGGAAGGGATCGATGTCGAACTTGACGGTGCCGCCGTCGGGACCGCGGATCTCCTGCTTGGCGAGGTCGACCGTCAGGGTCGCGTTGGCGCCGCGCTCGGCGTCGTCGAACAGCTTGTCGAGATCGGCCTGCGACACGCGGATCGGCAGAATGCCGTTCTTGAAGCAGTTGTTGTAGAAGATGTCGCCGAACGAGGTCGAGATCACGCAGCGGATGCCGAAATCGAGCAGCGCCCAGGGGGCGTGCTCACGGCTCGAGCCGCAGCCGAAATTGTCGCCGGCGACCAGGATCTTCGCGTTGCGGTACGCCGGCTGGTTGAGCACGAAATCCGGGTTCTCGCTGCCGTCGTCCTTGTAGCGCTGCTCCGAGAACAGGCCCTTGCCGAGGCCGGTGCGCTTGATGGTCTTCAGGTACTGCTTGGGGATGATCATGTCGGTGTCGACATTGATGATCTTCAGCGGCGCGGCGACGCCTTCCAGCGTGGTGAACTTGTCCATCGGGGCACCTTCGAGAATACGGGCAGGCCGCTGTTTAGCCCGAACGGCAGGCCGGATAAAGTCAAAATGCCGGCGCTATCGGCCGGGTCGTCAGTCGACGGACGCCTCGATCGCCTCCATGTCGTCGTCGGACATTCCGAAATGATGGCCGATCTCGTGGATCAGCACATGGCGGACGATGTGGCCGAGGCTCTCGTCATGCTCGGCCCAGTAGTCGAGGATCGGGCGGCGATAGAGCCAGATCATGTTGGGCAGGCGCGGCAGGTCGTCATTGCTGCGAAACGGCAGCCCCGTGCCCTGGAACAGGCCGAGCAGGTCGAACTCGCTTTCGGCCTGCATTTCGTCGAGCACCTCCTCGGTCGGAAAGTCGTCGACCCGGATGACGACGCCCTCGCACATCCTGCGAAAATGCTCGGGCAGACGCTCGAACATCTCGTGCGCCATGACTTCCATGTCGGCGAGCGAGGGGGCTTTCAGATCTGTCCACATTGCCGCCTTCTAGCCCGGCTTTGATCATCTTGCATCTTGGTTCTATGACATGTGTGGCGGAGCTGGTTGACGCAGGGGATGAAACCGGCGACCGTGACGCGCGAACTGGGGGGTTGAGGGACAGATGAGGCAGATGTCGATGGTGCTGGCCGGAGCGGCGCTGGCTGCGGCGGTCGTGGTCTCGATCTCGGCGGCAGCGCAAGCGGAGCAGGCCGCCGGCGCGCGCGGCGCCGTGCAGAGTGAGGTGAGCACCGATCTCTCCGCGCAGCGCCGGCAACGACGAATCCAGATCTATCCGCGCTACGAGGGTCATTGGCAGCCCGACGTGGTGCCGCGCTTCAATCCGGGGCCGAACGCAGTTCGGGTATGCGATGCCACCTATGTTCCGGAGCATCGGCCGAGCGGCACCGTGATCGTCCCGCATATGAGTTGCATCTGGCGACGCGGCTGACTCCTGGGTCCCCCCGCACTGATCGGCTCGGCAGGCGCGCACATGATCTGGTCGCGATCGATCGCGACGTTGCCCTGATGTTACCGTCCGGACACAGTGCCGCTATGTCGCGCACTGCGGCGGAACCACGCGCGACATTCGGCATTCTGCTCCTGCGCAGGTCTTCATGTCCCATTCACGTCGCTCGTTCGAGACTGATCTGCGTCGCGCTGCTGCGGCCGCCATTCAGGCAACTGACAAGGCGGAATGTACGGAGCCGGACGTGATGTCAGGCGATCGAGGGAGAAGTTCATGACTGTGATGAAACTGTTGGGCATCGCGGCGGTTGGCGCCGTTCTCGTGATGGCTGCCCCCGCCGAACGCGCGCAGGCGCTGTCGCTGATCAATCCGGGCGCCGCGACCGCGGTGCAGCAGGGCACGGCGCAGGAGACCACTCAGGCGCATTGGCACGGCCGCCGGCATTGGCATCCCCGGCGCCACTATTATCCTCGGCATTACTACCATCCGCGTCATCACTGGCGGCCGCATCACTACGGACATCGCCATCACGGCCGCTGGTAAGTCGCGCTTTCCGTCCGATCGAGACAATGACCGAGATCATGCAGGCCCGCTTTGCGGGCCTGCATGTTGATGGGGGCTGGCAACGAGATTCGCCGTGAAACCATCAGTCGACAGAACCTGGTTCGGGATCGGCATTGTCACGGTGGCGATGCTGCTCGCAAGTTCCGCCGCCACCTCTCCTGTCGCCGCAGCTCCCGCCGTTACGCAGGCGCGTCAGACCATCACGGATGCTGGCCCGCGCCGGCAGGGTCGCCGATCGAAGCCCGTGGTGGCGACGGCAGAGGTGCCGCATTATCTCGACCGTCCCACGGACTACACGCCAGCCTATCCGCCGGGACCCTTGGTTCTGTTCACGCCGTTCTACGATTGAGGCCGTGTCCGCAAGGCGCGTTGCGTTTCCTGCGTGTGGTTAGTTGCGAAGTCCCCGCACGAGCAGCACGTGAGCCGTTGTGCCGTCATCCGTGATCCTGAGTTGCAGGACGACGTAGAGGCTCCCGTGCATCTCCTTCGCCGCGACGCCACGCCGCAGATGCGCGTGCAACGTGCATCATTCATGCCGCATTCACGTCGCTATCTCTACGTTCATGATGGGGGTGCGCGAATCCACCGATCGGACGACCAGCATCGGCGCTGCATGGGTCCATCGTTGCACAGCATTCAGGGAGAAGGGACCATGATGAGGATGAAGGACCAGCGTGCTGGTCTTGCTCGTCGCCTCAGTCTTGCGGCGGCCACACTGTTTGTCTTGGCGGGCGCGTCCGGACGGCCTGCGCTTGCGATGTCGCCGGTGAGTCCCGGTGCCGGCTCCGCCACGCAGACACCTTCGGAAGTGTTGGCCGTTCAGGTCCGAGGCCCCGGTGGCGGTGGCGGCGGGCATCCCGGCGGTGGTGGATTCCACGGTGGGGGCGGTGGCGGCTTCCACGGCGGTCCGGCGTTCCACGGCGGAGGCGGTGGCCCGGCGTTCCATGGCGGCGGCGCCATGTTCAGGGGTGGCGGCGGCAGTCCCGCGTTTCATGGGGGAGGACATGCCTTCGGCGGTGGTGGCCCGCGTCCGGCCTTCCACGGTGGTGGCCCGGCATTCCATGGCGGATTCGGTCCGCGGCCGGTGTTCCATGGCGGTGGCTATCATTATCGTCCGCACTACGCCTACCGGCCGTACTTCCACCATCACCGCCGTCATTTCTACGGCTACCGCAGCTACTACACGCCGATTTATACGACGGGCTACTACTATCCCTATCGTCGCTGCCGCGTCGTCTGGACCCATTACGGGCCACGCCGCATCTGCCACTACCGGCATTGGCGGGGTCATCACTGGCGCCATCATCACCGATGGCATCATCGCCACCGCCACCACTGGCGCTACTACTGATCGTGCTTGAAGTTCGATAAAACAGGAAGGGCGCCCAACGGCGCCCTTCTCTCATTTCAGGGGGATGGAGTGAGGCGCGACAGTCAGAGCCAGTCCTTGAACTGCCAGTTCTTCACGCTCAGCTTCCACGGCACCAACGTCTCGATGCGCCATTTGGCAAAGCGGCCGGGCGGCCAGTTCGACAACCGCCGCTCCTCCTTCGGAGCCTCCGGCTGGGCGATGATCTTGGCGGGCGGTGTCTTGCGGCGCTGGCGTGTCGCATCGCGGATGAGGTCGACGTATTCCGGCTTGTCGGCCATGTCAGGCTCCTCGGCACGTTCCTCTGCAGACGCGGCGCGTCCGGTGGTAGGATTTTGCGCCCGCGGTCCTAAGAAAGTATTGCCGAACTGCCAAGACTTCACTGAAGATTCGTACCGATCATCACGTCGTGCGCCAGAGCGGATCGTCAGAAGCAACCGACCTCACGATCACTGCGAATGTCAGGACTTTGCTTTCTTCGAGGCCAGTTGCATCCGGCTGGTCAGATCGGCTTTCTCCATCAGCTGCTTCTTGGCTTCCAATTGAGTCTTGCTCGCGAGCGCTGCCTTCTCGCTGAGTTGGCGCTTGGCTTCCAACTGATGTTTCGCAACGGCTTCGGCTTTGCTCGCAAGCTGCTTCTTGGCCTCAAGTTGCATTGATGCGGGATCAGACATTGTCGTGCTCCTTCGCAAGTCCGGGGATATGAATTTTTACGAAGTCGACTTGTTCATCCGTAAGCCCATCGAAAAGACGTTCGGCGGTCAGGTCTTCGGCCGTGAGTTGGCAATCCTTGGTAAGGCTGGGGTCCTTGCCTTGTGCAGCAAGGTCGACTTGATGTTCAAAGCCAGCCTGGCAGAGCTTGGAAAGCGCGCAGGTGAAGCAATCGCTGCGATCCCGTCGCGCGCTCAAATAGCTCTTCTCTGCGATGCAGAACTCGTCGAAGTCAGGGCCGTCGTAAGGATTTTGAGGATCGACATTGAATGGATGAATCATATGATTCTCCCGCTCGACGGCGCCTGACCGATCAAATCATAAGAGACTTGTCTTCGAATTGCAACCTTGAAGAGTGCAGTCAGTAAACCGCTCGCACTGCAGCAGGTCGATGATCAGTTCGAAATAAATGGCCGGACATCCCGACGTTTCCGGCGCAAAGTTGAAGGCGTCGGCAGGCATACAAAGGCGACGTTCGTTGACACGAACGTCGCCTTTTGAAGTCGAGCAACGCAGAAAGCGATGACCGGGCGGCTTGATCAGCGCCAGTCGCGCACGTCGACGAAGTGTCCTGCGATCGCAGCCGCCGCGGCCATCGCGGGTGACACCAGGTGGGTGCGGCCCTTGAAGCCCTGGCGGCCTTCGAAGTTGCGGTTCGAGGTCGAGGCGCAGCGCTCTTCCGGCGCCAGCTTGTCCGGGTTCATGGCAAGGCACATCGAGCAGCCCGGCTCGCGCCATTCGAAGCCGGCCTTGATGAAGATCTTGTCGAGGCCCTCGGCCTCGGCCTGCTCCTTGACGATGCCCGAGCCCGGGACGACCATCGCGTTGACGTGGCCGCTGACGGTCTTGCCTTCGGCGATCTTGGCGGCGGCGCGGAGATCCTCGATGCGGCCGTTGGTGCAGGAGCCGATGAAAACGCGGTCGAGCTTGATGTCGGTGATCTTCGTGCCCGCGGTCAGGCCCATGTACTTCAGCGCGCGATGCTTGGAGATGCGCTTGGCCTCGTCTGCGATCTTGTCCGGATCGGGCACCACGCCGGTCACCGAGATCACGTCCTCGGGCGAGGTGCCCCAGGTCACGATCGGCGGCAGCTTGGCGGCGTCGAGCCTGAGCTCATGGTCGAAATGCGCGCCGTCGTCGGAGCGCAGCGTCTCCCAGTAGCGCATCGCTGCGTCCCAGGCGGCGCCCTGCGGCGCCTTGGGACGGCCGCGCAGGAAGTCGAACGCCTTCTGGTCGGGCGCGACCAGACCGGCGCGCGCGCCGCCCTCGATCGACATGTTGCAGACGGTCATGCGGCCTTCCATCGACAGCGAGCGGATCGCCTCGCCGGCGTATTCCAGCACGTAGCCGGTACCTCCCGCGGTGCCGATCTCGCCGATGATGGCGAGGATGATGTCCTTGCCCGTCACGCCGTCCGGCAGCTTGCCGTCGACGGTGACGCGCATGTTCTTCGCCTTCTTCTGGATCAGCGTCTGTGTCGCCAGCACGTGCTCGACCTCGGAGGTGCCGATGCCGTGCGCCAGCGCGCCGAACGCGCCATGCGTCGAGGTGTGGCTGTCACCGCAGACGATCGTGGTGCCGGGCAGCGTAAAACCCTGCTCGGGGCCGATGACGTGGACGATGCCCTGGCGGCGGTCGAATTCGTTGTAATATTCGATGCCGAATTCCTTGGCGTTCTCCGCCAGCGCCTTGATCTGCTCGATGCTCTCCGGATCCGGATTCGGCTTGGAACGGTCGGTGGTCGGCACGTTGTGATCAACCACGGCCAGCGTCTTCTCCGGCGCATGCACCTTGCGCCCGGTGGCGCGCAGGCCTTCGAACGCTTGCGGCGACGTCACCTCGTGCACCAGGTGGCGGTCGATGTAGAGCAGGCAGGTGCCGTCCTCGGCTTCGTGCACCAGATGGTCGTTCCAGATCTTGTCGTACAGGGTGGTCGGCTTCGACATGAGCGAATGCTCCCGGGAATTTAAGGTTTGAGACACGACGCGTGACGGGCACGCGCGAACAATCAGGACTGAGGCGCTGCGGCTTACAGCGCGCGCCTAAGCTCCGACGTCGCCGAGGTGGCGAAGCGTCCGAAGAACCGCCCGGGCAGCCGGCTATGATCGTCGATGACGACGCGGCGGCAGGCCATGCTGGTGCGATCTAGAACCATTTCAGGGAGATATATAGCACGCGGGCAAGGGAGTGCGAGATGCGTTTGCGCCCGCCGTCATTGCGAGCGAAGCGAAGCAATCCAGGGCTGAGCGAGGACTCTGGATTGCTTCGTCGCTCCGCTCCTCGCAATGACGGTGCCCAAAACAAAAAGCGCGGGACCAGCCCGCGCTCTTCGTCAATCCATGGGAAGCAACGATTACTCGTTCACCGCGGCCTGCTGGCGGTCCTGCTTCTCGACGATGCGGGCCGACTTGCCGCGCAGCTGGCGCAGGTAATACAGCTTGGCGCGACGCACCTTGCCGCGGCGCACGACCTTGATCGAGTCGATCATCGGGGAGAGGATCGGGAACACGCGCTCCACGCCCTCGCCGTAGGAGATCTTGCGGACGGTGAAGCTCTCGTTGATGCCGCCGCCGGACCGGCCGATGCAGACGCCTTCATAGGCCTGCACGCGCGTGCGCTCGCCTTCGACCACCTTCACGTTGACGATCACGGTGTCGCCCGGGCCGAACTCCGGAATGGTCTTGTTGGCGGACAGCTTGTCGAACTGCTCTTTTTCGAGCTGCTGAATCAGGTTCACGGGTAAATCTCCATCGGCGGCGCGCCCAGCCGGGTCACGCGGGGGCTGCGCTTGTTCCTGCCGTCACTTGCGGAATTGGGCGCTCCTATAAGCCAAAGCGCGAGGCTTGTCACCCGTCTGTCGTGCTTTTTGGCGCTTTTTGGCTGGTCCTGCTTTGTTCCAGGGTCTGGCGCACCTGCCGTTCGGCCCACAGATCCGGCCGCCGCGCTTGCGTGAGCGCCTCGGCCTGCGCGCGCCGCCACGCCGCGACCTTGGCGTGATCGCCCGAGGTGAGCACATCCGGAATGGGACGGCCCTCGAACAGCTGCGGGCGCGTGTATTGCGGGTACTCCAGTAGGCCGTCGGAGAAGCTCTCGTCAGTGCCGGATTCGAGCTTGCCCATCACACCGGGCAGCAGTCGCACGCAGGCGTCGATCAGCACCAGCGCGGCGATCTCGCCGCCCGACAGCACATAATCTCCGATCGAGACCTCGATCAGCTCGCGCGCGTCGATGACGCGCTGGTCGATGCCTTCGAAACGGCCGCAAACGATCAGCGGGCCGGGACCGTCGGCAAGCTCGCGGACGAAGGCCTGGGTCAAGGGCCGACCGCGCGGGCTCATCAGCAGCTTCGGCCGTTCGGGTGCAACGGCGGCGGCATCGATCGCGGCGGCCAGCACGTCCGCGCGCAGCACCATTCCCGGGCCGCCTCCAGCCGGCGTATCATCGACACTCCGGTGCTTGTCGGTCGCCGAGGCCCGGATGTCGCGCGCCTCCAGCGTCCAGATGCCTGATGCCAGCGCCCGGCCGGCGAGGCTCACGCCCAGCGGCCCGGGAAACATCTCCGGAAACAGCGTCAGCACAGTCGCGCGCCAGGGCGCGGTCGGAGAGGGCGAAGTGGTCATGGCGCTCTGTTACGGCAGCGGCGAAGCAAGATCGAGCCCCGATCGCTCAATGCGGCGCCGTCATCTCGCGGCTGATGCTCCACCACCGGTGTCGTCCCGGACAAGCCGTGACGCGCATCAGCGCGTCGCGGCGCCGATCCGGGACCCATACCGCGTGATGTTGGAAAGTGGCACGCGGCCAGTTCCGCGCAAGCCAATCGGCTGCGGTGGCTATGGATCCCCGCTTTCGCGGGGATGACGAGCTGAGTTTTGGGCGGCAGCATCGTCCTCAGCCGACGCCGTTTCATCGGCCGAAGCTCGATCCTCGCCGTCAATCTCGGCCGGCAACTCGATGATCACCCGGCCGCCTGCCAGATCGACCGTCGGCACCACGGCATTGGTGAACGGCAGCATCAAGGTGCTGCCGGAGGGCGGGGCGATCTCGATGATGTCGCCGGCGCCGAAATTATGGACGGCGAGCACGCGGCCGAGCGGGGCGCCTGAGGTGGTCTCGGCGGCCAAGCCGATCAGGTCGGCGTGGTAGTATTCGTCGTCATCGGTCTCGGGCAGGCGCTCACGCGGCACATAGAGCTCGAGCCCGTTGAGCCGTTCGGCCGCATTGCGGTCCGTGACGCCCTTGATCGCGGCGACCAGATGATCCTTGGCCTCGCGCGCCTTCGCGACCTCGAACGATCGGCTGCCGTCCTTGGTCGTGAGCGGACCGAAATGCAGCACGGCCAGCGGATCCTCGGTGAAGGTCCATAAGCGGACCTCGCCGCGCACGCCGTGCGCGGCGCCGATCCTGGCGACGCAGATGAGCTTGGACATCAGCGGGCCTCGTCCTTCGAGACGCGCGCAACGGCGCGCTCCTCAGGACGAGGAGCGATCACCTCATGCTGAAGAGCACGGCGAAAGCCGTGCGTCTCGAAGCATGAGGCCTCGCGCAGCAAGAGGCTTAGCCCTTTGCGGCGGCTTCGGCCTGGGCCTTGCGCTCCTTCCGCGGCACGGCCTTGATCGGGTTCTGGCGGGCTTCGCGCTTCTTGACGCCGGCGGCATCGAGGAAGCGGGCGACGCGGTCGGACGGCTGCGCGCCCTTGGCGAGCCAGCCCTTCACCTTCTCCATGTCGAGCTTGAGGCGCGCCTCGTTGTCCTTCGGCATCAGCGGATTGAAGTAGCCGAGGCGCTCGATGAAACGGCCGTCACGCGGGAAGCGCGAGTCGGCGACGACGACGTGATAGACCGGGCGCTTCTTGGTGCCGGCACGGGCGAGACGAATGACGACGGACATGAAAGTTCTCCTTAGGTGTCGATGTCTTGATACGAAGTTGGATGGGTCGTCATTGCGAGCGAAGCGAAGCAATCCAGAGCGGCGTGCGCGACTCTGGATTGCTTCGTCGCTTCGCTCCTCGCAATGACGGGAGTGAGCTCATTTCTTCTTCCCCGGAGGCAGGCCGAGACCCGGCAGGGTCGGCTTGCCGCTGAGACCGGTGAGGCCCGGAAGATTGGGCAAGCCGCCGCGCAGGCCAGCGGGAAGATCCTTCGGCAAATTCGGCAGGCCGCCGGGCATGCCGCCCGGCATCTTCTCGGCCATCGCCTTGAGCTGCTCCGGCGAGGGCATGCCGCCACCGCCGCCAAAACCCATCGCCTGGGCGATGCCGGCGAGCGGGCCGCGCTTGCCGGAGCCCATGGCCTTCATCACGTCGGCCATGTTCCGGTGCATCTTCAAGAGCTTGTTGACGTGCTCGACGCTCTGGCCGGAGCCCGCGGCGATGCGCTTCTTGCGGCTCGCCTTCAGCAGGTCGGGATGCTTGCGCTCCTCGCGGGTCATCGAATCGATGATCGCAACCTGCCGCTTGAGGATCTTGTCGTCGATCCCGGCGGCCGCGATCTGGTTCTTCATCTTGGAGATGCCGGGCATCATGCCCATGAGCCCGCTGATGCCGCCCATCTGCGACATCTGCAAGAGCTGCTCGCGCATGTCGTTGAGGTCGAACTGACCCTTGCGCATCTTCTCGGCGGCGCGCGCGGCCTTCTCGGCGTCGATGTTCGCCGCGGCCTTCTCGACCAGCGAGACGATGTCGCCCATGCCGAGGATGCGGCCGGCGATGCGCGAGGGATAGAAGTCCTCCAGCGCGTCGGTCTTCTCGCCGGTGCCGAGCAGCTTGATCGGCTTGCCGGTGACAGCGCGCATCGACAGCGCGGCGCCGCCGCGGCCGTCGCCGTCGATACGGGTCAGCGCGATGCCGGTGAGGCCGACGCGCTGGTCGAACGAGCGGGCGAGATTGACGGCGTCCTGGCCGGTCAGCGAATCCGCGACCAGCAGGATCTCGTGCGGGTTGGCGACCGCCTTGATCTCGGCGGCCTCCTTCATCATGTCCTCGTCGAGAGTGGTGCGGCCGGCGGTGTCGAGCAGCACCACGTCATAGCCGCCGAGCTTGGCGGCCTCGATGGCGCGGCGTGCGATCTGCGGAGGCATCTGGCCGGCGACGATCGGCAGGGTCGGAATGTCCAAGTCGCGGCCGAGCACCGCGAGCTGCTCCATGGCGGCCGGACGGTAGACGTCGAGCGAGGCCATCAGCACCTTGCGCTTGTCGCGCTGAACCATGCGCCGGGCGAGCTTGGCAGTGGTGGTGGTCTTGCCCGAGCCCTGCAGGCCGACCATCATGATCGGCACCGGCGGCACGGCATTGAGGTCGATGGTCTGGCCGTCGTCGCCGAGCGTCTTGACCAACTCGTCATGGACGATCTTCACGACCATCTGGCCGGGGGTGACCGACTTGACCACGGTGGCGCCGATCGCCTGCTCGCGCACGCGCTCGGTGAAGCTGCGGACAACCTCCAGTGCGACGTCGGCCTCGAGCAGCGCCCGGCGGACCTCGCGCATCGCGGCGTCGACATCGGCTTCCGAGAGCGAACCACGCCCCGTCAGCCGATCGAGAATGCCGCCAAGCCTTTCCGACAGATTGTCGAACAATGCCGTATCCTTTGCCCTTGCCGGGCGCTCGCTTCATTGCCGCCCGTCATCGCCGCGTGCTGCGGCCTATGACGACCATATAGGCCTCGGCAGATCGGCCGAAACCGTCAGTCCAAACACGTTTGCGCCCGAGGGCGCACAGCGCTGTCGGGCGGTGACCTCCGGCCTCCAGGGCCGGGCGGTGGCTCGAAAAGACGAAACTTTCCGAAATTCGGCCGGGTTAAACCCTCCGCAGCCGCAAAAGTCAAGGAAACTTGCTTCGCGCCGTCCCGTTGCCGGACCCTGTGCGGCCGCTTACCTCTTCAGCCAGTTCAGCTTTGCCTTCGCGAGGACGACCTTGTTGCGCCGTTCCAGGACCTATTCCGGCCCCGTCACCGACCATTTCGACGGCAAGCGCTTCTACGATCCCGACGGCGTTCCGCCCAAATCCCTCTCCCAGGTGCTGCGCTGGCAGTTCGACCGCAACGGCAAGCGTTCCCGCTGGCCGGCCTGGGCGCCGAGCCCGCATGCCGACGCGCCGCCGCACCGGATCGACGGCGAGGCGGTGCGGCTGTCCTTCATCGGCCATGCCAGCTGGCTGGTCCAGACGGGCGGGCTCAATATCCTGGTCGATCCTGTCTGGTCGGAGCGGGTCTCGCCGTTGTCCTTCGCCGGCCCGCGACGCCACAATGATCCCGGCATCGCCTTCGAGGCGTTGCCGCACATCGATGTCGTGCTGGTCTCGCACGGGCACTACGACCATCTCGATATCCGGACCTTGTCGAAGCTGACCGCGCGATTTTCGCCGCGGGTGGTCACACCGCTCGGCAACGACCTCACGATGATCGACGCCGACTCCAAGATCCGCGCCGAGGCCTATGACTGGCACGATCGCGTGACCTTGAACGAGGAGGTCGCGGTGACGCTGGTGCCGACGCGGCACTGGACGGCGCGCGGCCTGTTCGACCGCAACAAGGCATTGTGGGCAAGCTTCGTGCTGGAGACGCCGCGCGGCCGGCTCTACATCGTCTGCGATTCCGGTTACGGCACGGGCAAGCATTTCCGCCGCGTTGCGGAGCAGCACGCGCCGATCAGGCTGGCGATCCTGCCGATCGGCGCCTACGAGCCGCGCTGGTTCATGCGCGACCAGCACATGAACCCGGAGGATGCCGTGCAGGCGCTGCAGGATTGCGGCGCGGAGGCCGCGCTGGCGCATCACCACGGCACGTTCCAACTGACCGACGAGGCGATCGACGCGCCCGTCCACGCGCTGCACGCCGCGCTCGATTCGGCCGGCATCCCACGCGAGCGTTTTGGCGTGCTGAAGCCGGGGCAAGTGGTGGAGATTTAGTCCGCTGTCGCAACAACAATGGTGTCGTCCCGGCCTTGAGCCGGGACCCATAACCACCGAATCAAGTTTTGCGAAGGCCGGCAGCTCCATCTCGCGCGATAACATCCGCCGCGGCGTATGGGTCCCGGCTCAAGGCCGGGACGACACTGAGTTTGTCGTGGCCGCGTCGCGTCTCACAGTATGAGACAGACTTATACCTACTGCCCCGGCTTGATCGCCCAGGTCACGCTGACCGCGATCGACAGCGTCTCCTCACCCTGTGCGACCGGCGTCGGCGTCGCGGCCATCGGTGCGGCGAAGGTCTTGGCGCGGAACACCGGCGCCGGCGCGCCGTCCTCGGCGATGTTGAGCGGCTGTCCCAGCGTGACGCCCGCTGCCTTGGCGTAGATCTCGGCCTTGCGGCGGGCGTCGGCGACGGCCTTCTCGCGCGCCTGGTCGAGCAGCTTGGACGGCTCGGCGACGCTGAAATAGATGTTGCCGACGTCGTTGGCGCCGGCGCCGACCATCGTGTCGATGACGCTGGCGACCTTGGCGACATCGTGCACCTTGATGGTGACGCGGTTCGAGGCGCGATAGCCGGTCACGGCCGGCTGGCCCGGCCGGTTCTGCGCATATTGCGGCTGAATCGACAGCCGCGACGTCTGATAGTCCTTGTCGGCGATCCCCGCGCTCTTCAGCGCCTGGAGCACCTTGGCCATCGCGGCATTGTTGGCCTCGGCGGCCTCGCGCGCCGTCTTCGCATCCGACGCCACCCCGGCGTCGATCTGCGCCAGATCCGGCGGCGCCGTCACGCTGGCCTCGCCGCTGACGGTGATTGCCGGGGTGTCCTGGCGCGCGATGTCGTCCGCCAGCGCCGGCAGTGTCGTAGCGGCCGCCAGTGTGGCAACAAACATCGATCTGATCATCATGGTGCTCACTTCAGCGGCACGTAGACGTTGATGACGAGCTTGTCCTCGGCCGTCTTCAAGGGGTCGGTCAAATACTCCTCGATGAAGGTGTCCTTGGCCTCCAGCCGGCGCTCATCAAGGTGGTTGGTGATCGCCTCGTAGGTGTTGTCCATGTTGTCGTAGGAGCCGCGATGGACGAACTTCAGCGCCTTGCCCTCGGGCGACTGGCCGATGCTCATGCCCTTGCCGAGCGTCTTCGGCTCCTGCTCGATCGGCATCTCGGCCAGGAAGGTGAAGCCGGTGTCGTCGGTCGAGGTGTAGACGATCATGCCGTTGCCGGCGGGCTTGATGCCCTGCTTGTCCAGCGTGGCCGACAGCGACTTGAAGGAGTCGATCAGCGTATCGAATGCGTTGTCCCAATTGGCGGTGCCCTTGACGAGGACGACCTTCTTCGCCTCGAGCTTGATCTCGTCACCGAAGGCGTCGCCCGCCTGGGCCGGCGCCGCGGCCGGCGGCGGCGTGGCGGGGGACTGGGCCGCGGTCGGAGATGACGACGGCGCGGGGCTCGCGCTGGCGGCCGGCGTCGGGCTGGTCGCGGGCGCGGGACTGGCCGACGCGGCAGGTGCAGGAGAGGCCGGTGCCGAGGGAGCCGGTAGCGCGCTCGGGGCTGGCGCAGGCGTGGCCGATGCCGCCGGAGCCGGCGAGGCCGACGGCGCCTGGGCCCGGGCGGGCGTGCCGCCGAGCAGGAGCGCGACCGAGCTCACGGCCAGAACGAGGCGGAAAGTGCTGAGATTCATTCGACTATTCTCCAGTGGCCGTGCTGCTTTGCCCGGTTCGTGCCGGCGAATGAACCGGTCCTAACATGCTCGGCGGCGCGGCGTCCCATGACAGATGCGTCATGTCGCTCTGCAGGCTGGTCAATGCCGCGCCATTCGCCATATAAGGCGGACACAATTTGGATATTTTCATGAGCGCGCTGGCCAACCACAGCTTCGTCAAGATGAACGGGATCGGCAACGAGATCGTCGTGGTCGATCTTCGCGACGTGAAGCATGTCGTCACGCCGGACGAGGCGCGGGCGGTGGCATCCCGCGTGCCGTACGATCAGCTGATGGTGCTGCAGCCGCCGCGGCTCGACGGCACCGAAGCGTTCATCCGCATCTACAACAATGACGGCTCGGAGTCCGGCGCCTGCGGCAACGGCATGCGCTGCGTGGTGCGCCAGGTGTTCGGCAAGACCGGCCAGACCAGCGCGACGTTCGAGACCCGCGCCGGACTGCTGAACTGCTGGCAGGGCCCGGCGCCCGACCTCTACACCGTCGACATGGGCGTGCCGAAGTTCGGCTGGCAGGAGATTCCTCTCGCCGAGGAATTCCGCGACACCCGCTACATCGAGCTGCAGATCGGCCCGATCGACGCCCCGATCCTGCATTCGCCGTCGGTCGTCAACATGGGCAACCCGCACGCGGTGTTCTGGGTCGAGGACATAAACGCCTATGATCTGGAGCGCTTCGGGCCGCTGCTGGAAAACCACCCGATCTTCCCCGAGCGGGCCAACATCACGCTGGCCCACATCGTCGACCGCGACCACATCACGATGCGGACCTGGGAGCGCGGCGCGGGGCTGACCAGGGCCTGCGGCTCGGCGGCGTGCGCGACCGCGGTCGCGGCGGCCCGTCTGAAGCGCGCCAACCGGATCGTGCAGATGACGCTGCCCGGCGGCGAGCTGACGATCGAGTGGCGCGAGCGCGACGATCACGTGCTGATGACCGGGACCGCGACCTTCGAATATGAGGGGCGGTTCGAGCCAGAGCTGTTCGCCAGCGTCGCATGAGCGTCGATGTTGTCACCTTCGGCTGCCGGCTCAACGCGTTCGAATCCGAGCTGATCGCGAAGCATGCCGAAGCGGCCGGCGCCGACGACACCATCGTCATCAACAGCTGCGCCGTCACCAACGAGGCGGTGGCGCAGGCGCGGCAGTCGATCCGCAAATTGAAGCGCGAGCGCCCCGTGGCGCGCATCGTCGTGACCGGCTGCGCCGCGCAGACGCAGGCTGGCATGTTCGCTGCCATGCCCGAGGTCGACCGCGTCATCGGCAATGACGACAAGCTGCGGCCCGATGCGTGGCGCGCGACGGCGCAGGCGCTGGCCTCGCCACGATTCGGCATCGAGGCTTTCGAGAAGGTCGCTGTCTCCGACATCATGGCGGTGACGGAGATGGCGCCGCATCTGGTCGACGGCTTCCAGCGCGGCCTGCCGCGGGTGTTCGTCCAGGTCCAGAACGGCTGCGACCATCGCTGCACCTTCTGCATCATCCCGTTCGGCCGTGGCAATTCGCGCTCGGTGCCGATGGGCGCCGTGGTCGACCAAGTGCGGACGCTCGTCGAGCGCGGCCATGCCGAGATCGTGTTGACCGGCGTCGACCTGACGAGCTACGGCGCGGATCTGCCGGCGACGCCGAAGCTCGGCAGATTGGTCAAGCAGATCTTGCGCCACGTGCCCGAGCTGCAGCGTCTACGCATCTCCTCGATCGATTCGATCGAGGCCGATCCCGACCTGCTCGAGGCGCTCGCGGATGATGCCAGGCTGATGCCGCATCTGCATCTGTCGCTGCAGGCCGGCGACGATCTGCTCCTGAAGCGCATGAAGCGGCGACATTCGCGCGCGGACGCGATCGCGTTCTGTGACCAAGTGCGGCGGCTGCGTCCGGATATCTCGCTCGGCGCCGATCTGATTGCGGGATTTCCGACCGAGACCGAGGAGATGTTCTCGCGCTCGATCGACCTGGTCGAGGAATGCGGCCTGACGTTTCTGCACGTGTTTCCGTATTCGCTGCGCCCGGGCACGCCGGCGGCGCGCATGCCGCAGGTGGATGGCGCCGTCATCCGCGATCGCGCCAAGAGGCTGCGGGCCGCGGGAGAGGCGGCATTGCTGCGGCGTCTGGATGCCGAGATCGGCAGCGAGCGCGAGGTGCTGATCGAGAGCGAGACGCAGGGGCGGACGGAGCACTATCTGCCGGCGGCCGTCCGCGGCGCTGTGCCGGGGACGGTGCAGCGGTTGATGATCGCCGCGCATGATGGCGCGAGGCTGTTAGTTCAGGACTCCGTCATGCCCGGGCTTGACCCGCCTGCGCGGCCGTAGCCGCTTCGGGGCGGCGAAGGCCCGAACATCCACGCCGCCTTGGGCAACTGAGACGTGGATGGCCGGGACAAGCCCGGCCACGACGAGTGGAGAGAGACGGGCTCACTCCCCGTTCCACCCGCACAGTCGCAGCCGCTCATGCATGTGCAGCGGCGCCGGTGCGACGACCTGCACCGGGGGCTTGTTCTTCGACAGCGGGATCGAAATCTCCCGCGCATGCAGATGCAGCCGCGGCTCGCCGAAGCGCGGCCCGTTGCCGTAGATGTTGTCGCCGACGATCGGCCAGCCGGATGCGGCGGAGTGCACGCGCAGTTGATGCGTGCGGCCGGTGACCGGTTCCATGGCGAGCCAAGTGAGCTTGGGTGTCTTGGTGGATTGAGGTTCGCTCTCTCCCCCGGCACCCTGCGCTCCCTCCCCCCTTGTGGGGGAGGGTTGGGGAGGGGGGTGGCTCCGGGCGACACTGCCCGTGGGGACCCCCGCCCCCGACCCCTCCCCGCGAGGGGGTGGGGAGTCGGTGTCGCAAGTCGAGATCGAGATCTGAGGTGGGGGAGTGAGAGAATACGACCTCCCCAACACCCGCCATTTCGTCACCGCCGGCTGCCCCTGCGGATCCGGTTTCTGCCACCAGCCGCGTTCGGCGTTGAGCTTGCCGAGCGGGAGCTCGATTACGCCCTCGTCAGCGTCGGGCCCGCCTTCGACGACAGCCCAATAGGTTTTCGAAATCTTGCCATGCTTGAACAAAAGCCCGAGCGACGCCGTTGCCTTGCGATGACGGCCGAGCACCAGACATCCGGAGGTTTCCTTGTCGAGCCGATGCGCGAGCACCGGCGGGCGCGGCAGGCCGAAGCGCAGCGCGTCGAACGAGGCTTCGAGGTTCGGCCCGCCCTTCGGCCCCTTGTGCACGGGAATGCCGGCCGGCTTGTCGATCACCAGCATCAGCCCGTCGCGGTGGAGCACGCGGGCGAGCATCTCCTCGTCGGTGGGTTGGTTAATGTCCATGGAAACCGTAACGCGGGTGTGAGCTTTCGTTTGCGAATGGAAAGGGCTAACACCACGCCATGAACGATACCACCTCCGAAACACCCAAGCTGTCGTGGTGGCGGCGTCTGTCGGCCGGCCTGAAGCGCACCTCCGGCGCGCTCGGCACCGCCGTCGCCGATCTCGTCACCAAGCGCAAGCTCGACCGCGCGATGCTCGACGACATCGAGGACGTGCTGCTGCGCGCCGATCTCGGCACCCAGGTGGCGGCGCGGATCGCCGAAGCCGTCGGGACCGGCCGCTACGACAAGGCGATCAGTGCCGACGAGGTCAAGGCGGTGGTCGCGACCGAGGTCGAGAAGGTGCTGTCGCCGGTGGCGAAGCCGCTCACGATCGACGCTGGCCACAAGCCGTTCGTCATTCTCGTCGTCGGCGTCAACGGCTCCGGCAAGACGACCACGATCGGCAAGCTGGCGCAGAAATTTGCCTCCGAAGGCAAGCAGGTGATGCTGGCCGCGGGCGATACCTTCCGCGCCGCCGCGATCGAGCAGCTCAAGGTGTGGGGCGAGCGCACCAGGGCGCCGGTCGTCGCCGGCGCGCAAGGCTCTGATTCCGCGAGCCTGGCGTTCAACGCCATCACCGCGGCCAAGGAGCAGGGCCGCGACATCCTGCTGATCGACACCGCCGGCCGGCTGCAGAACAAGGCCGAGCTGATGAACGAGCTCGAGAAGGTGGTGCGTGTCATTCGCAAGGTCGACACCTCGGCGCCGCATGCGGTGCTGCTCGTGCTCGACGCGACGGTGGGACAAAATGCGCTGTCGCAGGTCGAGGCGTTTCATCGTACGGCAGGCGTCACCGGCCTCGTGATGACCAAGCTCGACGGCACGGCGCGCGGCGGCATCCTCGTGGCGCTGTCGGAGAAGTTCAAGCTGCCGGTGCACTTCATCGGCGTCGGCGAGGGGGTCGAGGATCTCTCACCGTTCGCCGCGAGAGATTTTGCGCGGGCGATCGCCGGCATCGAGGATTGACGTCGCCACGCCCGGGCTCCGGCCCACCGCCAGATCGAGACGACCGGATCAACCGCTGCCGTGGCTGCAGCCAACAGGATATGGAATGGACAAGACCCAGCCGCACCCGCTGTTCAAGCTCGCGACCGAGCTCGGTCCGCTGATCATCTTTTTCGTGGTCAACGCCAAGTTCAACCTGTTCGCGGCGACCGGCGCGTTCATGGTCGCGATCATCGCGGCGCTGATCGCGTCCTACGTGGTGACGCGGCACGTCCCGCTGATGGCGCTGGTGACCGCCGTCGTCGTCATCGTGTTCGGCACGCTGACCCTGGTGCTGCACGACGAGACCTTCATCAAGGTCAAGCCGACCATCATCTACGGGCTGTTCGCGGCCGTGCTCGGTGGCGGGCTCTTGTTCAATCGCTCCTTCATCGCGATCATGTTCGATCAGATGTTCAATCTGACGCCCGCGGGCTGGCGCATCCTGACGTTTCGCTGGGCGCTGTTCTTCGCCGCGATGGCGGTGCTGAACGAGATCGTCTGGCGCACGCAGAGCACCGATTTCTGGGTCGGCTTCAAGGCGTTCGGTGTCGTGCCGCTGACCATGATCTTCGCCATCGCCCAGATGCCGCTGATCAAGCGCTACCACCTCGACCCGGCCTCGTTGGAAGCCAGCGACGCCGCGGAAGGGGATGTGAGCAAGGGGTAGTTGCGGCAAACTCTGCTGTCGTCCCGGCCTGAGCCGGGACCCAGAACCACAGGCTTGAGTTTGGGGCAGGCGCATCGTTAACATCTTGCCCACCACGACGGCCGCGGAGTATGGGTCCCGGCTCAAGGCCGGGACGACACCGTGGGTCGTTGCGCGAGCTCGGCAGTCACGTCCACTTGCAACGACGAGAAACTAACGACTTGCCGACCGCGAACTAACTCCCTGCCTTCAGCGCCTTCTCGATTTCCGGCTTCAGCACGGCGTCGATGTTCTGCGCCGTGATCGGGCCGACCAGCTTGTAGACGATGGTGCCTTCGCGGCCGACGACAAAGGTCTCGGGCACGCCGTAGACGCCCCATTCGATGCCGGCGCGGCCGTTGCCGTCGACGCCGACGACGTCGTAAGGGTTTCCGTAGCGGCCGAGGAAGCGGCGGGCGTTGTCGGCGCCGTCCTTGTAGTTGATGCCGATGATCTGGAAGCGCTTGTCGCGGCCGAGCTCGACCAGCAGCGGCGCCTCGTCGTGGCAGGGCACGCACCACGATGCCCAGACATTGACGATGCTGACCTTGCCCTTGAGCGCAGCCGGGTCGAGGCCGGGCACCGGCGTGCCGTCCCTCGCCAGCTCTGGCAGCGCCGGCAGCGGTGTGGCCGGCGCAGGGCGGCCGATCAGCGCGGAGGGAATCTGCGACGGATCGCCGTTGCCGAGGCGCGACCAGAACAGCGCCGCCAGCCCGAGGAACACCACCAGCGGCAGCAGCATGAGAAATGAGCGGCGCCGCGGCGCCGGCTCTGTCGCAGCCTGTTCGGTCATTGGATATCCGTCGCGGCGCGGCCGGAACGGCGGCTGATGCCGCTGTCCTCGAGCGCGCGCAAGCGCGCCTTCTGGGTGCGGTAGTCGATGACGATCCAGCCGATCAGCAGCATCACGACCAGCGCCGCGGCAAGATAGGAGGTGGCGATGAAGGAGGTATAGGGGCCAAGGTCCATGTCAAGCCGCTCCCGCGATCCGGCCTGCGGCATCGGCGGCCGGCGCAGCCGCCGTGTAGGCGCGGGCCTGCATCATCTGCAGGCTGCGGACACGCCGGCGCAGGATCTCGTTGCGCATCGCGGCGACGTGCAGCGTCACGAACAGGAAGGTGAAGCCGACGGCCATCACCAGCAGCGGGATCAGGAAGGCCTTGTCGAGCGCCGGACCGCCCATCCGCATCACCGACGCCGGTTGATGCAGCGTGTTCCACCAGTCGACCGAGAACTTGATGATCGGCAGATTGATCGCGCCGACCAGCGTCAGCACCGCGGCGGCGCGTGCCGCGCGCGTGGGATCCTCGACCGCGCGCCACAGCGCCATCAGGCCGAGATACATCAGGAACAGGATCAGCACCGAGGTCAGCCGCGCGTCCCATTCCCAATAGGTGCCCCACATCGGCCGGCCCCACAGCGACCCGGTGAGGAGCGCGAGGAACGTGAAGCTGGCGCCGATCGGGGCGGCGGCCTTGGCGGCGACGTCGGCCAGGGGATGCCGCCACACCAGGGTGCCGAGCGAGGCGATGCTCATGATACTCCAGACGAACATCGACAGCCAGGCATTGGGCACGTGGATGAACATGATCTTGACGGTCGCGCCCTGCTGATAGTCGTCGGGCGCCACTGCGGAGAGGTACAGGCCGGCAGCCAGCAGCGCGGCCGTGACCAGCGCCAGCCACGGCAGCAGCCGCGCCGCCAGCGCAAGGAACCGGGTGGGATTGGCGAGGTCGATCAGCGACATGAGACCCTTGTTAACGGCGGACGCGGTTGCAGGCAATCAGCACGGCGTCGCTAGGTAAGAGTTGATCATGGTCAAACCCCGGCGGGCGGTGGGTCAATCCAGCCCGTTCCGCAAGCTTGTCGCAGCGGCGAACGGGCCGATCACGAAACTCACCAGCGACAATGCGCACAGGATCGAGAACGGCGCCCCGAACGGCAGCGGGCCGACGATGGCCGCCTGCGACGCCGCGACGCCGAAGATCAGCACGGGGATCGAAAGTGGCAGCACCAAGACCGCCAGCAGCAGCCCGCCGCGGTGCATGGTCACCGCCAGCGCGGCACCGATCATGCCGATGAAGGTCAGGGCAGGCGTGCCCGCCAATAACGTCAGCGCGACGGCGCCAGTCGCCGTGGCGTCGAGGTTGAGCAGCAGGCCGAGCACGGGCGTCGCGATCACCAGCGGCAGGCCGGCGGCGAGCCAGTGCGCCAGCGCCTTGGCGGCGCAGGCCAGCTCCAGCGGTGTCCGGCTCATCACGACCAGGTCGAGCGAGCCGTCCTCGTGGTCGGCGGTGAACAGCCGGTCCAGGGTGAGCAGGCTGGAGAGCAGGGCGCCGAGCCAGAGGATGGCGGGGCCGAGCCGGGTCAGCAGCGCCAGGTCGGGCCCTACCGCGAACGGCATCAGCACCACGACGGTGAGAAAGAACAGCACGCCGATCAACGCGCCGCCGCCGATGCGCAGCGCAATCCGGATGTCGCGGCGGATGAGGGCACCGAGCGCGGTCATGCGGGGAGGGCCTGGGCTGATGGCGCGTTGCGTGGGAGTGAGCCGTGCTCCGACCGCTGGCACACTTCGCTCCCTCCCCCCTTGTGGGGGAGGGCTGGGGAGGGGGGTGGCTCCGGGCGAGACCGCCCGTGGGGACCCCCACCCCCGACCCCTCCCTGCAAGGGGGAGGGGGGCGCGCATCGATAGGATGGGATAGGGAGCGATGGGGGTGCGCTCAGTTCGATAGGCCACGTCGTATGGCACCCCCCTCCCTGACCCTCCCCCACAAGGAGGGAGGGAATGGAGGGGCCGGCGGGCGTCGTGAAGAAGGGGGGCATCATCCGATCGTTCCGATCCGCAACTCGCGCGTGTCGATGCCGAGCGGGCCGTGCGTCGCCGCGACGATCAGCCCACCCCCGGCGAGATGCTCCCGCATCAGCCCCGCGAACATCGCCTGTCCAGCGACGTCGAGCGCCGCGGTGGGTTCATCGAGCAGCCACAGCAGGCGGGGCACCGCGAGCAGGCGGGCCAGCGACAGACGGCGGCGCTGGCCGGCCGACAGATAGGCGGCGGGCAGGTCAATGGCGTGGGCGATGCCGACGGCCGCGAGGCAGTCGGAGATCGGCCGCGTGACCCCGCCGCCGAGGAATTCGGCCCAGAAGGTCAGGTTTTCGCGCACGCTGAGCGACGGCTTCAGCGCGTCGCGGTGGCCGAGATAATGCGCCTGCTCAGGCACCGTCAGCTCGCTCTCACCGCCCTCGATGGCGATGGAGCCGCCCGCCGGGAGCAGCAGGCCGGCAATCAGCCGCAGCAGCGATGTCTTGCCCGCACCATTGTGTCCGGTCACTGCCAGCGCCTCGCCCGCGACTGCTTCGAAGGCCAGTCCTGCGAACACCTCGCGGCCGCCGCGCACGCATCTGACGTCGCGGCCGAACAGCTTCGGAGACAGTGTTGAAGTCGCCTGCATGGCCTGTCGTGAGCGCCCTTACGAAATTGATGGCTAGCGCGTGAGAATTTGTGGGTGATGCCACGTCGGGACTTGCTTGTCTCTGTGGCGGCGCAGTTAGAAAGCTTCTATAAGCCCGACCTTGATGCAGCACACAATCGTCCGCTGCAAGCCATCCGGCGCCTCGCGCTGACGGTTCTTAAATACCCCCTCCGGGTATGCAGATCAATTGGGATTTCCACGCATGACCTCGCTCGACAGCTTCAAGTGTCGCAAGACCCTCAAGGTCGGAACGAAGAGCTACATCTATTACAGCTTGCCCACAGCCGAGAAGAACGGTCTCAAGGACATCTCGAAGCTGCCGTACTCGATGAAGGTGCTGCTCGAGAATCTGCTGCGCAACGAGGATGGCCGTACCGTCACCAAGGACGACATCGTCGCGGTGTCGAAATGGCTGCGCAAGAAGTCGCTGGAGCACGAGATCGCCTTCCGCCCGGCGCGCGTCTTGATGCAGGATTTCACCGGCGTCCCCGCCGTCGTCGACCTCGCCGCCATGCGCAACGCGATGCAGGCGCTCGGCGGCGATGCCGAGAAGATCAACCCGCTGGTGCCGGTCGATCTCGTCATCGACCATTCGGTGATCGTGAACTACTTCGGTGACAACAAGGCGTTCGGCAAGAACGTCGCCGAGGAGTACAAGCAGAACCAGGAGCGCTACGAATTCCTGAAGTGGGGCCAGAAGGCGTTCTCGAACTTCTCCGTCGTGCCGCCCGGCACCGGCATCTGCCACCAGGTCAATCTCGAGTATCTGGCGCAGACGGTCTGGACCAAGAAGGAGAAGATGACGATCGGCCGCACCAAGGGCACCTTCGAGGTCGCCTATCCGGATTCGCTGGTCGGCACCGATTCGCACACCACCATGGTCAACGGTCTGGCCGTGCTCGGCTGGGGCGTCGGCGGCATCGAGGCCGAGGCCTGCATGCTCGGTCAGCCGCTGTCGATGCTGCTGCCCGACGTCGTCGGCTTCAAGCTGACCGGCGCGCTGAAGGAAGGCGTCACCGCGACCGACCTCGTGCTGACCGTCACCCAGATGCTGCGCAAGCTCGGCGTGGTCGGCAAGTTCGTCGAGTTCTTCGGCCCCGGCCTCGACCATCTCTCGGTCGCCGACAAGTCGACCATCGCCAACATGGCTCCAGAATACGGCGCGACCTGCGGCTTCTTCCCGGTCGACACCGCGACGATCGATTATCTCAAGACCTCCGGCCGCAAGGCGCCGCGCGTCGCGCTGGTCGAGGCCTATGCCAAGGCGCAGGGCCTGTTCCGCACCGCCAAGTCGGCCGACCCGGTATTCACGCAGACGCTGACCCTCGATCTCGCCGACGTCGTGCCGTCGATGGCCGGTCCGAAGCGTCCCGAGGGCCGCATCGCGCTGCCTGCCGTGGCCGAAGGTTTCGCCACCGCGCTGGCCGGCGAGTACAAGAAGCCCGATGCGGCCGAGCAGCGCTTCCCGGTCGAGGGCAAGGACTTCGATATCGGCCATGGCGACGTCGTCATCGCCGCCATCACCTCCTGCACCAACACCTCGAACCCGAGCGTGCTGATCGGCGCCGGCCTCTTGGCCCGCAACGCCGCCGCCAAGGGCCTCAAGGCCAAGCCGTGGGTGAAGACCTCGCTCGCCCCGGGCAGCCAGGTGGTTGCCGAATACCTTGCTAATTCGGGCCTGCAGAAGGACCTCGACAAGGTCGGCTTCAATCTGGTCGGCTTCGGCTGCACCACCTGCATCGGCAATTCCGGCCCGCTGCCGGAGGAGATCTCGAAGTCGATCAACGACAATGGCGTCGTCGCGGCGGCCGTGCTGTCGGGCAACCGCAACTTCGAAGGCCGCGTCTCGCCGGACGTGCAGGCCAACTACCTGGCCTCGCCGCCGCTGGTCGTCGCCTATGCGCTGGCCGGCACCGTGACCAAGGACCTTGCGGTCGAGCCGATCGGCATCGGCAAGGACAAGAAGCCGGTCTACCTGAAGGACATCTGGCCGACGACCAAGGAGGTCAACGACTTCGTCAAGAAGTTCGTCAAGGCGTCGATCTTCAAGAAGCGCTACGCCGACGTGTTCAAGGGCGACACCAACTGGCGCAAGATCAAGACCGTCGAGAGCGAAACCTATCGCTGGAACATGTCGTCGACCTACGTGCAGAACCCGCCGTATTTCGAAGGCATGAAGAAGGAGCCGGAGCCGATCAAGGACATCGTCGAGGCCCGCGTGCTGGCGCTGTTCGGCGACAAGATCACGACCGATCACATCTCGCCGGCCGGTTCGATCAAGCTGACCTCGCCCGCCGGCAAGTTCCTCAGCGAGCACCAGGTTCGCCCGGCCGACTTCAACCAGTACGGCACCCGCCGCGGCAATCACGAGATCATGATGCGCGGCACCTTCGCCAACATCCGCATCAAGAACTTCATGCTCAAGGGCGCCGACGGCAACATCCCAGAGGGCGGTCTGACCAAGCACTGGCCCGACGGCGAGCAGATGTCGATCTACGACGCCGCGATGAAGTATCAGGAAGAGGGTGTGCCGCTGGTGGTGTTCGCCGGCGCCGAATACGGCAACGGCTCATCGCGCGACTGGGCCGCCAAAGGTACCCGGCTGCTCGGCGTCCGCGCCGTGATCTGCCAGAGCTTCGAGCGCATCCATCGCTCCAACCTGGTCGGTATGGGCGTGCTGCCGCTCACCTTCCAGGAAGGCACGTCCTGGTCCTCGCTCGGCCTCAAGGGCGACGAGAAGGTTACCATCAAGGGCCTGCAGGGCGACCTGAAGCCGCGCCAAACCCTGACCGCCGAGATCGTCTCGGCCGACGGTGCGGCGCAGCAGGTGCCGCTGCTCTGCCGGATCGATACGCTCGACGAGCTCGACTACTACCGCAACGGCGGCATCCTGCACTACGTGCTGCGCAAGCTCGCCGCTTAACCAAAGCGCGATGCGACAGTTTGGCTCACTCTGAAGTGAGTAGCGGGTGATGAAGGAGGCGGCCTATGACAAGGGCCGCCTCCTTTGCATTTTCGGTTTGTTAACTACGAGGACGGCATCGCGGATGCAGTGATGCGCAGGGCGCAGCGGACGGTGGTCCAGACGGGACAGTGGCGATGAGTGGACAGATGTCGTGGTGGTCGCGCGCAGCGCTGAGTGTCTGTGCGGTCATCGCTTTCGTCCGGCCAGCCGCATCCGATCCCCGTGCGGTGATCGAACTCTTCACCTCTCAAGGCTGTTCGTCCTGCCCGCCGGCTGACAAGATCCTCGGCGAGCTCGCCAGAGATCCTTCGGTCATCGCGTTGTCGCTGCCGATCGACTACTGGGACTATCTCGGCTGGAAGGACACGCTGGCCGACTCCCGCTTCACGGCCCGGCAGCGGGCCTATTCTCGTGCGCGCGGGGACCGCGAGGTCTATACGCCGCAGGCGGTGATCAACGGCTCTGTGCATGTGATCGGCAGCGACCGCGAGGCGATCGAAGGCGCGATCGAGGAAACCGTCCAGGGCGGCGCGGTGATGTCGGTGCCGGTGAGGCTGTCGGTCGACGGCCAGGAGCTCTCCGTCTCGGTCGCCGCGGCCAGCGAGCATGCGCCGCGCCGGCACGGCGAGGTCTGGGTCTGCTCGATCTCGCGGGTGGTCCCGATCTCGGTCGGGCGCGGCGAGAACAGCGGCCGCGACCTGACCTATTACAACGTCGTTCGCGGTCTCCAGAAGTTGGGTGACTGGACCGGGTCGCCGGTCAGCTGGAGCGTGCCGCTGGAGAAGATCGCCCGCGAGGGCGTCGATGGCACCGTCGTTTATGTGCAGGACGGCAGTCGCGACCGCCCTGGGCCGATGCTCGGCGCCGCCTTTTCCGAGTTGCCGTTGGGCGGACGGGCTTCAGCAACGGCGCGTGGTCCCGAGCGCTGATCTTCCGTCGTTCCGATCTTCGTTTTCGCTGACCTGCGTGAGGCGCGTCACGTCCGTGCGACGGCGCGCCGCGACATCTTCCGGCAGCTCACGCCAGAAAAGCAAAAGGACCAACTTGCGTTGGTCCTTTGCCTTACTTGTGAATAGACCCGATCCTGACGACCCCGGGGGGCTGGGGGCTGAGGAATCCGGAACCGAAAGGACCGGGCCAACGCACACGAATCTTATGCCGAAGGTCGGGGGCGGTCGGTGGGCGGAAAGACGGCGCGATTATGATTCCGCTAACGATCCCGTGACGCTTGCGTGTTCGCGGAACTGATGACCTCGCAGGCTCGGTCGAACTTCAACAACGAAAACGGCCCCTTGCGGCTTCTGCCGGATGGCGCGATCATGTCACACAGATGACAGGAGGACGCCAATGAACCTCACGCCGGAGGACGCCGACCCCAGCGAGAACCGCGCGGCGGCGCGCAGCGCGGCCGCAGCGCCGAACCGGGTGACGTTCGACCGCCTGGAGCTGAACCGCATCCTGAACCTCTACGGCCGCATGGTCGCCGACGGCGAGTGGCGCGACTATTCGATCGACTTTCTGCGCGACCGGGCCGTCTTCTCCGTGTTTCGCCGGGCGTCCGAGGTGCCGATCTACCGCATCGAGAAGGATCCGCGTCTCGCACGCAAGCAGGGCATGTACAGCGTGATCTCGGCCACCGGGCTGATCCTGCGCCGCGGCCACGAGCTTGAGCGCGTGTTGCTGGCGATCGCGCCGAAGCCGGCGCTGGTCTGATCCGACCCGCCGGGTGATCACGACATTTCGACCGGCGTCGCTTACGCCGGGACGTCGCTGCTCCCGGCCCCGAGCGGGCGCTGCATCATCACAGTATCGAGCCAGCGGCCGAATTTCAGGCCGACGCTCGGGTGGGTGCCGATCATCTGGAAGCCGCAGGCGGTATGCAGCCCGACCGAGCCGGCATTGGCGGAGTCGCCGATGACGGCGATCATCTGGCGAAAGCCTCCCTCCTCACAGGCGTCGATCAGCTGCCGCATCAGTCGCATCCCGATGCCGCGACGCTGGCTGGCGGGAGCGAGATAGACCGAGTTCTCCACCGTGAAGCGATAGGCAGGGCGGGGCCGGTAGGGCCCGGCATAGGCATAGCCCACCACCTCTCCGTCCAGCAGGGCGGCGAAATAGGGGAAGCCGCCGTCGCGGAGCGCCCGGAAGCGGCGCGTCATCTCCGCCAGATTCGGAGGGTCGAGCTCGAAGGTGGCCGTGCCCTCGCGGACGGCCTGGCCGTAGATGGCGGTGATGGCCGGGAGGTCGGCCTCCTGGGTGGGCCGTATTTCAATGTTCGACATGGGGTGCAAGCATACCCATGCGGACGCGGCGATCAATCCGGCCTCGCGGCATGGCTGTCGCTGTCGCTTTGCGCCGGTCGCAATCGGGTTTGTGCAAACGAAAAGCCCCGGCGGTGAGGCCGGGGCTTCGAAGGTCGCTCGTTCGAGCGGTTGGATCAGTCGCGCTGTCCGAGCAGCTGCAGCAGCAGCGTGAACAGGTTGATGAAGTTCAGGTACAGCGACAGCGCGCCGGTGATCGCTGCGCGCTCGGCGATGTCGCCGCCCGCGGAGGCGTAGCCGTAGATGTACTCGTTCTTCAGGCGCTGCGTATCCCAGGCGGTCAGGCCGGCGAACACGAACACGCCGATCACCGAGACGATGAACTGCAGCATCGAGCTCGCCAGGAACAGGTTCACCAGGCTCGCCAGCACGATGCCGATCAGGCCCATGAACAGGAACGAGCCCATGCCCGTCATGTCACGCTTGGTCGTGTAGCCGTAGAGGCTGAGCGCGCCGAACGTCGCCGCGGTGATGAAGAACACCCGCACGATCGAGGTGTGGGTGTACACCAGAAAGATCGACGACAGCGAGACGCCCATCAAGGCCGAAAACACCCAGAACAGGAGTTGAGCGGTCGACGGCGCGAGGCGGTTGATGCCGGCCGAGATCGCGAACACCATGACCAGAGGGGCCAGGATGAACAGCCACTTCAGCGGGCTCACGAACATCGCGTAGCCGAACTGCGTCAGATAGGCGTTGCCGAACTTGAACACGCCGGCCGCCGGATCGCCGGTCACCGACGCCATGTAGACGCCGAGCGCCGCGAGGCCGGTAATGGCCAGGCCGATGCTCATGTAATTGTAGATGCGCAGCATGTAGGCGCGCAGACCGGCGTCGACGGTCGCGGCATCGGCGCGCCCGGCCACCCGGCCAAAGGGTGAAGCATAGTTGCGGTTGAGGTCCGACATGGTCGAATTCCCGTTGGTTGCCCGGCAGCCCGATCCTGGCAGGACCTTCAGCCGGTTCTCGAAAAACCCTATCTCATACCCGCTGCCATCGATATTAAATTTGCGTCATCGGCAAATTCGCCATCTTTGGCAGGTCTCTGAGCCCATTCCCTAGATGGGAAACTAGCATATCCGCCGCAAGCTTCCACGCGCGGCTGAATGTCGCTCCGAACGCGTCTCAGCCGTATAAATCGCGTTAACCGTGCGGCATGAGCGCGCAAGCCGCTCGATCAAGCCGCTAGAGATTCCGAAGAACCGTCGCCGGCTTCTGGTTCAGCGCGAGCAGCGTGCCGGCCAGTCCGAGGCCGACGGTCACGATCAGCGCCGCCAAGACGACCAGCGCGGCGCTGCCCGCCTGCCAGGCGAAGCTCAAGGTCATCAGCCGGGTCACGATCAGCCAAGCGGAGACCGAGCCGGCGATGACGCCGAACGCGGCGGTGGCAAACCCGATCATCAGATATTCGAGCGCGTAGGCGCCGAGCAGCCGCAGCCGCGTCGCGCCCAGGGTCTTCAGGATGACCGCGTCGTAGACCCGGTGGCGGTGGCCGGCGGCCAGCGCGCCGCCGAGCACCAGGATGGCCGAGATCAAGGTCACCGCACTGGCGCCGCGGATGGCAAGCGCGAGGTTGGAGACCACCGAGCCCACGGTCTCCATCACCTCTCGGACCCGCACGCTGGTCACCATCGGGAAGGCGTCGGCCACCTTGCGGATGACACGGGCATCCTCGGCGGCATCGGAGCGCGCTTCGGTCAGGGTCGCGACATGGGTGTGCGGCGCGCCCTTGAAGGCATTCGGGGAGAACACCAGCACGAAGTTGATGCCGAGCCCCTGCCAGTCGATGGTGCGCATGTTGCCGATCCGCGCCGTGATATCGCGTCCGAGCACGTTGACGACGATGTCGTCACCGAGCTTGAGGCCGAGGCCGTCGGCGATGCGCTTCTCGATCGAGACCAGCGGCGGTCCGCTGTAGGTCCCGCTCCACCACTCGCCGTCGACCACCTTGGAGCCCTTGGGAATCTCGGCGGTATATGTCAGGCCGCGATCGCTCTGCAGCACCCATTCGGTGTCCGTCGTCGCCTTGAGGTCCTCGGCGCGGACGCCGCGGGCGGCGACGATGCGCCCGCGCAGCATCGGCACGTCTTCGACAGCGGATTGAGGGGCGAGGTCCTTGAGGAAGCCGCGGAAGCGGTCGGCCTCGCCGGAGGGGACGTCGATGAAGAAAAACGACGGCGCCTGCTCCGGCAGTTGCGCCAGGAATTGCCGCCGCAGATTGCCGTCGATCTGGGTGATCGTGACCAGCACCGCGAGACCCAGTCCGAGCGACAGCACCACGGACGGTGTCAGCGCGCCCGGGCGGTAGATGTTGCTGACCGCCAGCCGCAGCATCGGGAAGCGGCTGCGCGGCAGGGCGCGCGCAATTGCCATCACCGCGGCGGCAATGCCGCGCAACAGCACGAACACCAGCGCAGCGGCGACGACGAACACCGCGGCGATGCGCTTGTCGTAGGACAAGCCGATCACGACCGCGACCAGCAGCGCGACGGTGCCCGCGATCAGCACCAGATAGCTCCAGCGCGGCCGGTGCCATTCGGCGATGACCGCCTCGCGGAACAACGCCGCCACCGGCACGTCGCGTACGCGCCCGAGCGGCCACAGACCGAACGCCAGTGCGGTGAGCAGGCCATAGACGAAGGACAGCGCCAGCTCGTCGGAATGAATAGCGGGGATCACGGGCAGCGGCAGGATGTTGCCGAACAGCCCGACGATGGCGAAGGGCAGGGCCGCGCCGGCGCAGAGGCCGATGATCGAACCGATCGTGGCGAGCACCATCACCTGGACGAGGTAGATGCCGAACACGTCGCGGCTGGTGGCGCCGAGGGCCTTGAACGCCGCGATCACCTCGGTGCGGCGGTCGACATGGCTCTTGACCGCGTTGGCGACGCCGACGCCGCCGACCAGCAGCGCGGCGAGACCGACCAGGGTGAGGAACTGGGTGAAGCGGCCGATCGTCCGCTCGAGCTGCGGCGAGGCATTGCTGCGGCTGCGGATCTCCCACCCGGCCGACGGCAAGGTCAGGCGGGTGTCGGCGATGAAGGACGCTGCGGCGTGGTCGTCCTTGGCATTGTCGGGCAGCCGGACCCGGTAGGTCCAGCGCACCAGGCTGCCCGGCTGCAGCAGCGACGTGGCGCGCAGGCCGGCCTCGCTGATCAGGAAACGCGGCCCAAGGCCGATGCCGCCGGACAATTTATCTGGCTCGGCCTGGAGCGCGCTGCGGATCTGGAAGCGGACGGTGTCGATGCTGACGGTGTCGCCGACCTTGAGGTCGAGCCGCGCCAGCAGTGCCGGATCGGCCGCCGCGCCGAACACGCCATCGCGTTCGGCGAGAATGTCCGGTAGCGGCAGGTCGGGCTGCAGCTCGGCCTTGCCCAGCAGCGGATAGGCGCCGTCGACCGCCTTGAGCTCGACCAAGGCCAGCTTGGCGTCACCGGCGCGCACCATCGCCCGCAAGGTTGCCGCCAGCGAGACCTGGCCGCGCGTCCGCAGGAAGGCGATCTCCTCGGGCTTGGCCTCGCGCTGAAACAGCGAGAAAGCGACGTCGCCGCCGAGCAAGGTCCGGCCCTCGCGGACCAGCCCGTCATTGAGGCTGGCCGCCACCGAGCCGACACCGGCGATGGCGAGCACGCCGAGCGCGATGCAGGCGATGAAGACGTAGAAGCCGCGCAAGCCGCCGCGCAGCTCGCGCAGCGCGTAGCGCACCGGCAACGCGGCCATGCGGCCGCCCGCGATCGGTTCGGACACCGTGCTCATGCGTCGGCTTGCTCGTGTGCGTCGCTCTCGGCTTCGATCCGTCCCGAGCGCAGCCGCACCACCCGGTCGCACCGATGCGCGAGGCCGCTGTCATGGGTCACCAGCACCAGCGTCATGCCGCGCTCGGCATGCTTGGTGAACAGCAGGTCGACGATCTGCTGGCCGGTGGTCTCGTCGAGATTGCCGGTCGGCTCGTCGGCCACGAGAATTGCGGGGTCGGGAGCGAGAGCGCGGGCCAATGCCACGCGCTGCTGCTCACCGCCGGAGAGCTGCGTCGGATAGTGATGCAGACGGTGGCCGAGCCCGACCTGCTCGAGCTCGCGGGCGGCACGCTCCGCGGCGCCGGCATGGCCGGCCAGCTCGAGCGGCACTGCCACATTCTCCAGCGCGGTCATGGTCGGGATCAGGTGGAAGGACTGGAAGACGATGCCGACCTGGCGACCCCGGAACCGGGCCAGGGCGTCCTCGTCCAGGGCATTGAAAGCGGTGCCGCCGACCACCACCTCACCACTGTCAGGACGTTCCAACCCCGCCATCACCATCAGCAGCGTGGACTTCCCCGATCCCGAGGGGCCGATCAGGCCGATCGTCTCGCCCTGTCCCACCCGCAGGCTGATGTCCTTGAGGATATGAACACGTGCCGCTCCGGTGCCGAGCGAGAGGTTGACGTTGGAGATGGTAATGGTGTCCGGCGCAAGGCCGGCCAAACGCGAGGTTTCGATGAGACTGTCCATGGCTCGGTCATATGGCAACTCCGCAAGCCGGGTCGAGAGGCGCGGACATATCTTCGTGCACATACTCGTGTTGATGCTCGCCTTGATGACAGTCGGGCCCGCGTTTGCGGGCGCTGACGACGTCAAGCCGATCAAGCTGGTCGTGCTCGGCGATTCCTTGAGCGCGGGTCATGGCCTGTCCGCCTCGGATGCGTTTCCAGCCAAGCTGCAGAAGGCGTTGCAGGCCCAGGGCCTGCCGATCGACCTCACCAATGCCGGCGTATCCGGGGACACTTCGTCCGGCGGCCGCGACCGGCTCGACTGGTCGGTGCCTGACGGGACCGAGGCCGTCATCGTCGAGCTCGGCGCCAACGATGCGCTGCGCGGCATCGATCCCGCGGTGACGCGCAAGGCCTTGACCGAGATCGTGACCCGGCTGAAGGCACGGGGCATCGCCGTCATGCTGTGCGGCATGCTGGCGCCGCCGAACTACGGCAGCGACTATGCCGCGAAATTCAACGCGATCTATCCCGATCTGGCCAAGGAATTCGGCGTCCCGCTGTATCCGTTCTTTCTCGACGGTGTCGCCGCCGACCCCAAGCTGAACCAGGCCGACGGCATCCACCCCACCGCAGCCGGCGTCGACATCATCGTGTCCCGGATGTTGCCTACGGCGGAAGCATTCCTGCGTCCACTTCGTGGGCAATGACGGAACGAAGCGCCGCGTCGATCATTTGCGATAACCTTAAGGGCCGGGTTTTCCGCAGCTTTTACCGGCGTTAACCCGCCTTCCGTCGCGGAGTCATATAAGTTCGGTAGGAATGATGCATTGGCGATTCGTCGTCGATCATTTCTCGAAGGCATGATCTCGTCAATTTTCGAGATCAGCCTCCAGCATCGGGAGTCCTGAAACGATGCCGCGTCTGTTTACTGGACTGGAAATCCCGGCCGAGGTTGGCCACACGCTTTCCGGTTTGCGGGGTGGCCTCCCCGGCGCCCGCTGGATCGATCCCGAAAATTACCATGTGACGTTGCGCTTCATCGGTGACATCGACGGCGCCTCCGCCAACGAGATCGCCTCGATGCTGTGGCGGGTGAACCGCAAGCCGTTCGAAGTGACGGTGCAGGGTCTCTCCAGCTTCGGCGGCCGCAAGCCGCGCGCCGTCGTTGCCAACGTCGCGCCGAGCCGCCCCCTGATCGAGCTGCAGGCCGAGCTCGAGCGGCTCATGCAGCGGATCGGGCTCGATCCGGAAGGTCGCAAATTCGTGCCCCACGTCACGCTGGCGCGGCTGCACGATGCGTCGAGCCAGGACGTCGCCGACTATCTCTCCGTCCGCGGCTATTTCCCGAGCCGCGTGTTCACGGCCGAGCGCTTCGTGCTGTTCTCGTCGCGCGCCTCGACCGGCGGCGGCCCCTACGTGGTCGAGGACGCCTACGACCTTTCCCCGGGGTGAGGTCTGGAGCGCGGTCGTTCAAGCCAGCCGCTCGCTGAGGCCGGGGGCGAAGACTAACGTCGTTAGCCCCGGACTAACGGTCACGGCGGCGTTTGCGTGCCATATACCACGACCTCACGGCTCCGACGCATGGCGGCTTCCACCATTTGCGGATTGCATTTTCCGTAAGTCTCGTGACCTAGAGTGGGCTCATGCTGTCCACTCCGTCAGACGCGTTCCGCGCGCAATATCAGTCTTTGGTCGATACCGGTGCGATCGAGGCCGACCTCGCCCAGGCCGAGGTCGCCGACGCCCTGGCGGCGCTGGAGCGCCGCCTCTCGACCTACAAGCCGACACGCAAGCAAGGCTTGTTCGGCCGCCTTTTTGCCGACAAGAGCGAGCCGCCGAACGGCCTCTATGTCCACGGCGAGGTCGGGCGCGGCAAGACCATGCTGATGGACCTGTTCTTCCAGAACTGTCCCGTCGAGCACAAGCGCCGCGCGCATTTTCACGAATTCATGGCCGAGGTGCACGAGCGCATCTACGGCTACCGCCAGAACATCGCGCGCGGCGAGCTCGCCGATGCCGACGTGATCGGGCTCACCGCACAGGCGATCTTCGATCAGGCCTGGCTGCTCTGCTTCGACGAATTCCATGTCACCGACATCGCCGACGCGATGATCCTCGGGCGTCTGTTCGCCAGGCTGTTCGAGCTCGGCACCGTGGTGGTGGCGACCTCGAACGTCGCGCCCGAAGACCTGTACAAAGGCGGCCTCAACCGCGCGCTGTTCCTGCCCTTCATCAAGCAGATCGCCGACCATATGGACGTGATGCGGCTGGATGCGCGCACCGATTTCCGGCTGGAGAAGCTGGCCGGCGTGAAGATGTGGCTGGTGCCGGCCGATGTCGACGCGCGAGCGGCGCTCGACAAGGCCTGGGCGCGGCTCACGGGTCATGCCAAGTGCAAGCCGCGCGACATGACGATCAAGGGGCGTATCCTGCATGTCCCGTGCTCCGCCAACGGCGTCGCCCGCTTCGGTTTTACCGATCTCTGCGAGAAGCCGCTGGCAGCCTCGGACTATCTGCGGCTCGCGCACGACTATCATACGATCCTGATCGATCACGTTCCGGTCATGGATCTGGCCGAGCGCAATGCCGCCAAGCGGTTCATCACCCTGATCGATACGCTCTACGACAACGCCGTGAAGCTGATCGCCTCCGCCGAAGCCGACCCGATTTCGCTCTACGTCGCGACCGAGGGCATCGAGGCCATGGAGTTCAAGCGGACCACCTCGCGCCTGATCGAGATGGGCTCGGACTCCTACCTGGCCCTGCCGCACGGGCGGAAGGACTCGGCGGCATCCGGGACTTCCACGGGGTTGGTCGAAACCTGACAAATACCGGAGTTTTGGCGAGCGCCTGCCGCCGGGCACACAGCCGCGAAAAGGCCACGCCAATCATGCTGAAAGGATCATCAGCAGCCGTCGCCCGGTCCTGATCGAAATCAAGGCACGCCCGCCAATTGGCCATAGCGTGACTTGAACGGCCCGGGCGAAAGGGATAACCACCCACTCGACTTTTCAACCTCCCTCACCCCTTCGGGTTCAAAGGAAAATTTGCCATGGCGCGCGACAAGATTGCTTTGATTGGCTCCGGTCAGATCGGCGGAACGCTGGCTCACCTCGTCGGCCTCAAGGAGCTCGGCGACGTCGTGATGTTCGACATTGCCGAAGGTGTTCCGCAGGGCAAGGCGCTCGACATCGCGCAGTCCTCGCCGGTCGACGGCTTCGATGCGCACTTCACCGGCGCCAACTCCTACGAGGCGCTCGACAACGCCAAGGTGTGCATCGTCACCGCCGGCGTGCCGCGCAAGCCGGGCATGAGCCGCGATGATCTGCTGTCGATCAACCTGAAGGTGATGGAGCAGGTCGGCGCCGGCATCAAGAAGTACGCCCCCGATGCGTTCGTCATCTGCATCACCAATCCGCTCGACGCGATGGTCTGGGCGCTGCAGAAGGCCTCGAACCTTCCGGCGAAGAAGGTTGTCGGCATGGCCGGCGTGCTCGACTCCGCGCGCTTCCGCTACTTCCTGGCTGATGAGTTCAACGTCTCGGTCGAGGACGTCACTGCCTTCGTGCTCGGCGGCCATGGCGACACCATGGTGCCGCTGACCAAGTACTCGACCGTCGCCGGCATTCCGCTGCCGGATCTCGTCAAGATGGGCTGGACCTCGCAGGCGCGCATCGACGAGATCGTCGACCGCACCCGCAATGGCGGCGCCGAGATCGTCAACCTGCTCAAGACCGGCTCCGCCTACTACGCCCCGGCGGCGTCGGCGATCGCGATGGCCGAGAGCTATCTGCGCGACAAGAAGCGCGTGCTGCCCTGCGCGGCGCATCTCAACGGCGAGTTCGGCGTCAAGGACATGTATGTCGGCGTGCCCGTCGTGATCGGCTCCAAGGGTGTCGAGCGCATCGTCGAGATCGAGCTGGCCGGGAAGGACCGCGAGGCGTTCGACAAGTCGGTCGCCGCCGTCCAGGGCCTGGTCGACGCCTGCAAGAAGATCGCGCCCGACCTGCTCGGCCGCTGATCAGGGGTCATTCACGGGGCGTAGTCTCGCCCACATCGAGTTGCAGGATGTTTGGTATATGGTATACCAGACATCCTAACAACAATTCTGGTCGTCACCCCATCGCGGGTTCGGGGAGCAAGCGCTTATGAACATTCACGAATATCAGGCCAAGGCACTGCTGCACGAGTTCGGCGTGCCGATTTCCAAGGGCGTGCCGGTTCTCCGTCCGGAGGACGCGGATGCGGCGGCGAAGACGCTCGGTGGCCCGGTCTGGGTCGTGAAGAGCCAGATCCACGCCGGCGGCCGCGGCAAGGGCAAGTTCAAGGAGGCCTCGGCCGGCGACAAGGGCGGCGTCCGCCTCGCCAAGTCGATCCAGGAGGTCAACGAGTTCGCCAAGCAGATGCTGGGCGCCACGCTGGTGACCGTGCAGACCGGCCCGGACGGCAAGCAGGTCAACCGCCTCTACATCGAGGACGGCTCGGACATCGACAAGGAATTCTATCTGTCGCTGCTGGTCGACCGCGAGACCTCGAAGGTCGCCTTCGTGGTGTCGACCGAAGGCGGCGTCAACATCGAGGACGTCGCCCACAGCACGCCTGAGAAGATCATCACCTTCTCGGTCGATCCGGCCACCGGCGTCATGGGCCATCACGGCCGCGCCGTCGCCAAGGCGCTGAAGCTCTCCGGCGACCTCGCCAAGCAGGCCGAGAAGCTGACCACCCAGCTCTACAACGCCTTCGTCGCCAAGGACATGGCGATGCTCGAGATCAACCCGCTGGTCGTCACCAAGCAGGGCCAGCTGCGCGTGCTCGACGCCAAGGTCTCGTTCGACTCCAACGCGCTGTTCAAGCACCCGGAAGTCGTCGCGCTGCGCGACGAGACCGAGGAGGACGCCAAGGAGATCGAGGCGTCGAAGTACGACCTCAACTACGTCGCGCTCGACGGCACCATCGGCTGCATGGTCAACGGCGCCGGCCTCGCCATGGCGACGATGGACATCATCAAGCTGTACGGCATGGAGCCCGCCAACTTCCTCGACGTCGGCGGCGGCGCCAGCAAGGAGAAGGTCGCGGCGGCGTTCAAGATCATCACCGCCGACCCGAACGTGAAGGGCATCCTGGTCAACATCTTCGGCGGCATCATGAAGTGCGATGTCATCGCCGAGGGCGTCGTGGCCGCGGTCAAGGAAGTCGGCCTGAAGGTGCCGCTGGTGGTGCGCCTCGAAGGCACCAATGTCGATCTCGGCAAGAAGATCATCAGCGAGTCCGGTCTGAACGTGCTGCCCGCCGACAATCTCGACGACGCCGCGCAGAAGATCGTCAAGGCCGTCAAGGGAGGCTGAGCGCCGCTTCCGGCGCTCGCTCATTCCTCACCGCAACGCTTTTAGAGAAAGCACGATGTCCATCCTCATCGACAAGAACACCAAGGTCATCTGCCAGGGCTTCACCGGCAAGAACGGCACCTTCCACTCCGAGGCGGCGATCGCTTACGGCACCAAGATGGTCGGCGGCACCTCGCCGGGCAAAGGCGGCTCGACCCATCTCGGCCTGCCGGTCTTCGACACCGTCAAGGAGGCCCGCGAGGCCACCGGCGCCGATGCATCCGTGATCTACGTGCCGCCGCCGGGCGCGGCCGACGCGATCTGCGAGGCGATCGACGCCGAGGTCCCGCTGATCGTCTGCATCACCGAGGGCATCCCGGTGCTCGACATGGTCCGGGTGAAGCGCTCGCTTGTGGGATCCAAGTCGCGCCTGATCGGGCCGAACTGCCCGGGCGTCATGACCGCCGGCGAGTGCAAGATCGGCATCATGCCGGCCAACATCTTCAAGCCCGGCTCGGTCGGCATCGTGTCGCGCTCGGGCACGCTGACCTATGAAGCGGTGTTCCAGACGACGTCCGAGGGCCTGGGCCAGACCACGGCGGTCGGCATCGGCGGCGACCCGGTCAAGGGCACCGAGTTCATCGACATGCTCGAGATGTTCCTGGCCGACCCCAAGACGACCTCGATCATCATGATCGGTGAGATCGGCGGCTCGGCCGAGGAGGACGCGGCGCAGTTCATCAAGGACGAGGCGAAGCGCGGCCGCAAGAAACCGATGGTCGGATTCATCGCCGGCGTCACCGCCCCTCCCGGCCGCCGTATGGGCCATGCTGGCGCGATCATCTCGGGCGGCAAGGGCGATGCCGGCTCGAAGACCGCTGCGATGGAAGCTGCTGGTATTACAGTCTCTCCGTCTCCGGCGCGGCTTGGCAAGACGCTTGTCGAAAAGTTGAAATCCTGATTCAGGACTTAGTGCTTTTCGGCGCGAATATTTACAATAAATAAGGTAAACGGTCCTAACCCGAGCCTGATCCGCGTCCCCCCCGGGTCAGGCATTGCGCCGTTTTGATTGGGCGCATCGAAATTACCAGGACGCCACCATGTCTCGCCAAGATGCGAACGCCGCCTTCGCCCTGTCGTCTTTTCTGCAGGGCACCAATGCCACCTACATCGATGAGATCTACGCCCGCTACGAGAAGGACCCCGCTTCGGTCGACCCGGAGTGGCAGGAGTTCTTCAAGAGCCTGAAGGACGCGCCAGCCGACGTGCAGAAGAATGCGTCGGGCCCCTCCTGGGCGCGCAGCAACTGGCCGGTCTCCCCCCGCGACGACTTGACCTCGGCGCTGGACGGCAACTGGGCCGTCGTCGAGAAGAAGGTCGGCGAGAAGCTCGCCGCCAAGGCCCAGACGAAGGGCGTCGAACTGTCGGTGGCCGACGTCAATCAGGCCACCCGCGACTCTGTCCGCGCGTTGATGCTGATCCGCGCCTACCGCATGCGCGGCCACTTCCACGCCAAGCTCGATCCCCTCGGCATCGAGGCGCCGCGCAACCGTGAGGAACTCGATCCGCGCTCCTACGGCTTCACCGAGGCCGACTACGACCGCAAGATCTTCCTCGATCACGTGCTCGGCCTCGAATACGGCAGCCTGCGTGAGATCGTCGCGATCTGCGAGCGCACCTACTGCCAGACGCTCGGCGTCGAGTTCATGCACATCACGAACGCCGCGCAGAAGGCCTGGATTCAGGAGCGCATCGAGGGACCGGACAAGGAAATCTCGTTCACCCGCGAGGGCCGTCGCGCCATCCTGACCAAGCTGATCGAGGCCGAGGGCTTCGAGAAGTTCTGCGACGTCAAGTTCACCGGTACCAAGCGCTTCGGCCTCGACGGCGGCGAGTCGCTGATTCCGGCGCTGGAGCAGATCATCAAGCGCGGCGGCAATCTCGGCGTGAAGGAGATCGTGCTGGGCATGCCGCACCGCGGCCGCCTCAACGTGCTGACCCAGGTGATGGGCAAGCCGCACCGCGCGCTGTTCCACGAGTTCAAGGGCGGCTCGGCCAATCCCGACGCGGTCGAAGGCTCCGGCGACGTCAAGTACCACCTCGGCGCCTCCTCGGACCGCGAGTTCGACGGCAACCGCATCCATCTGTCGCTGACTGCCAATCCGTCGCATCTGGAGATCGTCGATCCCGTGGTGCTCGGCAAGGTCCGCGCCAAGCAGGACCAGCATGGCGATCCGCCGGACATGCGCATCTCGGTGCTGCCGCTCTTGATGCATGGCGATGCCGCCTTCGCCGGCCAGGGCGTCGTGGCGGAGTGCTTCGCGCTGTCCGACCTGAAAGGCTACCGGACCGGTGGCTCGATTCATTTCATCGTCAACAACCAGATCGGCTTCACGACCTATCCGCGCTATTCGCGCTCGTCGCCCTATCCGTCCGACGTCGCCAAGATGATCGATGCGCCGATCTTCCACGTGAACGGCGACGATCCGGAAGCCGTGGTGTTCGCAGCCAAGGTTGCGATCGAGTTCCGGCAGAAATTCCACAAGCCGGTCGTGATCGACATGTTCTGCTACCGCAGGCATGGCCACAACGAAGGCGACGAGCCGGCCTTCACCCAGCCGGTGATGTACAAGAAGATCGGCGCCCATGCGTCGACCCTGGAGATCTACTCCAAGCGCCTGGTCGCCGAAGGCGTCATGACCGAGGGCGAGGTCGAGAAGGCCAAGGCCGACTGGCGCGCCCGTCTCGACGCCGAGTTCGAGGCCGGTACGTCCTATCGTCCGAACAAGGCCGACTGGCTCGACGGCAAGTGGGCAGGCTTCAAATCCGCCGACCAGGAGGAGGAGGCGCGCCGCGGCGTTACCGGCGTCGAGATCGACCGCCTCAAGGAGATCGGCCGCAAGATCACCAAGGTGCCGGACGGCTTCCGCGTGCACCGGACGATCCAGCGCTTCCTCGAGAACCGCGCCAAGGCGATCGACAGCGGCATCGGGCTCGACTGGGCGACCGGCGAAGCGCTGGCGTACTGCTCGCTGCTGCTCGAAGGCCACAAGGTTCGTCTCTCCGGTCAGGACAGCGAGCGAGGCACCTTCTCGCAGCGCCATTCGGTGCTGATCGACCAGGAGGACGAGAGCCGCTACACGCCGTTCAACCATCTGGCGCCGGAGCAGGGCCACTTCGAGGTCATCAACTCGCTGCTCTCGGAAGAAGCCGTGCTCGGCTTCGAATACGGCTACTCGCTCGCAGAGCCGACCGCGCTGACCCTCTGGGAGGCACAGTTCGGCGACTTCGCCAACGGCGCCCAGGTGTTGTTCGACCAGTTCATCTCGTCGGGTGAGCGTAAATGGTTGCGCATGTCCGGCTTGGTCTGCCTGCTGCCGCACGGCTACGAGGGCCAGGGCCCCGAGCATTCGTCGGCACGCCTCGAGCGCTATCTGCAGATGTGCGCCGAGGACAACATGCAGGTGGTCTATCCGACCACGCCGGCGAACTACTTCCACGTGCTGCGGCGACAGTTGCATCGCGAGATCCGCAAGCCGCTGATCGTAATGACGCCGAAATCGCTGCTGCGCCACAAGCGCGCGGTGTCGCGGCTCGAGGAGCTCGCCAAGGGCACGACGTTCCACCGCATCCTGTACGATGACGCGCAGATGCAGGCGGACGACAAGACCAGGCTGGTGCCGGACGAGCAGATCCGCCGCATCGTGCTGTGCTCGGGCAAGGTCTATTACGACCTCTATGACGAGCGCGAGAAGCGCGGGCTGAACGACGTCTACCTGATGCGCGTCGAGCAGCTCTATCCGGTGCCGCTCAAGGCGCTGGTCGCCGAGCTCGGCCGCTTCAAGAACGCCGAAGTGGTGTGGTGCCAGGAAGAGCCGCGCAACATGGGCGCCTGGCACTTCATCGAGCCCTATCTGGAATGGGTGATGAACCAGACCGGCGGCAAGAGCAAGCGTCCGCGCTATGCCGGCCGTGCCGCCTCTGCAGCGACCGCGACGGGCCTGATGTCGAAGCATCTCGCCCAGCTGAAGGCGCTGCTCGACGAAGCCTTGAACTGAACCTGCCTTTTTGACGCGCCCCGCAACCTGCGGGGCGCAAGTACATCGCGTTGATCGTCCGTCCCGCATCGCTTGCCCGCCGCAAGGCGATGGCGGACCGGCTTTATGACCGCACGGGTTATTGAGGACAAAGACCATGACTGAAATTCGCGTTCCGACGCTGGGTGAATCCGTCACCGAAGCCACCATCGGCCGCTGGTTCAAGAAGGCCGGCGACGCCGTGGCGGTCGACGAGCCCCTCGTCGAGCTCGAGACCGACAAGGTGACGATCGAGGTGCCCGCGCCGTCGGCCGGCACCTTGGGTGAGATCATCGCCAAGGATGGCGAGACCGTCGCCGTTGGCGCGCTGCTCGGCCAGATCACCGATGGCGCGGCCGCTGCGAAGCCGGCCGCTGCTGCTCCCGCCGCGACTCCGGCGAAGCCCGCCGCGGCTGCCCCTGCTGCCGCTCCAGCGCCGGCCAAGGCGCTGCCCGCCGATACGCCGCAGGCCCCGTCGGTGCGCAAGCTCTCCGCCGAGAGCGGCGTCGATGCCACTACCGTGCCGGGCTCTGGCAAGGATGGCCGCGTCACCAAGGGCGACATGCTGGCGGCGATCGAGCGCGCCGCCTCCGCCCCGACCCCGGTCAATCAGCCGGCGGCTTCCGTGCAGGTGCGTGCGCCGTCGCCGGCGGATGACGCCGCGCGCGAGGAGCGCGTGAAGATGACCCGGCTGCGCCAGACCATCGCGCGCCGCCTCAAGGACGTGCAGAACACCGCGGCGATGCTGACGACCTTCAACGAGGTCGACATGACCAACGTCATGGCGCTGCGCAGCCAGTACAAGGATGTGTTCGAGAAGAAGCACGGCTCGAAGCTCGGCTTCATGGGCTTCTTCACCAAGGCCGTCGTGCAGGCGCTGAAGGACATCCCGGCCGTGAACGCCGAGATCGACGGCAGCGATCTCATCTACAAGAACTACTACCACATCGGCGTCGCCGTCGGCACCGACAAGGGACTGGTCGTCCCGGTCGTGCGCGACTGCGACCACAAGTCGATCGCCGACATCGAGAAGGGCATCGCCGATTTCGGCCGCCGCGCCCGTGACGGCCAGCTCAAGATCGACGAGATGCAGGGCGGCACCTTCACGATCACCAATGGCGGCATCTACGGCTCGCTGATGTCGACCCCGATCCTGAACGCGCCGCAGTCCGGCATTCTCGGCATGCACAAGATCCAGGAACGGCCGGTGGTGGTCGGCGGCAAGATCGAGGTCCGGCCGATGATGTATCTGGCGCTGTCCTACGACCATCGTGTCATTGACGGCAAGGAAGCCGTGACCTTCCTGGTGCGCGTCAAGGAGAGCCTGGAAGATCCGGCGCGGCTGGTGCTGGATCTCTGAGGCGAACGACGACATGACGAATTGAGGCGCGCCTGGCAGCGCGCCTCAGACCTAACGGGGGCCAGCATGACCGACAGGGTTGCAGTGATCACCGGCGGCAGCCGCGGCATCGGCCGCGCCACTGCCCTTGCCGCCGCGGCGCGCGGCTTCAAGATCGTGGTCGGCTACGCCTCGAACGAGGCGGCAGCGCAGAGCACGGTCGCCGCGATCGAGGCCAAGAACGGCAAGGCGATCGCCGTCAAATGCGACGTCGGCCGCGAGCGCGACATCCTCGCTCTGTTCAAGGCGGCGGACAAGTTCGGCACCCTCGGCGCGCTCATCAACAATGCCGGCATCGTCGGCCCGACCTCGCGCGTCGACGAGATGAGCGCGGAGCGCATCGAGCGGCTGATGGCGGTCAACGTCACCGGCAGCATCCTCTGCGCCCGCGAGGCCGTGAAGCGGATGTCGACGCGGCATGGCGGCCAGGGTGGCGTCATCATCAACCTGTCGTCGGTCGCCGCCAAGCTCGGCTCGCCGAACACCTATGTCGACTACGCCGCCTCGAAGGGGGCGATCGATTCCTTCACCATCGGTCTGGCCCACGAGGTCGCGAGCGAGGGCATCCGCGTCGCCGCCATTCGCCCCGGCCTGATCGATACCGACATTCACGCCTCCGGCGGCGAGCCCGATCGCGCCCATCGCCTCGCGCCGATGGTGCCGATGAAGCGCGTCGGCACCGCGGAGGAAATCGCCAATGCCATCGTCTGGCTGCTGTCCGACGAGGCCTCTTATGTCACTTCGGCCATTCTCGACGTGTCGGGCGGACGCTGACGACCGTCAATATCTCTGACTTGCAAGCTCACGGAACATTCGATCATGGCATCCTACGATCTCGTCGTCATCGGTACCGGACCCGGTGGTTATGTCTGCGCCATCCGCGCGGCGCAGCTCGGCATGAAGGTGGCCGTGGTCGAGAAGAACGCCACCCTCGGCGGCACCTGCCTCAATGTCGGCTGCATGCCGTCGAAGGCGCTCCTGCACGCGTCTGAATTGTTCGAGGAGGCCGGGCACTCCTTCGCCAAGATGGGCATCAAGGTCCCGGCGCCGGAGATCGATCTGCCGGCGATGATGAACTTCAAGCAGCAGGGCATCGACGGCAACGTCAAGGGCGTCGAGTTCCTGATGAAGAAGAACAAGATCGACGTGCTCGTGGGCAAGGGCAAGATCCTCGGCACCGGCAAGCTGCAGGTCACCGGCAATGACGGTGCTGCGCAGACCGTCGAGACCAAGAACATCGTCATCGCCACCGGCTCGGACATCGCGCGCCTCAAGGGCATCGAGATCGACGAGAAGCGCATCGTGTCCTCGACCGGCGCGCTGTCGCTGGACAAGGTGCCGTCGAGCCTGCTCGTCGTCGGCGCCGGCGTGATCGGCCTTGAGCTCGGCTCGGTGTGGCGCCGCCTCGGCGCCAAGGTCACCGTGGTCGAATTCCTCGACCGCATCCTGCCCGGCATGGATGGCGAGATTGCCAAGCAGTTCCAGCGCATCCTCGAGAAGCAGGGCTTTGCGTTCAAGCTCGGCGCCAAGGTCACCGGCGTCGACACGTCGGGCGCGACGCTGTCGGCGACCATCGAGCCCGCAGCGGGCGGAGCGGCTGAAAAGATCGAAGCCGATGTCGTGCTGGTGGCGATCGGCCGCGTGCCCTACACTGAAGGACTCGGTCTGCAGGAAGCGGGCGTCATCATCGATAATCGCGGCCGCGTCCAGATCGATCATCATTTCGCGACCAGCGTGCCCGGCGTCTACGCCATCGGCGACGTCGTCGCGGGCCCGATGCTCGCGCACAAGGCCGAAGACGAGGGCGTCGCTGTCGCGGAGATTCTCGCGGGCCAGGCCGGCCACGTGAACTACGACGTCATTCCGGGCGTGGTCTACACCACGCCCGAAGTGGCCTCCGTCGGCAAGACCGAGGACGAGTTGAAGCAGGCCGGCGTCGCCTACACCGTCGGCAAGTTTCCGTTTACCGCGAACGGCCGTTCCAAGGTCAACCAGACCACTGACGGTTTCGTGAAGATCCTCGCCGATGCGAAGACCGACCGCGTGCTCGGCGCCCATATCATCGGCCGCGAAGCCGGGGAAATAATTCACGAGGCCGCCGTATTGATGGAGTTCGGTGGCTCTGCCGAGGATCTTGCGCGCACCTGCCACGCGCATCCGACGCGCTCGGAGGCCGTCAAGGAAGCCGCGCTTGCGGTGGGTAAGCGGGCCATCCATATGTGATGGACGCCCGGAGGCGCCTTAGGTGGGTGCGACAAAACGCCCCGCTTATGACGCTGAACCGAACGGCAAGGCGCGAGGTCCTATCGTCAAAGGTCTCAACCCTCGGGGCCCGGCGGAGATGGAGTCCGATGCTGCGCCGCCTGCTTCAGCCGTTCTGGGTTCTGCTTGCGATCATCTTCCTGATCGAAGCTTGGTTGTGGGACCATCTCGAGCCGGTCGTGGCGCGCATCGTCGCCGCGATTCCGCTGCGGAGCTTGAAGCACTGGCTTGCCGCGCGGATCGAGACGCTGTCTCCGGCGCTGACCTTGATCGTCTTCGTCGTGCCGGTCGTGCTGCTGTTTCCGCTCAAGCTGCTCGGCATGTGGCTGCTGATGCACCATCAGTGGAAGCTCGCGCTGGCCACGATCGTGTCCGGCAAGATCGTCGGTGTCGGTGTCACCGCATTCATCTTCGACGTCACGCGCAGCAAGCTGCTGCAGATGGGCTGGTTCGCTTGGCTGTATGAGGCCGTGCTCACGCTGCGCAGCAAAGCCTCGGCCCTCGTCGAGCCGATCAAGCAGCGTGTCCGTGAGGTCGTCGGCGAGTTGCTTCGGGGCAATACCCGCGGCTGGTCGGCCCGCGTGGTTCGCCAGATCCTGCGCTTCCGCCGCAGCGTGCAGGCGCGCTGATCAAGAAGAGCCATTGGGCGGCTTCATTCGCCTGCTCACCACCCGCGTCATTCCGGGGCAATCCTCCGTGTGCGGCCGCAAAGCCGCAGCGTGCCGGCGATTGAGCCCGGAATCTCGAGATTGTTGAGAATGAACGCAAGCCGAGCTCGAGATTCCGGGTTCAAGGCCTGTGGCCTTGCCCCGGAATGACGGCTTTCGTGGCTAATGCAGATGCAAGAGATGCGGCTGGAACAGGCCGAGCAGCGTCATGGCGATCCCGATCAGTGCGAGCCCACCGGAGGCCCAGGCCAGCACGATCATTCCCGTAATGATCGTCGCCGACGCCAGCACGATGCCGATCTGGAAAGCGGCCGACGCCAATTCGTAGTGGTGATATTTCGCCGTCGCCTCGTCGCGCTCGTGCTCGGCGTGCTTGGCGCGTTCAGCGAGCTGCTCGCTGCCTTCGCCGGTCTCCGGCTCCGAACGATAGCGCGCGGCATTCTTCTGCCAGTCATCGATCTGCTTCTGCAACGCCGACTTGGCCGCCTCGTCCGGCAGCGCCGGCAGGTTCAGCTTGCCCTGCTCGGCCGCGGTCTGCACCACGGTGCGGCGCACGGTCTTGGCCTGGAAGAAGGCCCAGAGGTTGGATGCCTCGACGTTCTTGCTGATCGATTCGGTCTGCGCGCCCTTGCCGAGCGTTTCCGACAGCGCCAGGAACAGCGCGATGACGGCGATCAGCAGCGCGATCTTCTTGTTCTCGCCGGACGCATGCTCGGCGTGCTCCGCATGCTCCATGCTCTCATGTGCGCTCATCTGTTCCCCTCCGGATCAAGCGAGGGAGACGATTGCCGGAACCACGGTGGTCGCGCAAGGGAAACGATGTGACGGAACGGTGTCAGCGCCGCGGATGCGCCGACGCGTAGACCTGCAGCAGCCGTTCAGAATCGATGCCGGTATAGATCTGCGTGGTCGACAGCGAGGCGTGGCCGAGCAGCTCCTGGATCGCGCGCAGATCGCCGCCGCGCGACAGCAGGTGCGTGGCGAAGGAGTGGCGCAGCGCGTGCGGCGTGGCGCTGTCGGGCAGGCCGAGCGCGCCGCGCAGCCGCTCCATCGCGAGCTGAATGATGCGCGGGCTCAACGGACCGCCCTTGGCGCCGACGAACATCGGCCCAGCTCCCGGAAGCGGGTAGGGGCAGAGCCTGGCGTACTCGTCGATCAGCTGCAGCACGTTCTGCAGCACCGGCACCATGCGCGTCTTGTTGCCCTTGCCGGTCACGACCAGCACGTCGCCTTCGCCCGGCCGCGGCACCTCGCGGCGTTTCAATCCGAGCGCCTCGGAGATGCGCAGGCCGGAGCCATACAGCAGCGCCATGACCGCGGCGTCGCGCGCCAGCACCCAGGTCTCGCGGGTCTCGCCGGCACGCTCGTCGGCATCGGCGAGGCGCTTGGCGGCGTCCATCGGCAGCGGCTTCGGCAGGCTCTTGGCGATCTTTGGCGCGCGGATTCCCGAGAGGGCGCCGACCTTGCCTTTGCCCTCGCGCTCCAGGAAACGACCGAACGAGCGCAAGCCTGCCAGCGTCCGCATCAGGGAGCGTCCGGCGATGTCGTCGGCGCGCCGCATCGCCATGAAGGCCCGGACGTCGGCGGCTTCCAGCACCGCAAAGCGCGCCAATGTCACCGGTTCACCCCAATGGGTGCAGAGGAATTGCAGGCATTGCCGCAGGTCGCGGGCATACGCCTCGACCGTCTTCGGGGACAGCCGGCGCTCGCTGCGCAGATGCGCCAGCCACTGCATCATCGCGCGCACCACGCCGTCATCGGCGCCGATCAGGTCGGAGAACTCCGGCGCATCGTCGGCATCCGTTTCAGGTGGTCGCGTCTGCTTTGCCATGCGTGCGTGCCCAGCGATGGGACGAGGTCCTGCGAGCTTGTCGGCCGCCGCGAATGCGGTCTGCGCCTCTCCCCGCCTGCGGGGGGAGGTCGGATTGCATCGTCAGATGCAATCCGGGTGAGGGGGTACAGGTCTCACGGCGAACACGTCCCGTGCGTCTGCCCCTCATCCCAGCCCTCTCCCCGCAAGAGCGGGGCGAGGGAGCGCAGCGGCGCTCGCGGCGAGAAGCTCGGTCTCAACCCGTCGGTTCATCTATATATATCGCATCCTCGTCCTTTACCGTTCGCTAACTTTGCCGGGCGGCTTTCGCTTCAGCCCGAGCAAGGCTATCTCCGCCCTCATGGACCGCCCGACCGATCTCTTTCCAGGTGCAGTCAGCACGGCCGGCGTGGTCGACGTGCTGGTTCCGGTCGCGCTCGACCACACTTATTCCTACCGCGTGCCGCGCGGCATGGCGCTGAAGCCCGGCGATGTCGTCGGCGTGCCGCTGGGGCCGCGCGAGGTGCTGGCGGTGGTGTGGGCGGAGAACGCCAATCCCGATCCGCGACTGCACAACAGGCTGAAGGACGTCAGCGAGAAGCTCGACGTGCCGCCGCTCAAGCCGGAGCTGCGGTCGCTGGTCGACTGGGTCGCCAATTACACGCTGTCGCCGCGCGGCATGGTGCTGCGGATGTGCCTTCGCATGGGCGAGCATCTCGGGCCGGAGCGCGTTCGCCTCGGCGTCCGGCTGGTCGGCGAGCCGCCAAAGCGGCTGACGCCGGCGCGGCGGCGGGTGATCGAGGCGGTGTCGGATGGCCTGCTGCACGGAAAGTCCGACCTCGTCCGCGAGATCGGCGTCTCCGGCAGCGTGATCGACGGCCTGGTCGACGAGGGGACGCTGACGGTCGAGGCGATGCCGCGGGCCTTGCCGCCGCCGACGCCGGACCCGTCCTTCGCCCAGCCCGAGTTCTTCGATGCACAGTTGGCCGGCGTCGAGGCGATGCGGGCGCTGGCTGCCAATGGCGGCTTTCAGGTCGCGCTGCTCGATGGCGTCACCGGCTCCGGCAAGACCGAGGTGTATTTCGAGGCGGTGGCCGAGACCGTCCGCCGCGGCCGGCAGTCGCTGATCCTGATGCCGGAGATCGCGCTGACCGGGCAGTTCCTCGACCGCTTCTCGCGCCGTTTCGGTGTGCGCCCGCTGGAATGGCATTCCGAGCTGACGCCGCGCACGCGCCAGCGCAATTGGGCGGCCATCGCCGCCGGCGAGGCGCCGGTCGTGGTCGGCGCGCGCTCGGCGCTGTTTCTGCCCTACGCCGATCTCGGCCTGATCGTCGTCGATGAGGAGCACGACCAGGCCTACAAGCAGGACGAGGGCGCGCACTACCACGCCCGCGACATGGCGGTGGTGCGCGGCCACATCGCCAAATTCCCGGTCGTGCTGGCGTCAGCGACGCCCTCGGTCGAGACCGAGGTCAATGCGCGCAAGGGCCGCTACCAGCGCGTCGCGCTGCCGTCGCGCTTCGGCGGCCAGCACATGCCGCACATCGAGGCGATCGATCTCAGGCGCGAGCCGCCGCCGCGCGGCCGCTACATCTCGCCGCGGTTGGCGGACGAGATCCGCACCGCGATCGAGCGCGGCGAGCAGGCGCTGCTGTTTCTCAATCGCCGCGGCTATGCGCCGCTGACCTTGTGCCGCGCCTGCGGCCACCGTTTTGCTTGCACCATCTGCGACGCTTGGCTGGTCGACCATCGTTTTCGCCAGCGCCTGGTCTGCCACCATTGCGGGTTCTCGATGGCCCGGCCGCCGGCCTGTCCGCATTGCGCCGCCGAGGAATCGCTGGTCGCGGTCGGCCCGGGCGTCGAGCGGCTGCAGGAGGAGGCGGCCGCGCTGTTTCCCGACGCGCGCAGCATGGTGCTGTCGAGCGACCTGATCACCTCGATCGAGACCATGCGCGCCGAACTCACGGAGATCGCGGAAGGCCGCGTCGACCTCATCATCGGCACCCAGCTCGTGGCCAAGGGCCACAACTTCCCTCGGCTCAATCTGGTCGGCGTGGTCGACGCCGATCTCGGCCTCGGCAACGGCGATCCGCGCGCCGCCGAGCGCACCTGGCAGCTCCTCAACCAGGTGATCGGCCGTGCCGGCCGCGAGCAGGGCAGGGGGAGGGGCTATCTGCAGACGCACCAGCCCGAGCATCCCGTCATGAAGGCGCTGATCGCCTGCGACCGCGAGGCCTTCTACACCAGCGAAATCGACGTTCGCGAGCGCACGGGTTACCCGCCGTTCGGCCGGCTGGCGAGCCTGATCATTTCGGCAGGGGACAGGCCGACCGCGGAGGGCTTCGCGCGCCGGCTGGTGGCGTCGGCGCCTTCAGAGGAGGGCGTGCTGCTGCTCGGACCGGCCGAGGCGCCGCTCGCCGTCATCAAGGGCCGCTACCGCTTCCGGCTGCTGCTCAAGTCGGCGCGCAATTTCGATCTGTCGGATTATCTGCGCCATTGGCTGGCGCATGCGGAGAAGCCCAGGGGCAATCTCAAGCTCGAGGTCGACGTCGACCCGCAGAGCTTCTTGTAGCACAAGGCACGCCATCACCGCCGTCATTGCGAGGAGCGAAGCGACGAAGCAATCCAGAGTCCCAAAGGAGCCCTGGATTGCTTCGCTGCGCTCGCAATGACGCGCGGATAGATGGGTGACTTACGACACGACCTCGGCGGTGACGCGGCCGACGCCGGCGCGGGTCAGGCCGATGGCGCGGGCGGCGCCCGTCGAAAGGTCGAGCACACGGCCGCGGATGAATGGGCCACGGTCGTTGACAGTGACGATGACGCTCTGGCCGCCATGAGTGACGCGCAGCTTGGTGCCGAACGGCAGCGAGCGGTGGGCGCAGGTCATGGCGTTGGCGTTCATGCGCTGGCCGGATGCGGTGCGGCTGCCGGACTCGTTGCCGTAGTACGATGCCATGCCGGAGAAGGTGCGGCCCGTTCCGGACGACGGCGCGACCGATGCGTTGGCATTCATCCAGGACGAGTTGTTCGACCAGCCGTTCGAAAACGAGTCTGCCGCGGGCTGGGCGGCCTGGCGCGCCATATGATGATGGTGGTGGCGCGCGTGGTGATGGTGGTGCCTGGACCGGGCCGAGGCTTCGGTGGCGCTGCCGCCGACGATCAGCGTCACGGCAACAGCGAGCGCGGTGCGCGAGCCGGCGATCTTGCCAGCCGAGAGGTTCTTCAGTTTCAGCATCTGGATCTGTCCCTCGAAACAGTATTGCTGCGTTCTGCAGCCAGTGGACCCCCGTCAGGTGTTGAGGCGCGCGCCGTTTGATGTCGCAATGAGGCACGAATGGGGCAGTAGAAATTGTTCCGCTCGGATCGGAATATCTTGGGACTGGTGATCTTCATCACCGAAAATTCCGTAATCCGCCCGTTTAACGCTTCATTAACTAATTAATACTTTCAACTACTGTCGTGTTAAGTCGTCATTGAGGTTGTGAAGATGTTGCCAAGTAATTGATATCGATCCGGCCGATCGCCGCTGGAGCCGCCAAGTCGGCAGTCAAGGCCAAACGGACATAGCGGCCATGCAGCAACAGGCGGAACGAATACGCGGATCGTCGGTACTGGGTTCGGGGTGCACCGCCGGCGGCGATCGCGCCGCTTCCGGGTCCGTCCCGGGCTCCGACCGCAGCGCGGCAACAAGGTGCCGAATAGCGGGCCACCGCTTGTTGCGGCTGCGCGTACGCTATGTTAGCAAAGCGCCGCTTTTCGTGATCAAGCTGCTCTTGCGGCGATCGAAAATCAAAGTCCTGCTTGAATTCCAAGGGCTTAACTGGTTTGCGCCGCAGCGGCGCGCCGGTGTCCCTCTTGTGGGTTGGGCGCATATAAAAAGAGCACGTCTGTGGCTGCTGAAGATCCCTCCGTATCCGGTGTGTCCGGTCGTTACGCGACGGCCCTGTTTGAACTGGCCCGTGACGAAAAGTCCGTCGATGCGGTCAAGGCCGATCTCGACAAGTTCAATGCCCTTCTCGATGAGAGCGCCGACCTCAAGCGCCTGGTCCGCAGCCCGGTGTTCGGCGCGGACGTGCAGCTCAAGGCGCTCAATGCGGTGCTGGACAAGGCCGGCATCGCCGGCGTCGCCGCCAACGTGCTGCGTGTGCTGACCACCAACCGCCGCCTGTTCGCGGTCGCCGACGTGATCCGCGCCTTCAACGCGCTGGTCGCCAAGTATAAGGGAGAGGCCACGGCCGACGTCGTCGTCGCCGAGCCGCTCTCGGACAAGAATCTCGACGCCTTGAAGGCCTCACTGAAGACGGTGACCGGCAAGGACGTCGCGCTCAACGTGAAAGTCGATCCAGCGATTATCGGCGGGCTCGTCGTCAAGCTCGGCAGCCGCATGATCGATAGTTCGCTTCGCACCAAACTCAACTCGATCAAGCACGCGATGAAAGAGGCAGGCTGATGGACATCCGCGCCGCGGAAATTTCCGCGATCCTCAAGGACCAGATCAAGAATTTCGGGCAGGAAGCCGAAGTCACCGAAGTCGGACAGGTGCTGTCCGTCGGCGACGGTATCGCCCGCGTCTACGGTCTCGACAACGTCCAGGCCGGTGAGATGGTCGAGTTCGAGAACGGCACCCGCGGCATGGCGCTGAACCTCGAGACCGACAACGTCGGCGTCGTCATCTTCGGCGCCGACCGCGAGATCAAGGAAGGCCAGACCGTCAAGCGCACCCGCGCCATCGTGGACGCGCCGGTCGGCAAGGGCCTGCTTGGCCGCGTCGTCGACGCGCTCGGCAACCCGATCGACGGCAAGGGTCCGATCCAGTTCACCGAGCGCAAGCGCGTGGACGTCAAGGCGCCCGGCATCATTCCGCGCAAGTCGGTCAACGAGCCGATGGCCACCGGCCTGAAGGCAATCGACGCCCTGATCCCGGTCGGCCGCGGCCAGCGCGAGCTGATCATCGGCGATCGCCAGACCGGCAAGACCGCGATCGCGCTCGACACCATCCTGAACCAGAAGCCGCTGAACGTCGCTGGCGCTCCCGAGAGCCAGAAGCTGTACTGCGTCTACGTCGCCGTCGGCCAGAAGCGCTCGACCGTCGCCCAGTTCGTCAAGGTGCTCGAGGAGCAGGGCGCGCTGGAATACTCGATCGTCGTCGCCGCGACCGCCTCCGATCCGGCCCCGATGCAGTATCTCGCGCCGTTCACCGGCTGCACGATGGGCGAGTACTTCCGCGACAACGGCATGCACGCCGTCATCATCTATGACGATCTGTCCAAGCAGGCCGTCGCCTATCGCCAGATGTCGCTGCTGCTGCGCCGCCCGCCGGGCCGCGAAGCCTATCCGGGCGACGTGTTCTACCTGCACTCCCGCCTGCTGGAGCGCGCTGCGAAGCTCGGCAAGGACCATGGTCTGGGCTCGCTGACCGCGCTGCCGGTCATCGAGACGCAGGCCAACGACGTGTCGGCCTACATTCCGACCAACGTCATCTCGATCACCGACGGCCAGATCTTCCTGGAGACCGATTTGTTCTTCCAGGGCATTCGTCCTGCGGTGAACGTCGGTCTGTCGGTGTCGCGCGTCGGCTCCTCGGCGCAGACCAAGGCGATGAAGAAGGTCGCCGGCAAGATCAAGGGCGAGCTGGCGCAGTACCGCGAGATGGCCGCGTTCGCACAGTTCGGCTCCGACCTCGACGCCTCGACCCAGCGCCTGCTGAACCGTGGTTCGCGCCTGACCGAGCTCCTGAAGCAGCCGCAGTTCTCGCCGCTGAAGATGGAAGAGCAGGTCTGCGTGATCTGGGCCGGCACCAACGGCTATCTCGACGCGCTTCCGCTCGGCAAGGTGCGCGCCTTCGAGGACGGCCTCCTGTCGCTGCTGCGCGGCAAGAATGCCGACCTCCTGAACGCGATCCGCGACAGCAAGGATCTGTCCGACGACAGCGCCGCCAAGCTGAAGGCGGTGGTCGAAGGCTTCGCCAAGACCTTCGCCTGATCGCTAGAGGTCGTGGCCGGCTCCGGCCGGCCATCCACGCCTTCGGGGTGGACAACGTGACATCTCATGCCCAGCATCAGGCTGGGCATGACCAATCTCAGGGTTGAGCGGTCGGGTCTCCAGGGGATCGGCCGCCGGGGTGAGCTAGACGAACAATGGCGTCACTGAAAGACATGCGGGTCCGCATCGCCTCGACCAAGGCGACGCAGAAGATCACCAAGGCCATGCAGATGGTCGCCGCCTCCAAGCTGCGCCGCGCGCAGCAGGCGGCCGAAGCGGCGCGTCCCTATGCCGAGAAGATGGACGCCGTGATCTCCAACATCGCGAGCGCCACCATCGCCTCCGCCGGCGGCCCGAGCCTGCTCGCGGGCACCGGGCGCGACCAGGTGCATCTGCTGCTGGTCTGCACCGGCGAGCGCGGCCTGTCCGGCGCGTTCAACTCCTCGATCGTGCGTCTGGCGCGCGAGCGTGCGCTAGCCCTGATGAACCAGGGCAAGGAAGTGAAATTCTTCTGCGTCGGCCGCAAGGGCTACGAGCAACTGCGCCGTCAGTTCGACAAGCAGATCGTCGAGCACATGGATCTGCGCTCGGTTCGCCAGATCGGTTTTGCCAATGCCGACGAGATCGCCAAGAAGGTGATCGCCCGCTTCGAGGCCGGCGAGTTCGACGTCTGCACGCTGTTCTATTCGCGCTTCCGCTCGGTGATCGCGCAGATCCCGACGGCACAGCAGATCATTCCGCTGGTGGTCGAGGCGCGGCCTGCCAATGCTGCGCCGCTGGCGCCTTACGAATACGAGCCGGAGGAGGACGAGATCCTCGCCGGGCTGCTGCCGCGCAATCTCGCCGTGCAGATCTTCCGCGCGCTGCTCGAAAACAACGCCTCGTTCTACGGTGCGCAGATGTCGGCGATGGACAATGCCACGCGCAACGCCGGCGAGATGATCCGCAAGCAGACGCTGATCTACAACCGCACGCGTCAGGCGATGATCACCAAGGAACTGATCGAAATCATTTCGGGCGCCGAGGCGGTCTAGCCAGATCGCGTCGCGCCTCTTTGAAGCGCAACCCAGGAACATATCCCGGTCGAGCCGACCGTGGTTTCGTATACGGATCGTAAGGAGAGACACTCAATGGCTACCGCAGCCAACCAGATCGGTCGCATCACCCAGGTCATCGGCGCCGTCGTCGACGTGCAGTTCGAAGGTCACCTGCCGGCCATTCTCAATTCGCTCGAAACCAAGAACGCCGGCAACCGCCTTGTGCTCGAGGTCGCCCAGCATCTCGGTGAATCCACCGTCCGCACGATCGCGATGGACACCACCGAAGGTCTGGTGCGCGGCCAGGAGGTGACCGACACCGGCTCGCCGATCCGGGTGCCGGTCGGCGAGGGCACGCTCGGCCGCATCATGAACGTGATCGGCGAGCCGATCGACGAAGCCGGCCCCGTCAAGGCGGAAGGCCTGCGTCCGATCCACGCGGACGCGCCGAGCTACACCGACCAGTCGACGGAAGCTGAAATTCTCGTCACCGGCATCAAGGTCGTCGACCTCCTGGCGCCCTATGCCAAGGGCGGCAAGATCGGCCTGTTCGGCGGCGCCGGCGTCGGCAAGACCGTGCTGATTCAGGAGCTGATCAACAACGTCGCCAAGGCGCATGGTGGTTATTCGGTGTTCGCCGGCGTCGGCGAGCGCACCCGCGAGGGCAACGACCTCTATCACGAGTTCATCGAGTCCAAGGTCAACGCCGATCCGCACAATCCGGATCCGAGCGTCAAGTCGAAGTGCGCGCTGGTGTTCGGTCAGATGAACGAGCCGCCCGGCGCCCGCGCCCGCGTCGGCCTGACCGGCCTCACCGTCGCCGAGCACTTCCGCGACCAGGGCCAGGACGTGCTGTTCTTCGTCGACAACATCTTCCGCTTCACGCAGGCGGGCTCGGAAGTGTCGGCGCTGCTCGGCCGTATCCCGTCGGCGGTGGGTTATCAGCCGACGCTCGCCACCGACATGGGCGCGCTGCAGGAGCGTATCACCACCACCAACAAGGGCTCGATCACCTCGGTGCAGGCGATCTACGTGCCGGCCGACGACTTGACCGACCCGGCGCCGGCGACGTCGTTCGCGCACTTGGACGCGACCACCGTGCTCAACCGCGCGATCTCGGAAAAGGGCATCTACCCGGCGGTGGACCCGCTCGACTCCACGTCGCGCATGCTGTCCCCGCTGGTCGTCGGCGAGGAGCACTATCAAACCGCGCGCATGGTCCAGCAGATCCTCCAGCGCTACAAGTCGCTGCAGGACATCATCGCCATCCTGGGCATGGACGAGCTCTCGGAAGAGGACAAGCTGACGGTGGCCCGCGCCCGCAAGATCGAGCGCTTCCTGTCGCAGCCGTTCCACGTCGCCGAAATCTTCACGGGATCGCCGGGCAAGTTCGTCGACCTCGCCGACACCATCAAGGGCTTCAAGGGCCTGTGTGAAGGCAAGTACGACCACCTGCCGGAGGCCGCCTTCTACATGGTCGGCAACATCGACGAGGCGGTCGAGAAGGGCAAGAAGCTGGCGGCGGAAGCCGCCTAAGGGCGAATGGCGAATAGGGAGTAGCGAATAGGGTTATCCGCTGCTCCCTTCTCCATTCACTACTCGCCATTCGCTATTCGCTACTCGCAGGTTTCCTCATGGCTACTTTCCATTTCGATCTCGTCTCGCCGGAAAAGATCGCCTTCTCGGGTGAGGTCGACCAGGTTGACGTTCCCGGCCAGGAGGGTGATTTCGGCGTGCTCGCGGGCCACGCGCCGTTCGTGGCGACGCTGCGGCCGGGCATCCTGACAGTGACATCAGGCGGATCGCAGCAGAAGATCATCGTGCTCGGCGGTCTTGCCGAGATCTCGGACAAAGGTCTGACGGTTCTCGCCGACGTCGCCACGTCGCTGAAGGAGCTCGACCAGACCGCCTTCGCGGCCGAGATCGCCGGCATGGAATCCAAGCTGAACGAGAAGCAGGGCAACGAGCTCGATCGCGCGATCGAGCGGCTCGATCACTTCAAGACGATCCAGCAGCAGCTCAATACGACCGCGCTGCATTGATCCAACCGCACGACGTATGAATGAACGTTCATGGCCGGGCTCTGCCCGGCCATTTTCGTTTGGGGCTCGAACGTCGTGCGCCGGTCGATGACTACTTCAAGGGGCCGGTTGCATGCTCACCGATCTGACGGCATGCTCCCGGCCGATCCAGCGGGCGCGGTGACATGGCAGGACAGATCGTCTTGAAACGCAAGATCGCGGCGATTTTCGCCGCCGATATCGCCGGCTATTCGCGCCTGGTCGCGGAGGATGAAGAAGAAACGCTACGGCGACTGGCGGCCTATCGCGAGGTCGTTGACGACTTCATCGCGCGCGCCGGCGGCCGCATCTTCAACACCGCCGGCGATGCGGTGCTCGCGGAATTCCCCAGCGCGGTCGAAGCGGTGCGTTGCGCGATCGACATCCAGGAGAGCCTGCGCACGCGCAACATGGCCTATCCGCCGAGCCGGCAGATGAGCTATCGCATCGGCATCACCATCGGCGACGTCGTCGAGCGCGACGGCGATCTGCTCGGCGACGGCGTCAACATTGCAGCGCGCCTCGAGGGCCTCGCCGACGTCGGCGGCATCTGCATCTCGCGCGCCGTCCATGAGCAGGTTGCCAACAAGCTGTCGGTGCAGTTCGCCGACATGGGCGCGCGGGAGGTCAAGAACATCCCCACCCCGGTGCACGCCTTTCGCGTGGCGATGCGCCGCGAGGACGGCACCTACGCGCCGCCGGAAGAAAAGAAAGCCGCCCGCGGCGGCGGGCTCCGCATGATCTGGCGAATTACGGCCGCCCTGGTTGCGCTCGGCGCGGTCGGGGTCGGGACCGAGCTCTACCTGGATTATCGCGATCCGCATCCCGCGCAGCGCGATGCCGCCAAGGCGGCGGCGGAAGCGTTGGCCCGGCTGTCGGCCACGCCGGCTTCGCCGTCCTCGGTCCCGTCTTCATCTCCATCCCCCGCGCCGACGCAGTCATCCGTCGCCATGCAGCCGGCCGACTCGCCGCAGCCGCAACAGTCGCCCTCGCCTTCATCCTCTGTCGCTGCCGAGAAGTTTGCACCTGAAGCCGTGCCGTTCGTGAGCGAGCGGACTCGCATTGCGCTGGCGCGCGACTACGTGCCGGCGCCCGAGCACAAGGCGTTCGCGACCACGATCAACGGCGTCAGCGCCTACGTCACCGGGCAGGCGAGCGACGACGCGGCGAAGTCGGCCGCGCTGGAGCAGTGCCAGCAGCGCGCGGACAACGCGAACGGACCGCGCAAATGCGAGCTCTACGCCGTTGGTGACAATGTCGTCTACGTGCACAGCAAGCCGCCGTTGCCGCCGCAGCCCTGGGTGCGCCACGACCCGCTGACCGAACGCGCCTTCAGCGCGGCCGAGATGCCGCTGGTGCGTGATACCGGCCGCGCCCGGCTCGAAGCGAACTACGGGACGGCGCGACGGACCAAGGCGATCGCGCTCGGGCCCGGTGGCCAGTTCTTCTACAGCGTCGGCGGCGACCTCGTCGACGACGTGGTTCGGCGCAATCTGGAAGCCTGCGGCGCTCAGGCGGGAACCGCCTGCATCATCGTTGCGCTCGACGATGCCTTCGTGGTGCCGATACCGACCGTGATGAAAGCCACCGGCTTCTTCCACGCGGCCATCCATCAGGCGATCGCCCCGGAGGCGCGCGAGGAGGTGGCGCGGCGCCTCGAGGCCGCGACGTCGGGCTGGAATGCAGTCGCGGTCGGAACGGCCGGCCACCCCGGCTTCAGCCTCAATGGCGACCGTGAGGAGACGGCGATCGGCGGCGCGCTGGCCGACTGCGCCACGCGCGACAGCGACTGCCGGGTGATTGCGATCGGGCCGTTCACGGTCGAGGACAATTGAGCCGGCGAACTCTCTCGACATCGCTGTTCCGAGGCGCGCTGAGCGCGAGATCGGAATGACGCAGAGCCTCACTCTTCGACGTGGATCAGTCGCCAGCTTCGGTGAGATGCGCAAAGGCCTCCGCCACCGCACGATAGACCTCGCGGCGGAACGGCACCACCAAGTCCGGCACGCGCGCGAGCTGCTCCCAGCGCCAGGCGTCGAACTCGGCCGGCTGGCCGTTGCGCGGCGTCACCGGATCGATGTCGGCCTCCCGGCCGGTGAAGCGCATCGCGAACCACTTCTGGCGCTGGCCGCGAAAGCGCGCGAGCCGGTGGTTGGGATCCTCGAATGGCGGAAATTCGTAGGTCAGCCAGTCGGTCTCGGCCAGGATATCGGCGTCGCGGATGCCGGTCTCCTCCCACAGCTCGCGCCGCGCCGCCGCCTGCAGATCCTCGCCGGGGTCGACGCCGCCCTGCGGCATTTGCCATTCGAGGCCGGGAAGGACGATCTCCGGTCCGTCGTCGCGGAATCGGCGCCCCAGGAACACGAGCCCTTCGGCATTGAGCAGGGCGATCCCGACGTTCGGACGATAGGGTCTGGTCTCGGTCATCCTCGAATCCATGAGCTGTCGTTCGCATAGCAGCGCACCATGGCGGCATCGTCGCGACGCACCTGCAGAGATTCCCTGCAGCCCGTGCGCAGATGCGGACTAGCGGCTGTCGGGTATCGCGTCGAGGGCGCGGATCGTGATTCAATCGCCGGCGAGCGGCGCGAATTCCTGGACCACGCGCTCATAGACCGGTCGCTTGAACGGCACGATCAGCCCCGGCAGGTTCTTCATCGGCTCCCAGCGCCAGCTGACGAATTCCGCCTTGTGGTGGCCGCCGCCGGGCCGCTCGACGTCGATCTCGGCATCGGATCCGGTGAAGCGCAGCGCGAACCATTTCTGGCGCTGGCCGCGATAGCGCCCCTTCCAGGCGCGGCCCGCGACCGTGCGCGGAATGTCGTAGGTCAGCCAGTCGCCGACCTCGGCCAGCTTCTCGACGGAGCGCACGCTGGTCTCTTCATACAGCTCGCGCTTGGCCGCCTCCCAGGCATCCTCGCCGGGATCGACGCCGCCCTGCGGCATCTGCCAGACATGGGTGTCGTCGACATGCTCGATCCCGCCGGCGCGGCGACCGATGAAAACCAGCCCCTCCGAATTGATCAGCATAATGCCGACGCAGGTGCGGTAAGGCAGGTCCTCGTAGCGCGTCATTCCGGTCTCGGCCTTCCTGCGGGGACCCTGCGCCTCGCTGCGCAGGCCTCACGCTGTCACGTCGCCAGTCGGGCCGGCGCACGTTCGTTCAGTTCGATTTTGATTTCAGCATCGCGGTTGTCAATGGCACCAGCAGAATGCCCTTGCGGTCGAGCCCCTTGATCCAGGTGGCGATGCGGTCGATCGAGACTGGCAGCGCCGAGGCGGTCCCGACGGCGACGCCACGTTCCTTGGCCAGGCTTTCGAGCTTGGCGAGCGCATTGTCGATCTCGACCGGGGTCGGCACCGCGTCGATGGTGACGTCGCCCTTCGCGAACGGCATCGCGAGCCCCGTGGCGAGTGACGCCGCCACGCTGCGCGGGGCTGCGCCATCGTCGAACAGGGCCAGGCCGCGCTTGGCGGCCTCGTTCACGATCGGCTGCATCGCCGCTTCCGTTGCGACGAAGCGCGCACCCATGAAGTTGCCGATGCCGACGTAACCCTGCAGCCGGCTCATGTGCCAGAACAACCGGTCGATGTTCTGGTCCGGTCCGAGTGTGGCGAGCAGCGTCTGCGGACCCGGATCGTTGTCGGGATAGTCGTAGGGCTCCATCGGGACCTGCAACAGGATCTCGTGGCGCTGCGCCCGGGCGCGCTCGGCGAGTTTGGTCGGATCGGAGCCATAGGGCGTGAAGGCCAGGGTGACCGCGGGCGGCAGCTTCATGATCGCGTCCGCCGTCTTGGCGGCGCCGACGCCGAGACCGCCGATCACGATCGCGACGGCCGGCATGCGCGCCGCCTTGGCGCGGTCGGCCTCGGCCGCATAGGCGGTGAACGGCTTCAGCCCGTCGGCCATCACTGGGATCATGCCGTAGCGCGACTTCTCCAGCAGCCGCGGGTCGACGCCGGGCATCTGGCTCGCAGCCGGCGTGGCCGATCCAGGCTCTGCCGTCTCGCCACCGGCACCGATCGCGACCTCCTGGCGGGCGCCGCTGGAGCCGTCGATGATGGTGACCGTCTTGCGCTCGCCGCCCTCCTGCTTGGCCGCGGGGGCCGCGCCGTGGTCGGCCTTTGCGTCTGGCTTGCCATCCGGCTTGGCGGTAGCCTTGTCGTCGGCGGGCTTTGCGCCCTCGTTGATCGCGACGCGGGCGATCGGCTCGCCACCGAGTGGATTGTCGTTGAACATCGCAAAGCCGGCAAACGCGACCAGGAACAGCCCCAGCAGCATCGCAAGGGCCTGCAGGGCCGTGAAGGGAAGCCGAACGCGGCGCCTGCGACGCTTTTCCGTCTGTCCGAGCGGGGCGCTCAGTTCGTCGGCCGTCTCTGTCATCGAAATTCCCGAATCAATCGGGTCGACGATACCACGGCAGGGATTCGGACGCAGGGCCAGTGTCCGAAAGCCCGTAGATCGGCGGAGCCGCAAACGAGAAGCCGTCCAAAAAACAAAGGGCGGCCTGGAGGCCGCCCTTCAAACCCACTTCGCGTCTGTCGGCTGCCGCTCCGGCGGCGGCCTCAGTTTGCCGCCTTGGCCGGCTTGTCGGCCGCGGCCTTTTCGGTCGGCGCCGGGGTGTTGGCGCTGTTCTTGATGCCATGGAGCAGGTCGGCAGCCATTTTGAGCGCCTTGTCGTCCTTGGTGTCCGGCGGCACGTAGGACTGCGAGCCGGTCTTCTCGTCGCCGTCGTTCTTCAGATGGCCGCGCAGCGACGCCTCGCCCTTGGTGTCGGTGCGCGATTTCAGCTCATCCGGCACGTCCTGCAGCACCTCGATGTCGGGCACGATGCCCTTGGCCTGGATCGATTTGCCCGACGGCGTGTAGTAGCGCGCGGTGGTCAGCCGCAGCGCGCCGTTGCCGGCGCCGAGCGGGATGATGGTCTGCACCGAGCCCTTGCCGAACGAGCGGGTGCCGACCAGCGTCGCGCGCTTGTGGTCCTGCAGCGCGCCGGCCACGATCTCCGACGCCGACGCCGAGCCGCCATTGATCAGCACGATGACCGGCTTGCCCTTGGTGAGGTCGCCGGCATGTGCCGCGCGGCGCTGCGTCTCCTCGGCATTGCGGCCGCGGGTCGAGACGATCTCGCCGCGCTCCAGGAACGCGTCGGAGACGGTGACCGCCTCCTCGAGCAGGCCGCCCGGGTTGTTGCGCAGGTCGATGATGTAGCCCTTCAGCTTGTCACCGATCTGGTTCTGCAGGTCGGCGATGCTCTTCTTCAGGCCCTCGGTGGTCTGCTCGTTGAAGGTGGTGATGCGGATATAGGCGATGTCGTCGCTCTCGGTGCGCGAGCGCACCGAACGGACGCGGATGTTGTCGCGGGTCAGCGTCACGTCCAGCGGATTGTCGGCGCCCTTGCGCACGACCTTCAGCTTGATCTTGGTGCCGACCGGGCCGCGCATCTTCTCGACCGCCTGGTTGAGGGTCAGGCCCTGCACGGCTTCGTCGTCGAGATTGGTGATGATGTCGTTGGCCTGGATGCCTGCCTTCGAGGCCGGCGTATCGTCGATCGGCGACACCACCTTGATCAGGCCGTCTTCCATCGTCACCTCGATGCCGAGGCCGCCGAACTCGCCGCGGGTCTGCACCTGCATGTCGCGGAAGCTCTTCGCATCCATGTAGCTCGAATGCGGATCGAGGCCCGAGAGCATGCCGCTGATCGCGGACTCGACCAGCTTCGAATCGTCGGGCTTCTCGACATAATCGCTGCGCACCCGCTCGAACACGTCGCCGAACAGGTTGAGCTGGCGATAGGTATCGGCGGTCGCGGCGCGCGCCGTCGATCCCATCAACACCGCGCGCGGTTGCGAGACGAACAGGGTCAATGCCGCACCGGTGGCCGCGCTCAGGAGAATTACCGAAGTCTTACGCATCATCCGCGTACCTTTTCGCCTTCATTTGCGGCCCACCATGGGCCTGGATCGATTGGAGTGCCGTCCTTACGGAACTCGACATAGAGCACTGGTTGACTCGCGTTGGTAGCGAGAATGGAGGCAACCTGGGAGCTGTTACCCATGATCGCGACCGGCTCTCCCGTCTGAACAAACTGCCCGATGTTGACGGAAATGCGCTCCATCCCGGCGATCAGGACATGATACCCGCCACCGGCGTTGAGGATCAAGAGTTGTCCGTAGCTACGGAAGGGACCCGCATACACAACCCAGCCATCACACGGGGTTGTGACCTGAGCTCCTGGCCGGGTTGCCAAAGAAATGCCTTTATCCGAGCCGCCGGCACCGTCCGATGCGCCAAATTCGCGGATTTTGGTGCCGTTGACAGGAAACGCCAGCATGCCCTTGGTCGAGGCGAACGCGATCGCGGGCGCCTTGCGGCCTGGGTTGCGCAGCGCATTCGCGTCCGGCTTGCTGTTGACCGGCACCCCCTGCAGGCTCGCCGTCGACGCAGCCTTGGCCGCGCTCTTGAGGTCCAGCTCCATCGTCGTGATCAGCCCCTGCAGCGAGTCGATCTGCTGGGCCAGCACGGCGGCGCGCGCGCTTTCGGCTTCCATGTCCTTTTCGGCCGAGCTCTGCTTGCGCTGGCGTTCCTCCACCAGGGCCGCGAGACGGGTCTGATCGGTGCGCAGCCTGTCGCGGTCGCCGGCGAGCTTGTCGCGTTCGCTGGCGATCGTCTTGCGGATGGCGACGAGCTCGCCGAGATCGGTCGAGAGCTTTTCGGCTCGGCTTCGCATCTCGGGGATCACCGAGCCCAGCAGCATCGCGGTCCGCAGGGATTGCAGCGCATCCTCGGGACGGACGAGCAGGGCCGGCGGGGTGCGGCGGCCGGCGCGCTGCAGTGCGGCAAGAACCTCGATGATCTCGGTCCGCCGCGTTTCCAGCGACGTCCGCAGATCCTGCTCGCGGCCGTCGAGCCCGCGCAGCCGCGTTTCGGCCTCGGCAACGCGCACTTCGACGCTCCGCACCTGCGCCGCGACGTCGATCAGTTGCTGGTTGAGCTTGCCGCGATCCTCGCCGAGCGCGGCGATGTCGGCCTTCAGCCGCTCCTGGGCCTCAGCGGCGGCCTTCTGGGCCGCGCGGGCGGCCTCGAGCTCCTGTTCGCGCTGCTTCAACTGCTCCGGGGTGGCCGGCGTCGGTGATGCCGTACCGGGGATGGAGGGCCGGAGTCCGCTCTGCGCCAGCGCCGGACATCCGGAGAACACCACAACGAGCGCGATGAGCGACGCACGGCAGGACTGGCCGCCGCGGGCAGGTCTTGGGGAGCAGGAGAGGGGCCGCGCAGCGAACATCGAGGTCCTTATTGTGCTCCCATCGTCCCTTGTTCAAGCGCGGTGATAGGGGTGACCGGCAAGGATCGTAGCAGTACGGTAAATCTGCTCGAGCAGCAGGACGCGGACGATTTGGTGCGGCCAGGTGGCGGCGCCAAACGCAACCCCGAGCTTGGCTCTGCGCCGCAAATCGGGCGAAAGTCCGTCGGCACCGCCGATTGCGAAGACGGCAGCCGGAATGCCTTCGTCCCGCCAGCGCCCAAGATAACCCGCAAAGGTTGTGCTGTCGACATTCCGGCCACGCTCGTCGAGGCAGACGAGCACGGACTTGTCCGGGACCGCCGCCGATATCGCGGCGGCCTCCTCGGTCATGCGTGTCGCCGCATCGCGCGCGCGGCTTTCCGGGATTTCATGGATGTCGAGGCCGCGAAAGCCGAGCTTTCGGCCGATGTCGTCGAAACGCTCGCGGTAGCGCTCCGCGAGCTCCCGCTCGGGACCCTGCTTCAACCGGCCGATGGCGACCACGATCAGGCGCATGCGCACGGACTAGCACGTGCGCGCCACGATTCGCATCCGCCGCGGCGTGGGGCCGCCTAGACCGCCTTGGCCGGGTTCGGCCCTTGAGTCCACAATCGCTCGAGATTGTAGAACTCGCGAACCTCGGGTCGGAACACGTGCACGATCACGTCGCCGGAATCGATCAGCACCCAATCGCAATTGGGCAGGCCCTCGATGTGGAGCTTCTTGGTGCCGGCTTCCTTCAGGCCCTTGGCGACGTTTTCCGCGATCGACCCGACGTGCCGGTTCGAGCGGCCCGTGGTGATGACCATGTAGTCGGAATAGGCCGATTTGCCGTGAAGATCGATCGTGATCGTCTCCTCCGCCTTCATGTCTTCGAGGCGGGAGAGGATCGTGCGCAGGGTCTTGTCGGCGTCGGGTTGCGCCTGCAAGGCCGCATCTTGGGTCGACGTCTTACGCGCTGACTTGGCTGTCGCCGACTTGGTAGTCGTTGCCTTCGTCTTGGGTAAGGCCGACTGGGACAATACAGATGTGGTCAGGGACCATTCCTTTCACTGTATCGCAGGCCGAATCCAACCCGGCCTGCTGACCATACTAGGCATGTGGGGTTAATGGTTTCAACAATCCAGTACCCCGGTCGTCCGGCCCGACAGCGTCGACGCCGTCCCGCTTCGGACCGTAGCGGGGACGGAAAGTTCCATGCATATCCGGTGCCGCGCGCGATGGGAATGCGCGGCCATTCAGAACGACTTCCAACTGCCGTCCGGGTTCCTCAGCCCAGTCGAGGACAGGCTGAGCTTCAGGCCGGTGAGGTAGACCCAGGCTGGAGCGGCGCGGTCGGCCAGACGGCTGGCTTGCGCTTCCGGTATACGATACCGCGCTAGGGCGCGTGCGGCGGGCGCGTTCAGGGCGCGGAAGCTGCGGGGCGGACGATCGACCACAGCCATCGGCACCTGGGCCGCGATGTGCTGCCACTTCTGCCAGCGATGGAACTGCGCGAGATTGTCGGCGCCCATGATCCACACGAAGCGCAGGCGGGAGGCACGCCGGCGCAGATAATCGATCGTGTCGGCAGTGTAGCGAGTGCCGATGACGGATTCGAGACAGCTGATCTCGATGCGCGGATCGGCGGCGACCTTGCGCGCCGCTTCGGCGCGTTCGGCCAGCGCATGCAGCCCGCCATTGTTCTTGAGCGGATTCCCCGGCGTGACCAGCCACCAGACACGGTCGAGCTGCAGCCGCTTCAGCGCGAACAGGCTGATCGCGCGGTGCGCCTGGTGCGGCGGATTGAACGAGCCGCCGAGCAGGCCGATGCGCATGCCGTCACTGTAGGGCGGCAGCGCCTGGCGGATCGCAAGGCGCATGGCTGTGGTGTCGGTCACGGCTGCCCCCTGCTGCTCGTGCGACTCAACCACAAGATGCGGCCGTCATGGCCGCGTCTGCCCGGTGCCGTGGATCCGGTATTTGAAGCTGGTGAGCTGCTCGACGCCGACTGGGCCGCGCGCATGGAATTTGCCGGTGGCGATGCCGATCTCGGCGCCAAAACCAAATTCGCCGCCGTCGGCGAACTGGGTCGAGGCGTTGTGCAGCACGATCGCCGAGTCGACCTCGTTGAGGAACTTGTCGGCGGCCGCATTGTCGTCGGTGACGATCGCATCGGTATGATGCGAGCCATGCGCGTGGATGTGAGCGATCGCGCCATCGACGCCGTCGACGACCCTCGCGGCGATGATGGCGTCGAGATATTCGGTGTCCCAATCCTCGTTGCTGGCCGGCTTCACCCGCGCATCCGCCGCGCGCACGGCATCGTCGCCACGCACCTCGCAGCCGGCGCCGATCAGCAGGTCGACCAGCGGCTTGATCTTGTCCTGCGAGGCGCGATCGATCAGCAAGGTCTCGGCCGCGCCGCACACGCCGGTGCGGCGCATCTTGGCGTTCAGCACGATCGACTTGGCCATCTCCAGGTCGGCGGCGCCATCGACATAGACGTGGTTCACGCCTTCGAGATGCGCGAACACCGGCACGCGCGCCTCGGCCTCGACGCGCGCGACCAGGCTCTTGCCGCCACGCGGCACGATCACGTCGACACCGCCGTTCAGGCCCGACAGCAGCAGCCCGACGGCCGCGCGGTCGCGCGTCGGCACCAGCGTGATCGCGGCCTCCGGCAGGCCCGCCTCGCGCAGGCCCTCCACCAGGCATTCATGGATGGCGCGGCAGGAGCGGAACGAGTCCGAGCCGCCGCGCAGGATCACGGCATTGCCGGACTTCAGGCAGAGCACGCCGGCGTCGGCCGCGACGTTGGGGCGGCTCTCGAAGATCACGGCGATCACGCCCAGCGGCACCCGCACGCGTTCGATGGTCATGCCGTTCGGCCGCTGCCAGCTCTCGGTGACCACGCCGACCGGATCGGCGACGCCACGTACCACGGCGATGCCGTCGGCCATCGCAGCGACGCGGGCCGGGGTCAATGTCAGGCGATCAAGGAAGGACGAGGTCATGCCGGCCGCCTTGGCGTCGGCGACGTCCTCGGCATTGGCGGCGATGATGGCGTCGGCGCGGGCGCGGATCCGCCGCTCCATCGCCTCCAGCGCGCGGTTCTTCTGCTCGGCCGGCGCCAGCGACAGCACACGCGCCGCCGCACGGGCGCGCTTGGCGAGATCGTTCATCAGCTGGGGCAGATCGGCGCTGCCGTCGATAGCCTTGAGAGGCGCGGTCATGGGCGGTTCAACCTTGAATTAAGGCTCTCCAGTAGCACGGAAAGCGGCCATTTGCGAACGTCGGCGGCGGGGCTCTAGGCCGGCCCCACGCCCGCCGGGCCGATCACCAGATCGTCGCGATGGATCATCTCCGCTCGTCCCGACACGCCGAGAATGATTGCGACATCAGGCGAGGAGCGGCCCTTGATGCGCTCGGCGTCATCGGCGTCGTAGGCGATGAGGCCGCGGCCGATCTCGTGGGTGTCGGGCCCGCGCACCACCACCGCGTCGCCGCGGGCAAACTGTCCCTCGACCTTGATCACGCCGGCCGGCAGCAGGCTCTTGCCGGCGCGCAGGGCGTTGACCGCACCGGCGTCGATCGTCAGCGTGCCCTTCGGCTCCAGCGAGCCGGCGATCCAGCGTTTTCGCGAGGTGACCGGATTGGCCGGGGTCAGGAACCAGGTGCAGCGGCCGCCATTGGCGATCGCCGCCAGCGGATGCTCGATCTTGCCGGAGGCGATCAGCATGTGGGTGCCGCCGGTGGTCGCGATCTTCGCGGCCTCGATCTTGGTCTTCATGCCGCCGCGGGACAGTTCGGATGCCGCGCTGCCGGCCATCGCCTCGATGTCGGCGGTGATGCTCTCGACCACGGGGATCAGCCGGGCGTTGGGATCCTGCGCGGGCGGCGCGGTGTAGAGGCCGTCGATGTCCGACAGCAGCACCAGCAGGTCGGCGCTGGCCATGGTGGCGACGCGGGCGGCGAGACGGTCATTGTCCCCGTAGCGGATTTCGGCGGTGGCGACCGTATCGTTCTCGTTGATGACAGGCACCGCGCGCCATTCCAGCAGTTTGGCGATCGTCGAGCGCGCGTTGAGATAGCGGCGGCGCTCCTCGGTGTCCTGCAGGGTCACCAGGATCTGGCCGGCGCCGATGCCATGGGCGCCGAGCACCTCCGACCAGATCCGCGCCAGCGCGATCTGGCCGACCGCGGCCGCCGCCTGGCTCTCCTCCAGCTTCAATGGTCCCCGCGGCAGCTTCAGCCGGCTGCGGCCGAGCGCGATCGAGCCCGACGACACCACCAGCAGCTCGCAGCCGCGGCCATGCAGCCGGGCGATGTCGGCGGCCAGCGCCGTCAGCCAGGAGGCGCGGACTTCGCCGGCCTCGGAATCGACCAGCAGCGACGAGCCGACCTTGACGACGATGCGGCGGAAATTTTCGAGACGGGGTGCCATGGTGAATTCGGTCAAGTCAGCTGCCATGGGCGGACTCTCAAGATCGAGTGGAGCTGGCGCCACGAAAGGTGGTGCGCTCCCCTCCCTTTTGCGGGGAGGGGTCGGGGGTGGGGGTCCACACGGCAAGACCGCCGCCGGGGCACCCCCCTCCCCAACCCTCCCCCACAAGGGGGGAGGGAGTGCACCGATCTCTAGGCGATCGCTTGCAAACAACCTTGAGCGAATGCCGGTCGGCAGTCCTTCAGAGGTAAGATACGAATTTGGTGCTGCGACATATGCGCCGGGCTCAGTCCGCAGCGCAAGGTTCGGTTCGAGCCTCAGCCCTGCGGTGGCACCGGGGCCGCCCACGGCTCCTCGGTCGCAGCATTCTCGACCGCGTTCTTGGCCTTGTTGGAGACCGGCGACTCCCCAACGACGTCGGCGAGCTTGCGCAGGGCTTCCTTGACGCCTTCGCCCGTGGCGCCGGAGATCAGCAGCGGCGTCTTCTTGGCGGCGCGCTTCAGCCGGTCTCTCTGCTTCTTCAGCTCGTCCGGGTCGACCGCGTCGATCTTGTTCAGCGCGACGATCTCGATCTTGTCGGTCAGCTCGCCGCCATAGGCTTCGAGCTCGTGCCGCACGGTCTTGTAGGCCTTGCCGGCGTGCTCGCAGGTGGCGTCGACCAGATGCAGCAGCACGCGGCAGCGCTCGACATGGCCGAGGAAGCGGTCGCCGAGGCCGGCGCCCTCATGCGCGCCCTCGATCAGGCCGGGAATGTCGGCCAGCACGAATTCGCGGCCGTCGGAATTCACGACGCCGAGCTGCGGATGCAGGGTGGTGAACGGATAATCGGCGATCTTCGGCTTGGCGGCCGAGACCTTGGACAGGAAGGTCGACTTGCCGGCATTCGGCAGCCCGACCAGGCCGGCATCGGCGATCAGCTTCATGCGCAGCCAGATCCAGCGCTCCTCGCCGGGCTGACCGGGATTGGCGTTGCGCGGCGCCCGGTTGGTCGGCGACTTGAAGTGCGCGTTGCCGAAGCCGCCATTGCCGCCCTCGGCCAGCACGAACCGTTCGCCGACCGCGGTAAAGTCGTGGATCAGCGTCTCGCGGTCCTCGTCGAAGATCTGGGTGCCGACGGGAACCTTGAGCACCACGGACTTGCCGCCGGCGCCATGGCGGTCCTTGCCCATGCCGTTCTCGCCCTTCTGGGCCTTGAAATGCTGCTGGTAGCGGTAGTCGATCAGGGTGTTGAGTCCATCGACAGCCTCGATGATCACGTCGCCGCCGCGGCCGCCATTGCCGCCGTTCGGCCCACCGAACTCGATGAACTTCTCGCGCCGGAACGCAACGCAACCGTTGCCGCCGTCGCCGGAGCGCACATAGACCTTGGCTTCATCGAGGAATTTCATGATGCGCCCTACGTAGGCGAGGCGGGTCCCCACGGCAACCGCGGAATGGGTTTAATTCGGCCCGAAGCCTTAATTTCGAGCGGTAAAGCCGCGCTGCGCACGACTTGGACAAGCGTTGCGCAGGGGTTGCGGCAGGGCTGCGTCACGCTTTCGGCGGAAGGGCTGGAGCCACCGCGGTCGGGCTGATAAGGCAGCCTCGTCATGAGCGTGCTGTCCCGAATCTCCACCGCCAACGATGAGCGCTCGGCGCGGCTCGCCGGCATCGGCCTGATGCTGCTGTCGATCGCGATGTTCTCGTTCGGCGATGCCTTGGGCAAGTTCCTGGTCTCGACCTATGCCGTCGGCCAGCTGCTGTGGCTGCGCGCCTGTGCGGCCCTGCTCTTGCTCGCACCGTTCATCTGGCGCAACCGCGCCGCGTTCCTGCAGCTCGAGCGTCCCTGGCTGCAGCTGGTGCGCGTGATCCTGTCGACGTTGGAGGTGGCGGCGTTCTTCCTCGCCACCGTCTATCTGCCGCTCGCCGACGTCATCACCTACTATCTCGCCGGCCCCATCTTCGTCACCGCGCTGTCGGCGCTGGTGCTGCGCGAGCATGTCGGCTGGCGGCGCTGGACCGCGATCCTGATCGGCTTCTGCGGCGTGCTGATTGCGCTGCGGCCCTCGGCGCAGACCTTCAGCCTGCCGGCCTTGATCGCGCTCGGCGGCAGTCTGTCGTTCGCGGTGCTGATGCTGATCACGCGTTCGCTGCGCTCGACGCCCGACATCGTGATGGCGTCGTCGCAGTTCGTCGGGACCTTCCTGCTCGGCGCCGCGATGTCCTCGTTCGGCTGGGTGACGCCGACACCCGGCAGCCTGGTGCTGTTCGCCGCCGCCGGTCTCATCTCGGTGACCGCTCTCTTCTGCGTCAACCGCTCGCTGAAGCTGGCCCCGGCTTCGGTCGTCGTGCCTTATCAGTACACGATGATCGTCTGGGCCGTGCTGTTCGGCTTCGTCGTGTTCGGCGATGTGCCGCACCCGGCGACCATCATCGGCGCCATCATCATCATCGGCGCGGGGCTGTACATCTACTTGCGCGAACGCAGCCTGGGGCAGGGACAGGGTGCGGTGAATCCCCCGGTGTAGCGGCGTTCACCGCCGTCGTCCCGGCCTCGAGCCGGGACCCAGACTCCGTGCGGCCTGTGGTGGAGAAGGCTGTGGCTCCAGCGTGATCCCACCACCGATTTCGGTGGCTATGGGTCCCGGCTCGAGGCCGGGACGACACGAGTGATGGAGCGGTCGCCTCGGCTAAATCCGCCGCCCCGCATTGGCCCAGGCCTTCAGCGACGACCAGACCCCACGGGTCAGGCGGAAGGCGTCGATGGGCGCCGAGGAGCCGATCACCTCGAAGCGGTGCAGCTCGACGCCGGTCCATTGGAAGCCGCACTTTTCGAGGATGTTGCGCGAGGCTGGGTTGCTGACGCGGGCGTGCCCGATCAGCACATTGTCCTCGCTCGTCTCGAAGAAATGGTCGATCGCGGCGCGCGCGGCTTCGGTGCCGAAGCCGCGGCCCCGATGCGCAACGCCGAGCCAGTAGCCGAGCTCGGCGCGGCCTGTTGCTGGTCGATTGATCCCGACCATCCCGATCGGCGTGTCGAGGTGCTCGATCAGGAAGGCGGTCTCACCCGTCTGCTCCAGCCCGCGAACGAAGCGAGCGGCATCGACCTCCGAATAGGGATGCGGCAGGCGGCGGGTATTCTCGGCGATAACACGGTCGTCGGCGAGCCGGGCGATGGCTGTCACGTCCGCGAGCACCGGCGCCCGCAGCGTCAGCCGGGGGGTCTCGAGGACGCAAGGTCTCGCCTCGCGCAAGGTGGGGGTGGTGATGTCCTGCAGCATGTCGGGCTCCATCGACGCTTCGGGATCAGTTTCGGATCAGCGAAAATGAAAAGGGGAGGCCGGTTGTCCCGCCTCCCCTGGAGCCATCTGGCGCTCCGCCGGTTCATCAGGACCCGGCGGACGCGTATCGTTCCACCGTATTCTATTCAGCAGCCTCGGCGGCTACCGGACGCACCGAAATGAACGTGCGGTTGGCGCGGGCATGGAATTCGACGACGCCGTCGATTTTCGCGAAGATCGTGTGATCCGTGCCCATGCCGACGTTGAGGCCGGGATGCCAGGTGGTGCCGCGCTGACGCGCAATGATGTTGCCGGGAATCACGCGCTCGCCGCCGAACGCCTTGATGCCGAGGCGCTTGCCCTTGGAGTCGCGTCCGTTGCGGGATGAACCGCCTGCCTTTTTGTGAGCCATCGCTCGTCTCCGATCTCTTGCGATCACCTTTAGCGCGATTCCGCTAAGGGATCATTCACATTTGCAACCTGCGCGGACAAAAAATCCACGCGCGATGAGGTTCAAGCCGGTGCGGCGCGCGAGACGCGCGCCGGCACGCTTACTCCGCGGCGTCGGCCGCCGGGGCTTCCGCCTTGGCCTTCTTCGGGCGCGGGCCCTTGGTCGGCTTGGCGTTGTCGGTCAGGATCTCAGAGACGCGGATCAAGGTCAGCTCGTCACGGTAGCCGCGCTTGCGGCGGGAATTCTTGCGGCGGCGCTTCTTGAACGCGATGACCTTGGGGCCGCGCTTATGGTCCAGCACCTCGACGGCCACGGACGCGCCGGCCACCGCAGGGATGCCCAGCACCGGCGTATCGCCGCCGACCACCAGCACCTCGTTCAGCTGCACGATCGTCCCGGGCTCACCGTCGATCTTGCCAATCTCGAGCACATCATCCGGGGCGACGCGGTATTGCTTGCCGCCGGTTTTGATGACTGCGAACATCGTTCTCATCCTTCGTGTTCGATCCCGGCCTCAGAGCGCGATGGCCCCGGGTCGGCTTCTTGTTCAGTCGTTATGGTTCATGGAGTCCGGCCCGATCGGGGCCGGCAGTTACGCCCGAGGCTTTGACGCCTCCGAAAAGAGCGCAACGACAAACGGCGCAGGAACGCCCGCGCCGGTCGATCGGGCGCTTATAGCGGGGTGAGCCGGCGAGTCAAGGTGAATGGACGGTTGCCGGCCGGACGGATGCCCGGCCCCCCGGCCGCTATTCGCTCGACCCGGCGCACCGGACCCGCAACCAACTGTTCCCTCCGCCGTTGTCCGAGCCCAACGCACAACAGGGCAGGATCATATGGCCGACGACGTCATGACCACCACGGGCATCGCCCGCCACGGCGCCGCGCGGCTGCCGTCGGTCGAGATCGACAGCTTCAACATCGAGCTCAAGGACGAGGACGGCTTCCTCGGCGACCGCGCCTCCAAGGGCGCCTTCCGCAAGATCCTGGAGCGCTGGCGCAAGCCGTTGCGCAAGTCCGGCAAGGACCCGTTCGGTGACGAGGACAGCGAGACCATCAGCAAGAAGACTCTGGATGCGATCCTGGTCGGCGACGACACCGAGGCCTCGGCCGTCGTGCATTCCGCGATCGAGGAGTTCGCCCAGGAGCTTGCCCATGTCACCCGCCGCTTCCTGCGCACCAAGGCCTGGGCCAAGACCGAATGCATCGTGGTCGGCGGCGGTTTTCGCGATTCCCGGCTCGGCGAGCTGGCGATCGCGCGCACCGAGATCATCCTCAAGGACGAGGGCTTTGGCGTCGAGCTGGAGCCGATCCGCTATCATCCCGACGATGCCGGCCTGATCGGCGCACTGCATCTGGCGCCGTCGTGGATCTTCGAGGCCCATGACAGCATCCTCGCCGTCGACATCGGCGGCACCAACATCCGCTGCGGCGTCGTCGAGACCGCCTGGAAGAAGTCGCCGGATCTGTCGAAAGCGTCGGTGTGGAAGTCCGATCTCTGGCGCCATGCCGATGACGAGCCCACGCGGGAAGGTGCGGTCAAGCGGCTCGCCAAGATGCTGAAGGGGCTGATCGAGGAGGCTGACACCGAGGGCCTCAAGCTTGCGCCTTTCATCGGCATCGCCTGTCCCGGCGTCATCAACGAGGACGGCTCGATCGAAAAGGGCGCGCAGAACCTGCCGGGCAATTGGGAGAGCAGCAAGTTCAACCTGCCGGCCAGCCTGGTCGAGGCGATCCCGATGATCGGCGACCACGACACCGCGGTGCTGATGCACAATGACGGCGTCGTGCAGGGGCTCTCCGAGGTGCCGTTCATGCAGGAGTTCGAGCGCTGGGGCGTGCTGACCATCGGCACCGGCCTGGGCAATGCCCGCTTCACCAACCGCCGCAAGGAGAACGGCCGCAAGGACAAGGACGACAAGTCCAAGGAGGACAAGGCCGACGACAAGAAGGCGGCCAAGAAGAAGAAGGATTGAGCATTGACGCGGCCGCACCGTGTCTGCCAGGGCCTGACGGGATGGCAATGTTGCGCTGCAGCAGGGGTGTCTCCCGGCGCCAGGACATGCGGAAAACCGCCGTACAACCAGTCGGATGGGATGGAACCCGGTAACCTTGACTGGTTAGGTTAAGGAACGGTTCGCATTGCGATGCACGCGCAGATGGCCCAGGGTCGCCGGTGTCGCTCAGGCCGGCCGGATTGACCCCCGTCTCTTCCGTCGGTTTCCCCAAGATGTAGCGACACGGGACCGCCGGTATGTGTCAGCGTACGGCGGTCCCACCTTTGTCCCTGACCTCCCGTCGCCGGCCGCCGCGCCGACCGCAGGCAGAAATCGCCATCGATATCACGCAGATCTATTTACAAACCGACTAGTCGGTTTATAAATCAGTGTCCCAAATGCGGTGGGATTTTGACGGCGCAATCTCGCGCCGGATGGAGTGTGAGGACATGATGATCGGACGCGCGAGATACGGGATGGCCGCCATGGCGCTGGCGGCGCTGGGCTGCGGCGGGGCGGAGGCGGCGGACCTGGCGGCGACTTCCTACAAGGCGCCGGCCTATGCGGCCGCACCGGCGCCGTTCTCCTGGACCGGCTTCTATGCCGGCGCCAATGTCGGCGGCGCCTTCACCGGAAACGACTCCTTCACGAACGCCGCCGGCGGCAATGGCGGCAAGCTGTCCGGCGTGATCGGCGGCGGGCAGGCCGGCTACAACTACCAGATCTCGCCGATGTTCGTGGTCGGCATCGAGAACGATCTCGAATTCACCGGCCTCTCGCGCAAGGGCGACGTCGTCAATCCGGCCGTCAGCATGCCCTGGCTCACCTCCGGCCGCGCACGCGCCGGCATCGCGGTGCTCGACCAGCGCCTGTGGCTGTATGGTACGGCGGGTCTTGCGGCGGGCGAGTTGAAGGACGGGCCGATCCACAAGATGAAGATGGGCTGGACCGCGGGCGCTGGCGCCGAATGGGCGTTCCAGCCGAAATGGTCGGCGAAGCTCGAATATCTCTACACTGACCTCAAGCACGACGACCTGCCGGACTGGCGGGCGGCCAAGATCCACTCCGTGCGGGTCGGCTTGAACTACCATTTCGACCTGTTCCGCTGACGGGCGCTGCGCAGACCATCGGGTTCGACGGCCCGCGTCAGTCTGGGGCCGTCGGAGCGCGGGGCGAGCGGTGCAGCCGTTCAGCCGCCGCGTGCGGTCCGCTTCCCCGAGCGGACCGCAATGGCGCGCCTGCGCGAGCCCCCGGAAAATTTCGACCGGCTGCCTTGTCACTCCCCGCATCGTGCCCTAGAACGGCGCCCGACCCGGGGGCTCGCCCCTGATTTGCGCCTGGAGAGGTGGCAGAGTGGTTGAATGCACCGCACTCGAAATGCGGCATAGGTGCAAGCCTATCGGGGGTTCGAATCCCTCCCTCTCCGCCAGCAAAACGTTCGCAGATGTCCGTTGCAGTCTTCCGGCTGGCGTTCGAGCGCCTATAACGCCAGAAGCTTCGGGACGGCGTGTCGGCGTCAACTCATCCGGATCCACGCGCCCTTGGCGGCCGATGATCTGACGGCTGCATCGATGAACTTCACGCCGGCCAGGCCTTCCTCGATGGTCGGGAAGAGCACATCGCGATCCGGCTTCTCGCCGACCCTGGCCGCGCGGATGGCGTGGGCGGCCTCGGCGTAGATGGTGGCAAAGCCTTCGAGATAGCCCTCGGGGTGGCCGGAGGGGATGCGGGTGACGCGCGCGGCCGCGCCGAGCGTGCCCGCCCCGCCGCGGGTCAGGAGCTGCTTGGGCCGTCCGTAAGGCGTGAACCAGAGCTGGTTCGGATTCTCCTGCGCCCATTCGAGGCCGCCCTTGCTGCCGGAGACGCGCAAGGTCAGGCCGTTCTCATGACCGACCGCCACCTGGCTCGCCCACAGCATGCCCCTCGCGCCGCCTTTCCATCTGAGGAGGATCTGAACGTCGTCGTCGAGACGACGCCCCGGGACGAAGGTCGACAGCTGCGCGAGCAGCTCATCGAGCTCGAGCCCGCTGACGAAGCAGGCGAGGTTGTAGGCGTGCGTCCCGATGTCGCCGATGCAGCCGCCCGGGCCGGAGCGGGCGGGGTCGGTGCGCCACGCCGCCTGCTTGTGATCGCTCTGCTCCAGCCGCTCGGTCAGCCAGTCCTGGAGATATTCGGCGTGCACCAGCCTGATGTCGCCGAGCTCGCCGCTCGCGACCATCGCCCGCGCCTGCCGCACCATCGGATAGCCGGTGTAGTTGTGCGTCACCACGAACACCTTGCCCGTCGATCGGACCAGGGCCACCAGCTCTTCGGCCTCGGCCAAGGTCGTCGTCAGCGGCTTGTCGCAGATCACATGGATGCCGGCCTGAAGGAAGGCTTTCGCGACCGGGGCGTGCACGTGGTTCGGCGTGACGATCGCGACCGCCTCGATGCCGTCAGTGCGCGCCGCTTCGGCCCTGGCCATCTCTTCGAACGAGCCATAGGCGCGATCGTCGGCAAGCCCGATCTCCTTGGCCGAGGCCTTGGCGCGGGTAGAATCGGATGCGAGCGCGCCGGCCACCAGCTCGAACTGGTCGTCGATGCGTGCGGCGATGCGATGGACGGCGCCGATGAAGGCCCCTTGTCCGCCGCCGACCATTCCCAGCCGGATGCGCGCCTGTCGACCGGCTTCATGGCTTGCGTCGATGGCCATCTGTTCCTCCCTCAGGACAGGCCCAGCATCTTGCGGTTCGCCATGTCGTCGGTGCCGGAGCCGGCGAAATCATCAAAAGCCTTCTCTGTGACCTCGATGATATGGCTCCTGATGAACTCGGCGCCCTCACGCGCACCCTGTTCGGGATGCTTGATGGCGCACTCCCATTCCAGCACGGCCCAGCTGCCATAGCCGTATTGCGTCAGCTTCGAGAAGATCGCGCCGAAATCGACCTGGCCGTCCCCGAGCGAGCGGAAGCGGCCGGCCCGATCGGCCCAGCTCTGGAATCCGCCATAGACGCCCTGGCGCCCGGTCGGATTGAACTCGGCGTCCTTGACGTGAAACGCCTTGATGCGCTCGTGATAGATATCGATGTAGGCGAGATAATCGAGCTGCTGCAGAACGAAGTGCGAGGGATCGTACAGCAGATTGGCGCGCTTGTGATTGCCCACCCGCTGCAGGAACATCTCGTAGGAGACGCCGTCGTGCAGGTCCTCGCCAGGATGGATCTCATAGGCGAGATCGACCCCATGTTCCTCCGCATGGTCGAGGATGGGGCGCCAGCGCCGCGCGAGTTCGTCGAACGCAGCTTCGACGAGTCCAGGTGGACGCTGCGGCCATGGATAGATGTAGGGCCACGCCAAGGCGCCGGAAAACGTCGCATGCGCGGTGAGCCCGAGCCGCCGTGAAGCCTGGATCGCCCGCTTGACCTGATCTATGGCCCAATCGGTCCGCGCTTGCGGATTGCCGCGAACCTCGGGCGCCGCGAACCCGTCGAAGGCCGCATCATAGGCCGGGTGAACGGCAACGAGCTGGCCTTGGAGATGCGTCGAGAGCTCGGTGATCGCCAATCCGTGGCGCGCCGCAATGCCCTTCACCTCGTCGGCATAGTCCTGCGACTCGGACGCCCTATGGAGGTCGAAGAGCCGGCCGTCCCAACTGGGGATCTGAACCCCCTCATAGCCGAGCGAGGCCGCCCATCCGCAAATCGAATCCAGCGAATTGAAAGGCGCCGTATCTCCGGCGAACTGGGCGAGAAAGATGGCGGGACCCTTGATCTGCTTCATCGCATGCTCCCTTCTCCCCGTGGATGCGCCCGTGCACGCTCTCCGATAGTGCCATCGCACCGGCGCATCCGCCACGCTGGAACCACTCTGCGTTTCACCACCAGTCTCAATTTGCTGCGTCGGACGCTCGCGCTGCGCGCACTGCAATCCCGGCCGTAACGCCGGTCCTCGGCATCCCCCCGCCAGGCTTTTCAAGGCGCGAGGCCCGTGAGATACAGTCGATGAGTGCTGTCTGCGAATGTCCCCGGTTGCTCCATCTGCCAATGACGAGCCAAGTCGATTGCGGTCCTCCAACGGCTCACCAGCACCATGAATGACGCCTGCGATGTCACTGGCCTGGGACGCACGACGGTTTGCGCATTGATGAGAACGAGGGATCACACGACGTCGATCGTCGGCGTCTGTGGTGGGTGCTCGTGTCCACGGCGCAATCCTGCCGCGCCTTCTTTGGAGCCTGACCGGTGAGCCAGACATTCGATCGTCCCGCCGCTGATCCTGTCGCCCTCGACAGGCTCAAGGCCCGCATCCAGGCGTTGCGCGCGAAAACCATCGCCAATGGCTGCACCGAGGACGAGGCGCTGTCCGCGGCCGCCAAGGTCGCCGAACTGCTCGATCGCCACGACCTGTCGCTGTCCGACCTCGAGCTGCGGGCGTCGGCGTGCGAGCGCAAGGTCTACGAAACCCATCGCAAGAAGCGCATTCCGCTGGACGACTGCATCGGCGCGATCGCGCATTTCTGCGATTGCCGGGTCTGGCGCGAGAAGAACCCGGCCGGCGAAGCGAGCTATGTGTTCTTCGGTCTCCCGGCGGATGTCGAGGTTGCGCATTATCTGGCGGAATTGATCGACAACGCCGTGCGCGCCGAGCTCGGCCGCTACAAGACCTCGGCCGACTACCGCCGGTTCCGGCATCAGGACCGGCATCTCGCCAATGCCTCCTTCGCCCTCGGCATGGTGGTGTCGATCGCCGACCGCCTCGTGGCAATGAAGGCGAGCCGCGATCAGGCCAACGAAACCACCGGCCGCGGCCTGGTCGTGCTCAAGACCTCGGTGGTCGATGCCGAGTTCGACAAGCTCGACCTGAAGCTGCGGTCGGCGCGCAGCACGAGCCGGATGGTGTCGACGGCCGCCTATGAGGCCGGAGGTGCCGCCGGCACCACGCTCGCGATCAGTCCGGGCGTGAGCGGCGCCCCGCAACGGAATCGACCGAACGGGAACTGAACTCAGTCCCCAACGGTCGTTGCCTTGTCGCTGTCGCGGGCTTGCCCTCAGCTCTTCGCGCCCGGCCCCTTCAACGCATTCCAGGCCGCCTGATTGGCCTGATCGAACGCCTTGCGGGATTCGCTCAGGGCGGCACTGAGCACCGACCAGGACTCGCTGCCCGTCTGTTTCAGCTTCTCGAGATGAGCGCCGGCCGCCGACGCGTCGGATTTGAGCTGCTTCAGCACGGCGTCGAGATCGGTGGTGCCGGCCGTCGTCACCTTGGTCGCGGCCTCGCGAAACCTGTCGGCCGACTCGCGCCAAGCCTTGGCCTGGGCGGCGGCAATGTCCTTGAAGGTCGCCTGCTGCTGCGCGGCCTGCCTGCCGGCCGCTTCGAAATAGGCACTCATCTGCGCCTCGAATCCGGCCCAGTGCGCGTCCAGTTCCGTCTTCGCGCTGGCCAGCGCGGCTTCGCCGGCCTCGGCTTGCGTCTTGAGCAGGGCCTCGAGATCGCTGCGGCGCTTCTTCAGGTCCGCCATGATCTCGTCGGTCTTCACTTTGGATGCTGCTTCGGCCTCGGCTGCCTTGACGCCGAGCGACTCCAGCGCTGCATCCATCTCATGGAGGCGCTCCCTGGCCCAGTTCAAGTAAACCTGCATCGTGCTCTGTGCCGCCATGTCTTGCTCTCCTTTGATCGCATCCTGCGACAAGCCATATAGAAACGATGGCGTTTAGTTTTGACGTGCATCAAGGGCTTGGGGTGGCGGTCTTCACGTTCGCGTGCAGGGCGGCGGGGACACCGCATGGCGGACCGCGCTGGCCGGTGCTAGTCATATCCTTCGAATACGATCGCAAGAGGCGCGTCGAGATGACCGGTGACGAATTTCGCAGCCTCGCTCTGTCGTTTGCCGGAGCGACCGAGGCGCCTCACTTCGATCGCACCGCGTTCAAGCTGCACCGGACCTTCGCGACCCTCGCCGCCGATGGCGCATCCGCCAATGTCCTGCTCTCGCCCGACGAGCAGGAGCACCATGCCGGCCTGCAGCCCGGCGTGTTTCGCCGGGTCCCCAACAAATGGGGTGATCAGGGCTGGACCACCGTGTCGCTCGCCGACGTCGACGCCGCTCGCCTGCGCAGCGTGCTCGAGAGCGCGTGGCGCGCCGCGCATCGTCCGCAGCGTTCGCGCGGCCGCAGCAGGCGCTGAGCCGACCCCGGCGAAACAATCGCCGGCGGCGACAAGGAACTCTCACACCCTTCGCCCGACCATCAGCAGGATGCCGCCGATCTGCGGCAGGAGCGCCAGCAGGATCAGGCGGAGCATGACGAAGTCGTCGGCGGAGGGCTTCACCACGCCGCGCGACACCCACGCCACCAGCTTGATCGCGGCCTCAGTCTGCGGATCGGCGGTCTGGCTGACCGTGGACATCGCCGCGTCCAGCGCCAGCCGGCGCTCGGCAACGGCGGCCTCGCGCTCGCGGCAGAACTTGCCGACGCCGCCCTTGCACTCGCGGTCGCGCGCGGTCATGGCGTCGGCGAGCGCGGTCTGCGCCGCCTGCACCGCGGGCGTCACGCGCGAGGCGCGCGCCAAGGTGACGTCGCTGATGTTGGTGGAGGCGAAGCCGATGCCGGCGGTGACCGCGAACACGAAGGTCATCAGCCACACCGCCCAGCCGGTCAGTGCCGAGGCGCGGTGGCGCGCCTGCCACAGCCGCGCGGCGCAGGTCGGCATCACCAGCGCGACGAGGTCGGCGGTGACGCCGACAGCCAGGAACATATTGCCCGCGGTGCTGTTCGAGCCGAGCGAATGGGCGAACCAGCCGTTCATGGCCATGCCGACCGCGGCCAGCGCCAGTGCGGCCAGTTGCAGCAGGACCGACGAGGCGGTGATGCCAGCGCGCGCGGGCTTCGTCGGCGTGATCGGCGCGGCGGCCTGCACGACCTCGGCCTCGGTCGCGGCCGGCGCATCGCGCGGCGGTATCGTGGCCGGCGGCGCTGCGGCCGGGATCGCCGCGGCGGCCGCGCTGGCAGCCGCCCCCGTGCGCGACGCCTCGGCAACGGCCGGAGCTTTCGCCGGCTCGTTCACGTAGTCCAGGAAGTCCGGCATGATCAGCGTCTCGGACGCGAGCATCTCGTCGTCGAGCGCCGCCATCTTGGCTTTCTCGGCCTTGTCGGCTCGGGGCCGCGGGCGTGGCTTGACGACCTTGGCGCGCTTCGGACGCGGCTTGGCCGTCTTCGGCTCTCGCCAGGGAATGATGGATGCGACTACGGACTCATCAGCCATCGGGGCTGCTCCAATCGGTGGTGATGGGCGCGACGCTGCGTTTGCACGCAGCGCTGACCGCGCCGGCATCGGGTGCACGTCTGATCGGGAATCGGGCAGCGGCCCGCCTCGAAGCGGGCCTTCGTTCTTGCGGCCGGGCTGGCGTCGCGCGAAGAAATCGTTGGCGTCTCCCGCGCCCTGGTCCGCCGATGATGCGGAGGGCTTGCGGTCACAAGCGCCACGTAATGAGGCGGCGCCCGGAAGGTTCTGGTCCGCGCGGGGCCGGGCCGGTCAGCCGTGCGCCCAACACCCATGTTCTAAACCAATGGTTAACACGGATTCGCCGGTTTCGAAACCGCGCGGCGCGTGTGGCGGCAGCGGCAGTGGTGAACGCTGGCAACCTGCGTCTTTGGAGTCACAACCGCCGCGTGAGGCATACTTCTGTTCACTGATCGAACGAAGACGTGCCGGCGCTTCTCGATCGCACTATGATGTCATTTCGGGATCGGAGCACCCACGTCACCTCATGCCATGTCCCTGCGGATCACAGCTTCCCTTCGACCGCTGTTGCGGTCCCTATCTGCTTGGCGACGCGATGCCGCCCACCGCCGAGGCGCTGATGCGCTCGCGCTACACGGCCTATACGCGCGGCGACATCGGCTACATCGAAGCGACGCTCGCGTCCGACAGGCGTGCTGCGTTCGACCCTGTCGCGGCGAAGAATTGGGCGACGCGCGCGACCTGGCTCGGCCTGCGCATCGTCTCGTCGGTCCGCGGCCAGCCCGGCGACGCCGATGGCGTCGTCAGCTTCGTCGCCAGCTATCGCGAAGACGGCAAGATCATCGAGCACCACGAGGTCTCACAGTTTCGCCGCGACGACGACGGCGCCTGGCGCTTCGTCGAGGGTGACGCGCGCGCCGCCGTCACGGAGTCGAAGCGGGCGGCTGCCACCGCGAAGGTCGGCCGCAATGATCCATGCCCGTGCGGTAGCGGCAAGAAATACAAGTTCTGCTGCGGGCGGTGAGCGCGGCGGCATGTCTCGATCGCGGTGCATCGCTGTGTTGATAGGAGGGGGGAGCCGCGACTGCGGACTTGTCAGGTGCTTCCGTGCCCCCGCGCAGGCCGGCGCGCCGGCGCTCCAGCCGCTGGCGCCGGCGCCAATCTCGCGACGACGGTCCCGCGTCGCCGGTCTTCCCGCGCCCGCTTAGTTGCGAGCGCGAATGAGAAGCAAAGATCGGACGCATGCGGCGCGAACGATCGCGCGGGCCTCATTGTGGCCGGCGGATGTCTGCTCGTTTCCGTCGCGCGTCAGAGCCGGGGCGTCACGATGCCAACAGAGCGGAGGACTTCTCTGCCACCGCCTTGACTCCGCCCAACCGGGCTGGCCTAGAAGGACGTAGTTCCTAGCGGGGGTGGTATCAGGTGGCGGAGTTGGACGAGGCGGTCCGGCAGGACGAACGCGAGCGGCCGCAGGTTGCCGCAACCCTGTCGCCGGCAACGAAGGCGCTGTCGCCGCGCAAGGCGGCCATCCTCGACCATGCCAACCATTTCGCCGATGCGCGCGCCGACTGGCGCGACAAGGCGGCGTTCTTTCACGGCGAGGATGCGTGCTATCTGCGCTTCCTGATTCCGCCGGGCAGCCGCGTGCTGGAGATCGGCTGCGGCCTCGGCGATACGCTGGCCTCGCTCGCGCCGTCCTACGGCGTCGGCATCGACTTCAGCGAAAAGCAGATCGCGATCGCTCGCAGCCGGCATCCCGAGCTGACCTTCATTCTGGGCGACGCGGAGGATCCGGCCACGCTCGCCGCCGCCACCGGCCCGTTCGATGTCATCCTGGTGCTCGACACCATCGGCTCGCTCGACGACTGCCAGCAGTTCATCGCGCAGTTGCACCCGTTGTGCACGCGCGAGACGCGACTCGTCATCGGCTACTTCTCGCACCTCTGGTATCCGCTGCTGAAGGCTGCGGAAGCACTGGGCCTGCGGATGCCGCAGCCGGAGCAGAACGTGCTGTCGCCGGCCGACCTGCGCAGCCTGGCGCACCTGGCCGATTTCGATCCCGTCAAATCGGAGCAGCGCGTGCTGTCGCCGCTCCGGCTCTACGGCCTCGGCCGCTTCGCCAATCGCTTCCTCAGCGTGCTGCCGGGCCTGCGCGCGCTGGCGCTGCGACATTATCTGGTATCGCGATCGATGCGCTGCGTCAGCGACGACGTCCGCTCGGCGACGGTGGTGATCCCGGCGCGCAACGAGCGCGGCAACATCGAGCCGGCGGTCCGGCGCATCGCCACGTTCTGCAACGACATCGAGATCATCTTCATCGAGGGCCACAGCCAGGACGGCACCTATGAGGAGATGGAGCGGGTGCGAGCGGCGTTCCCCGATCACGACATCAAGCTGATGCGCCAGCCCGGCAAGGGCAAGGCCGACGCGGTGTTCACCGCGTTCGACGCCGCGCGCGGCGACGTGCTGATGATCCTCGATGCCGACCTCACCATGCCGCCGGAGCAATTGCCGAAATTCTTCGAGGCGCTGCGTTCCGGCAAGGGCGAGTTCATCAACGGCTCGCGCCTGGTCTATCCGATGGACGAGGGCGCGATGCGCTTCCTCAACCTCATCGCCAACAAGACCTTCTCCTACCTGTTCTCGTGGCTCCTGAATCAGCGCTACACCGATACGCTCTGCGGCACCAAGGTGCTCCGCCGCAGCGACTATGTCAGGCTCAAGGCCGGCAAGGCCTATTTCGGCGATTTCGATCCGTTCGGCGATTTCGACCTGATCTTCGGCGCCTCGAAGCTGAACCTGAAATCGATCGACCTGCCGATCCGCTACGCCGCGCGCAGCTATGGCGAAACCCAGATCTCCCGCTTTCGCCACGGCTGGATGCTGCTGAAGATGGTCGTGTTCGCGTTCTTCAAGATCAAGGCGATCTGAGGATGGCGTGCGCGCGCGGACCACGCTTGCCAGGTGGCGCCGATGCGCTTCATCGGAGTTTCCGCCGGAGCCGCTTGTGATCGGCGGTGACGGCCCTTCCCACGATGCCCGCCAGAACTGCGCGACAAAGGACATGCCGGGCCGCGACGCGCTCGATCGCCTGACCCCGTTCGGCTGGCGCGGCGGCGTTGCCGTCGCATTGCTGCTGTCATTCGTGTCGTTCCTTCTCGTCGGCTATTTCACGGTCTATTGGCGCAACGCCGACATGGACTTCATGGTGATCTACAATGCGCTCGCCATGAACGACGGCGGCGCGCAGGTGTTCTTCGATCACCCGGCCTATCTCACCATCCTCTCGGTCGAGACCTGGTTCGCGCTGCTGCACCGGATCGGCCTGCTCGACGCCTGGACATTGTCGGCGATCCCCGCCGACCGCGCCGCTTTCGACGCGGCGATGACCAGCGCCGTCCATGCCGGACGCGTCGCCGCGCTGCTGACGGCCGCCGGCATCATCCTCGCCTTTGCCTGGGCCGCGCGCCGGCTGGTGTCCGATTGGCGCATCGCCATGCTCGCCGTCACCGCCTTCGCCTTCTCCGGCGGCGTGCAGATGCATCTGCGCATCCTGCGCAGCGAGATGATCGCGGCGTCGTTCTGCATCCTCGCGCTGATGATCCTGATCGCTGTGGCGCGCCGCGCCAGCCTGGCGCGGCCGCTCGCCGTCGGACTCGCCGCGCTGCTCTGCATGCTCGGCCTGGAGAACAAGGTGCATGCGATCCTGCTGATCGCCGCCATTCCTGTGCTGGTGTTGCCGTTCGGGACGGCGGCGAGCGCAAGCGTGGCGTTCTGGCAAAGCTCGCGCGCGTGGGCGGCCGTCATAGTTGCAGCCGTGGCGGCAATCGTCGCCGCGATCGCCGCCTGGCCGCTGATCGCCGCCGGCTTCGATCCTGTCAATGCAACGGCTGCCGGGCTCAAGCCGATACTGTTCGGCCGCTTCGGCATCTATCAGTTCGCGCTGCTCGGCGTGGTCGCGGCCTGCATGGTCGGCTTCGCGTGGCGGTGGCGGGTGAGCGCGGCCGAGACTGTCGCGGCACTGCTGGCGGCGGTGGCCGGCACAAGCCTCGGCGTGCTGGCACTGAAGCTGAGCTACGACATCAACGATGTCGTGGTCGTGCTCAATCCTCTCGAGAAGATGATCACCTATATCGACGCGCCCGAGGCCGCCGGCAGCCTCGCCGGGGCAGTCGGCCTGCTGCTATCGGGGGTGCTGGGGGTCATCCGGCGCTACACCTTCGTGCTGCAATCGTCGGCCCGCCCCGCGGTGTTCCTGACCTGGCTGGTCATCCCCGGCATCGTCATCGCCTGGCGCCGCGGTGAGCGGCAGGCGGCCATCCAGGCCGTCCTCCTGATGCTGGCGGCCATCGGCATCGACACGCTCGGCGTCCGCCGCGGGCTGAAGGTCGAGTACTTCGTCTTCACCGATCCCCTGATCATCATCGCCGGCATGGTCCTGCTCGATCGTCTGTCGGACCTGCGCTTCTCCCGCTTCGCCTATCCGATCGGCGCGGCGCTGCTCGCGCTCCATGTCGGCATCAGCCAGGCCGAGCCGGTCAAGATGGCGCTCAAGCGCAGGGGGCCCGAGGAGGTCTGCGAGTGGCGCGGCTACTACATGCCACGGCTGGCGCTGCCCTGGTGCGCGCCGCCGAACAGCCCGCCGAGAACGTGATCGAGCGAGATCTTTCCGCCGCCATGGGCGATGAGGCCCAGCGCCATCGCCGCCCAGGTCAGATGGATCGGCCAGCCGTCGGGCACTGTGAGCTCGACGATGCACGTCATGAACAGCAGGCCGAGCGCCGCGAAGCGGGTGCCGAGGCCGAGAATGAGCAGGACGGGGAAGCCGACCTCGCCGCAGCCCGACAGGAACGCCATCACCGTCGGCATGGGAAAGTGATATGGCCCGCCGGGTAGATGCAGCATGAACTCGTCGCTGAACAGGGTCACGGCGGTGTCGCTCAGCCTGAGAAAGCCGTCCCATTTGAGAATGCCCGAGCGCCAGAACGGCACGGCGAGCGCAATGCGAGTGACGAGCTGGACCAGGGTGAGCGGGGTCGCGCTCTGCAGCAGCCGCACGGCTTGGCCGACGAGGGAAGGCAACGACAGCGTCGGGGTCGGCGCCATGGAGTGGTCCGTCGTCATCATGCGTCCTCGAAAGTGATGTCCGTGAAGGCGCCGGCCTCGATCAGGCCGGCTACGTTGGCGGCGAGATCGAACTCCGGCGCGGCCTCGAACGCGGCTTCCGCAGCGACGTCGAGCGGCTGCCGCGCGACCAGCAGGCTCGCGAAGATCGCGCCGCCTCGTGGCAGGTGACGCACGACGACGTCGAGCGCGGGCCGCGTGATCAGCGCGTCCTCCGGAACCGAGCCATCAATGCGCGACACCGGGGCATCGCCGCGGTTGGCCGAGAAGATCGTGACCGCCGCGAAATCCGAGCGCACGATGCGGGTGGCGGGATGAGCGGCGAAGCGCAGCATGGGCAGCCGCTCGGGCGGCACCGTCGCCAGCGTGGCGCCGTCGAGCGGCGCGGCGTCTGCCGCGTGATAGGCGTCGAGCCAGGCCCGCTCGATCTGTGCGACGTCCGTCAGGAACGGCATCGTTCGGGCGTGCTCGTACGCTGCAATGAAGGCGGGGAAGTCGCGTCCATAGTCAAAGAGCAGCGGCGACGCCGGCGGCGTTTCGCGCACATGCGCCCGCGCCATCGCGCGGAAGAAGTCGGGGCCGGTGATGCGCTGCACCGCCGGATAGATCGCGATGAGCGACTCGATCAGGCTGACCGTGACGTTGTTGCGGTAGACGTTGAACCGACGCCCGGCCGCCTTGGCCAGCGGACCCCTGACGGCGACAGGCGTCGCGCGATCCGGCGTCAGCAGCGCCGCGGCGAACTGGGCGGCGTAGCCGGAAACCTGCTCAGGCTGCGGCATCGCGCACCTCCTGCGAGCAGCCGGGAGCGTGGTCATCGAGAATCGTCTGCGCGGCCGCGGCTTCTGCCTTCAGCACCGGCCAGTCCGGAATGTTGCTGTCCCATTCGATCAGCGTTGGCATCGGACCGTTGCGCGCGATCACGCTGGCGAACAGGGCCCACACATCGTAGGCGACGGGGCCGTCATGGCTGTCGATCAGTAGCGGGTCACCTTCATCGTCGGCCTGCACGGCGTGACCGGCGAGATGGATCTCGCCGACAGCGGCGAGCGGAAAGTCGGCCAGATAATCCTGTGGCGAGAAGCCATGATTGATCGCGGAGACGAACACGTTGTTGAGGTCGAGCAGGAGCCCGCAGCCGGTGCCGCGGACGATGGCGCGGATGAAGTCGGTCTCGCTCATCGTCGAGTCGTGAAAGGCGACGTAGGTCGACGGATTTTCCAGCAGGATCGGCCGCCGGATCGCGCTCTGCACCTCGTCGATATGGTCGCAGACCCGTGCCAGCGTGGCGGTCGTGTAGGGCAACGGCAGCAGGTCGTTGAAGAACGTCGTATCGTGCGTCGACCACGCCAGATGCTCGGAGACCAGGCTTGGCTGATAGCGGGCGACGAGCTTGCGGAAGCGCGCGAGGTGGTCGCGATCGAGCGGCTGCGGGCCGCCGATCGACATGCAGACGCCGTGGATCGACAGCGGATGATCCCTGCGGATCGCCTCGAGCTGACGATGCGGCGGCCCGCCGGCGCCCATGTAGTTCTCGGCATGGACCTCGAAGAAGCCGCGCTGCGGCGCCTCGGCCAGGATGGCGGTCAGGTGCGACGGCTTGAAGCTGGTCCCGGCGACGCCGCCGAGAGGTGGCGGAAAGCGAAGCGGCATGGTGGGGCACGGTGCAGGGGGGGCATCGGTGCTCATGCTGCGTCTCCGCTTTCCGCTTGGGGTGAACGAGAGCGATCAGATCGGCTTCAGCGAGCCCTTGCGGCCGCCGGGTACGTCGATGCTGGTGCAGGTGCCGCCCTGGACGAATTTCCACGCGTTGCCCTGGAAGTCGATCGTGGAGGTGCCCTGGCAGGTCGTGCCGGGACCGGCGGCGCAATCGTTCTGGCCCTTCAGGGCAACGCCGAAGCATTTCTCCTTCTTGGCGGCCATTGCGGCTTCCGCTTCGGCCTTCGTCAGTGGCCCGGCCATTGCGAGGCTTGCGAGCGCGGTGCTGACGGCGCCGGCGAGCGCCAGCGTGGTGACGGTTCTCTTGGCGGACATGACAATTCCTCTCGGTGTTCTGCGTCGCTCGCTTGGCGACGCGCATCTCTCCTTCGCCCGCAGCCACGAGAATGTTACGCGGCGATTCCGCTCACGACCCTGTGAGCGGTCTTGCGTGCTTCGGAGCTGCGTCCAATCGAACGCAGGCGGGTTCGAAGTGCCAATGCTTTGCAGGCATCATCGACTTAGCCAGCCGGCATTGGTGGCGCACGTCATGAGAGCGCAGTCTGGCGGCTCCCCGTCGGGCGCAGCCCCGCGCGCCGATCGGTCCGATCGGAGATCGACCTGCGATGATGGCGAGCGAAAACAGCCGAGTGCCGCGCCGAGACGCCGCCGGCGAGCGGTTGACCGTCAGCATCCGCTTCGCCGTGTCGGCGCTGGTGCTGACCGCGATCCTGCTGACGGCGCTGGCCTCGAGCCTGTTGTGGTGGCGCACCTCGGAGGCGATCAGCCGTCAGCTCGCCAGCACCATCAATGCGCAGATCGCGAGCGCCGTGCGCAAGGAGGTGAGCGCGATCGTCAGCGAGGCGCGCGCGGCGCACACCGCCATCCGCACGCTGTTCCTGCAGAACGTGCTCGACACCCGCGAGGCGGACAAGCGCGAATTCGTGTTCCTGTCGCAGCTGCAGTCGCAGGCGACGATCTCATCGGCGGCGTTCGGCTGGCCCGACGGCTCGTTCTTCGCCGCCCACAAGCTCGGCGACCGGCGCCTGGAGATGATGGAGATCTCACTGACCGATCATCCCGGCCAGCGCCGCGTCGATGAATACGATGTCGTGCCCGGCGATATCGAGTTCGCGGCGCGCCGCTTCGAGCCGACCCGTTTCAAGGTCGCCGACCAGCCCTGGTTCAAGGAGAGCCTCGCCGCGGACGAGCCGCGCTGGTTCAGCGTCGACGTGCATCCCGGCGGTGACCGTCCCGCGATCGCGCTGGCGGGGCCTATCGATGTCTATCAGGAGCGGCAGGGCGTGCTCGCCATCATCATCGAGCACGCGCGCATCTCGCGCTTTCTCGCCCAGCTCCAGGTCGGCCGCACCGGCAGCGCCTTCATCCTGGCGCATGACGGCGGCGTGGTCGCGGCGCCCGATGAGACCGCCGACGAGGTCAATGCCGGGCAGGGCCGCCAGCCGCTGCTGCCGGTCGCGCAGCAGGCGATGCGGTCCTCGCCCGCAGGCGACGAGGCCTGGCGCGGCCGCGTGCAATCGGGCGGCGGCGCCTTCGAGGTCGCGCGCACGGCGCTGCCGTTTCCCGGCTGGTCGCTGGTCACGGTGATTCCGGAAGCGGAATTTCTCGGTCCGGTCGACGCGGCGCTGCGGCGCGTGATCGTCGGTCTCGGCATCGGCGCCGTGCTCGCGGCGCTGGTTTCCGCCGCGCTGGCGCGTGTCGTGATCGCCGCGCCGCTCGGGCGCGTGGTGGCCGAACTGCGTCACGTCGAGGCCTTCGCGCTCGAGCAGGTGCGCCGCCATCCGTCGCGGCTGCGCGAGATCGCGAGTCTGTCCGGCGCCATCGCCGAGATGGCCGGCGGCCTGTCGTCGTTCCGCAAGTTCATTCCCGCCGATCTCGTCCGGCAATTGCTGCGACAGGGCGTCGATGCCAGGCCGGGCGGTCATGTCCAGGAGCTCAGCGTCATGTTCATCGACATCGCCGGCTTCACCGGCCTGTCGGAGCGCATGGGCGACCGCGTCGTGCCGCTGCTGTCGCGCCATCTCGATCTGATCTCGACCGTCATCGTCGATCACGGCGGCACCATCGACAAGTTCATCGGCGATGCCGTGATGGCGTTCTGGGGCGCGCCGGCCGCGCAGCCGGATCATGCGGGTCTGTGCTGCCGCGCCGCGCTGGCATGCCGGGACGCGGTCGCGGCCAGCGGCCTGTGCGACGATGACGGCCGGCCGCTCGCGATCCGCATCGGCATCAACTCCGGTCCCATGCTGGTCGGCAACATCGGCTCCGAACTGCGTCTCAACTATACGGTGATCGGCGATGCCGTGAACGTCGCGAGCCGACTCGAGGGCGCCAACAAGGTCTACGGCACGGACATCCTGATCGGCGAGGACACCGTGCGGCTGGCGGGCGAGGCGTTTCTCACCCGCGAGATCGACCGCATCGCCGTCTATGGCCGCGAGGAGGGCCTGCGCGTCCACGAACTGGTCGGGCTTGCGGAGAATGTCGCCGCGCAGGACATGCGCTGGATCGCGCACTACGCGCGCGGACTGCGTGACTATCGCGCGCAGGACTTTGCGGCTGCCAGCGCGGCCTTCGAAGCTGTCCTCGCGCTCAAGCCCGGCGATCGCTCCGCCGAGTCCATGATCGCGCGCTGCAGGCCCCTGGCAGGCACGCGGCCGGATCATCATTGGCATCCGGTGACGGCGCTGACCACGAAGTAGCGTTTGCCGGCACGGCTAGGCCGAGCGCCGCTTGCCGCGCAGCGGCCGTCGTCCGGCAAACACCGCGGCGAGATCCTGGGTGGGCGTCGCCGCGTCCTGGTCGAGCCGCAGCCGGCCCTCGACATGCAGGAAGTGCTCGCGCGACACCGCGATCGCGCGCATCAGGTCGCGGTCGCGCAGCGCCGTGACGATCGCGCCGTGCTCGTCGACCGCGCAGATCGACTGCGCCGCCGGCTCGTACACCGACACCATCACCGAGGAGCGGCTGAGCAGATCGCCGAGCATGCGCGACAGCTCGGGATTGCCGATGGAGTCGACGAGATGGACGTGGAAGGCGCCAGACAGCCGCACCGAGGTCGCGCGATCGCCGCGCTGTGCCGCCGCGCGCTCCTCCGCCAGATGCGCATCGAGCCGGGCGAGCAGGAGATCATCGACCCGCAGCACCAGCTGGCTGAGCACGCCGGCCTCGAGGACGCGATGCGCCTCATAGACTCGCCTGACATCATCGAGCGTCGGCCGCGGCACCCGTGCGCCACGGTTCGGGATCATCTCCAGCCGCCGCTCGGCGCCGAGCCGGTGCAAAACTTTTCGGATGCGCTCGCGCGACACGCCGAAGATGTCAGCCAGCGGCGTCTCGGCGAGCTTGGTGCCGGCCCTCAGCTTGCCTTCCAGCAGCGCGCGCAGGATGGCCTGATACACCGCCTCGTCCTCGGCGGGATTGGCCTTCCCGATTCGCTGCGCTCGCATCGCCATGGCGAACTGCTAGGCCCAAAGGCGCGGCACGTCACCTCCAAAAAATGTGCACATTCTGCCCGCAGCCGGGCAAGGCTAGGATCGAGAGATAGCCCAGAACGCTGATCTCATTACCGAATCAAGAAATGTGCACATTTGGCACGGCGCTTGCTGATCCTGGGTGACACGCCACGCGACAGCTCACACGGGATCCTCTCATGCACCCCTTCTCCCGCCGCAGCCTCCTCAAGACCGGTGCGGCCTTCGCCGCCACCTTCGCCGCGCCCGCTTTGGTGCGCGCCGCCCCGAAAGAGATCGTGATCGGCGGTCCCGCCGGCGCCGCCAAATATTTCAACTCCGACCTGTTTCCGGTGCTGGAGAAGAAGCTCGACTGCAAGGTGCTGTACGAGGGCACCAACTCGCTGACCAACCTGCAGAAGATGCAGGCCGACAAGGCCAGCCCGAAGATCTCGGTGGTGATCATGGACGACCCGGTGATGCTGCCGGCCGCGGCCGAAGGTCTGATCACCAAGATGTCGTCGTCGGCGATTCCCAATCTCGGCAAGCTTGTCGGCGATGCCGTGCACCAGGACGGCATGTGGGCCAACTATCAGAAGCCGTGGGCCGGCATCGCCTATTCCACCAGGCGCATGAAGACGGCACCTGGCAGCTGGGCCGAGCTGTGGGACGCGAAATACGACTCCAAGATCGTCGTGCCGTCGCTGTCCAACACCGAAGGGTTCTGGACCTTGCTCGCCGCCGCGCATCTCGAGACCGGCAAGCCCTACAAGGAGGCGCAGTACGAGATCGACGCCGGCTTCAAGAAGATCAAGACTCTGAAGGCCAACCTGCTGAACGTCTATACCAACGCGCCGCAGGCCATCAATCTGCTCGAGCAGGGCGAGGCCTGGATGATCGGCGGCCAGTTCTCGGCCTACACCTTGATCCGCAAGGCCGACGGTTCGCCGGTCGATCTCGCGATCCCCAAGGATGGCGGCTTCTCGATGCCGTCGGGCATCGCCAAGGTGACCGGCGCGCCGGCCGGCGATCTCGCCGACGCCGTGATCGACTTCTACCTCAGCCCGGAGGCGCAGAGCATTCTCGCCAAGACCGCCTTCATCGCGCCGACCAACCAGGCCACGCCGCTGCCTTCAGGCTATCCCGATCCCGCGACATTGTTCGCGCCCGACTGGGCGTTCATCGCCAAGAACCGCGCCGGCTGGGTCGATCGCTGGAGCAAGGAGATGACATGACCGGCGCGCCGCATCTCGTCATCAGCGGGGTCTCCAAGCGGTTTGGCGCCGCGACCGTGCTCGATCGCGTCGATCTCACGATCCGCCGCGGCGAGCTGGTGACCCTGCTCGGCCCGTCCGGCTGCGGCAAGACCACCTTGCTGCGCGCGATCGCCGGCCTTGCACCGCCCGACGCCGGGACGATCGCGCTCGCGGGGCGCGACGTCACCCATGTGCCGCCGCACCGGCGCAATGTCGGCGTCGTGTTCCAGAGCTATGCGCTGTTTCCGCATCTCACCGTTGCCGGCAATGTCGCCTTCGGCCTGAAGGTGCGCGGCGCGCCCAAGGCCGAGATCGATCGTGCGGTGGAGCGCGCGCTGTCGCTGGTCAAGCTCGGCCATCTCGGCAGCCGCCGCATCTCGGCGCTGTCGGGCGGCCAGCAGCAGCGCGTCGCGCTGGCGCGCGCCATCGCGGTCGAGCCGGATGTGCTGCTGTTCGACGAAGCGCTGTCGGCGCTCGACCGCAAGCTGCGCGAGGAGATGCAGGTCGAGCTGCGCCGGCTGCTGCAGGAGGTCAAGGCAACCGCGATCTTCGTCACCCACGACCAGGACGAGGCGCTGACCATGTCGGACCGCGTCGCGGTCATGAACAAGGGCCGCATCGAGCAGCTCGCCGAGCCGCGCGAGCTTTATGCCCGGCCGGCCAGCCTGTTCGCGCTCAACTTCGTAGGGCTGTCGACGCGCATCGCCGGCCAGGTGGTCGGCGCGCAGGACGGCACGGTGGAAGTCGTCACGCCGGTCGGCCGTCTGTCGGCGCGCGGCGCGTTCCAGCCCGGGGCCTCGGTGATCGTGGTGACGCGGCCGGAGCAGCTGCGGCTCGGCGTTGGAGAGGGCGCCAACTCCGCGGCCGGCCGCGTTCGGTCGGTCGTGTTCCAGGGCTCGCGGACCCTCGTGGACGTCGATGCCGGCGCCGGCGCGAGCCTGCTCGCCGAGCTGTCGGGGCGCGAGGCCGAGGTGCCGCGCGTGCACGACGAGGTCCGCTTCGCGTGGCCCGTCGCCGAAACCTTCGCCTTCGCCGCCGAGACCTGACCATGACCGACGCCGTGCTGACCGCGCCCATCGTCAAGACCGCGCCGGATCGCGAGCGGCTCGCGGCGTTCGGCTTCGTCGCGCCATCGCTGCTGATAACGGCACTGGTGTTCGTGCTGCCGCTGGCGCTGCTGCTCGGCGTCAGCGTGCTCGACGCCAACGGCGCCATCACGCCGGCGAACTACACGAGGCTGCTCGGTACGCCTTATTATCTCGGAATCATCTGGAATTCGCTGCGGCTCGGCCTGCTGACGACGCTGATCGCATTTCTCATCTCCTATCCCGCGGCCTTCGCGCTGGCCCGCGCACGTGGGCCGCTGCGCTCGATCCTGCTGGCCACGCTGTTCCTGCCGCTCGCCGCCTCGGTCATCGTCAAGGCCTTCGCCTGGACCATCCTGTTGCGCAGCGACGGCCTCATCAACACGGTGCTGATCGCAATGGGGATCATCGAGGATCCGATCCGCATGATCTTCACCCAGACCGCGCTGATGGTCGGTGCCGTCAACATCTTCCTGCCGTTCATGGTGCTGCCGATCTACGCCGTCGTGGCGCAGCTCGACGGCCGCTACGCTGAAGCCGCGGCCACGCTCGGCGCCTCGCCGCTGGTCGTGTTCTTTCACGTCATCCTGCCGCTGACCCTGCCGGGCATCATCGCCGGCGTGGCGCTGGTGTTCTCGCTGTCGGTGTCGGCCTATGTGGTGCCGACGCTGCTCATCGGCGAGAAATATCCGACGCTCGCCACCACCATCGCCAAGGCGTATCTGCTGGCGCGCGAGCCCGGTTTCGGCGCTGCCGCCGGCGTCGTGTTGCTGGCGATCGCAATCGTCGTCGTCGCGCTCAGTACGATGCTGTCCCGGGAGCCGAAATGATGTCGCGCCTCGCCATCATCATCTGCTGGGTGCTCGCGATCGGCCTCGCACTGTTCCTGCTGCTGCCGCTGGTCGTGATCGCCGCCGCCTCGTTCTCGCCGACACCGGTGTTCGATCTGCCGCTGTCGGGCGCGTCGCTGCGCTGGTATGGCCGCATCGGCCGGCTCGACGGCTTCTGGCCGTCGCTGGTCCTGTCGCTGCAGATCGCTGTGCTGTCGACCGCGCTGTCGATGGTCGCCGGCACGCTCGCCGCCATCGCCATCGCGCGCGGCAGGCTGCCCGGCGCGACCGCGCTGGGCACGCTGCTGGTGTCGCCGCTGATGATGCCCGGCCTCGTGCTCGGCATCGCGCTGCTGCAATATTTCCGCATGGTCGGCTTCACCGCGACCTGGAGCGCGCTGCTGGTGGCCCATCTCGTGGTGACGCTGCCCTACGTAGCGCGCACCATGATTGCCGGCTTGTCGCGGTTCGACTTCACCCTGATCGAGGCGGCGCGTACGCTTGGCTGCACCTATGCCGGCAGCGTTCTGCGCGTGATGGTGCCGGCGCTGGCGCCGTCGTTCCTGATCGCAGGGCTGTTCAGCCTGCTCGCCTCGTTCGACAACTATCCGGTCTCGATCTTCCTCACCGACGTGCGTTCGAAAACCCTGCCGATCCGCATGCTGCAATATATCGAGGAGGCGCCCGATCCGACCTTGGCTGCGCTCTCCACCCTCATTCTCGCCGGCACGCTCGTGCTGCTGCTGATCAGCGATCGCCTGGTCGGCCTGCACCGCATGGCCGGAACCGCGGATTGACACGATGACCTCACAGCCCGCCTTCCGCCGCGATCTCACCGGCTATGCCGGCAGGCCGCCGCATCCGCGTTGGCCCGACGACGCACGCGTCGCGGTGTCGCTGGTGGTGAATTTCGAGGAGGGCTCTGAATTCTCGGTGTGCGACGGCGATACGAGCAACGAGGCGATCTACGAGGTCGTGCACCGGCTCGACGGCCCCGACCCCTGCATCGACAGCCATTTCGAATATGGCACGCGCGTGGGCTGGTGGCGGCTCATGGACCTGTTCGACGCGCACGGCGTCAAGGTCACCGTCAGCGCCTGCGGCCGCGCGGTGGAGCGCTCGCCGCAACTCGCCCGCGATGCGGTGGCGCGCGGCCATGAGGTCTCGGCGCATGGCTGGCGCTGGCAGAGCCACGCCGGCATGGGCGAGACCGAGGAGCGCCGCGTGATCGCGCGCACGGTGGAGACGATCCAGCGCGTCGCCGGCCAGCCCCCGCTCGGCTGGCACACGCGCTCGGCGAGCTCGCCGAACACGCGGCGGCTGCTGGTCGAGCAGGGCGGCTTCCTCTACGACAGCGATGCCTACAACGACGACCTGCCATATTACGTCGATGTCTGCGGCCGGCCGCATCTGGTGCTGCCCTACGCCTTCGACAGCAACGACATGCAGTTCTTCAACGGCTCGCGCTTCCGCGGCGCCGATTTCGCCGACTACGTCATCGACGCCTTTGACTGGCTGGTGCGCGAGGGCGCGAGCGCGCCAAAGATGCTGTCGATCGGGCTGCATCTGCGCATGATCGGCCGCCCCGGCCGCATCGGCGCGCTCGACCGCATCCTCGCGCACATCGCCCGCAGCGGCGCGGCGTGGATCGCGCCGCGCGCCGACATCGCCCGGCACTGGCTGGCGACGGTGCCGCCGCCGGCCTGAGCGGCGTCAATCGTCGTTGGCGATGTCGTCGTCGGTCGGCGGCACCTCGATCGTGCCGCCCTCGCCGGTGGCGAGGTCGCGCTCGTCGTCCATGTCAGCGTCGTCGGCCGGCCCGTCGAGCGGCCGGAGTCCGCGATCATGCCCGTTGCGTGGTGTCATGGCAGGTCCTCCCACGGGATAAGGCCGGGAACGAGCAATGGTTCAGACCGAGAGCGCCGCGTCGCGGCGCTCTGGCGCAGGCCGCCATGGCCACCTACATCTGCGAGGTCATGGTCGATCCCGCCGCGCTGAAATCCTTCCTCGACAGCCACCGCCGCATCGTCGTGCTCACCGGCGCCGGCTGCAGCACGAATTCCGGCATTCCCGATTACCGCGACAATGATGGGCAGTGGAAGCGCACGCCGCCGGTAACCTACCAGGCCTTCGTCGGCAGCGACGAGACGCGCCGGCGCTATTGGGCGCGCAGCATGGTCGGCTGGCGCCGCTTCGGCCGTGCCCAGCCGAACGGCGCGCATCATGCGCTGGCGCGGCTGGAGGCGCAGGGCCGCTGCGCGCTGCTGGTGACGCAGAATGTCGACCGGCTGCACCAGGCCGCCGGGACCAGCAACGTCATCGACCTGCACGGCCGGCTCGACCGCGTCCGTTGCATGGGCTGCGGCGCCATGCTGTCGCGGGCCGACTTCCAGGACGAACTGGCCGGCGCCAATCCGCACTGGCTGGCGCACGACGCCGCCGATGCGCCCGACGGCGATGCCGATCTCGTGGGCGTCGATTTCGCCACGTTCACGGTGCCCGCGTGCCGGGCCTGCGGCGGCATCCTCAAGCCCGACGTCGTGTTCTTCGGCGAAACAGTGCCGCGCGAGGTCGTCGCCACCGCGCGCGAGCATGTCGAGCAGGCCGACGCCATGCTCGTCGTCGGCACCTCGCTGATGGTCTATTCCGGCTTCCGCTTCGTCCGCGCCGCCGCCGACCGCAACATCCCCATCGCCGCCGTTAATCTCGGCCGCACCCGCGCGGATGATCTGCTGTCGCTGAAGGTGGAAGCGCCGTGTGATCAGGCGCTGGCCTTTTTGTTGCAGGATTAGCCGACACTCTCCCCGGCGGTCATGGCCGGGCTTGACCCACGGCTGTCCGGTTCAGACAGACTGGACATGGTGCATGGCGTGGATTCTTCTGCGGTCTTGAGCATCGCCAAAT
>NZ_JBNPUE010000010.1:0-258261 GCF_051168015.1 Bradyrhizobium sp. HKCCYLRH3061
CCAAAAACCCACAACAGTTGAGCCTCGCAATATGCGGAAGCTGAACCGGACAGCCGTGGGCTTGTCCCGGCCATCCACGTCGCTCCGCAAATACGATTTACATTGTGATCGTATCGAAGAGATCGTCCCAATCTGGATTAGTTGCAATGATCAGCCCGACCTTCCAGGCACGTGACCAATGCTTGATGTTGTGCTCGCGCTGGATCGCGCTCTGAATGTCGTCGAAGACTTCGAAGTAAACGAGCCGCTTCAAACCATATCGCGTAGTGAAGCCGTCGACGAGGCCAGATCGGTGCTGATACACCCGGCGCACGAGATCACTGGTCACACCGACGTACAGCGTGCCATTCGGACGATTGGTCATGAAATACACGTAGCCGCTCGCCATGTCGTCATACTGCAAGACGTGGATGGCCGGGACAAGCCCGGCCATGACGTAGGGAGAGAGCGAGGACCAAACTTCGGCAGCGCCGCGGGGCTGCGCTCGGTTCCCTACCGCCGCTCACCCCTGCTCAGCAGAAACACCCCCTGCTCGCCGAACATGTTCCAGAACCACCAGGGCATGGCGACGCGCAGGGGACGGCCGTAACTATCGAGGGCGACGGCGCGCTCCATCTTGACGCCGATCTCGTCGCAGAGCTGCACGAAGTCCTTGATGGTGCAGAAATGAATGTTCGGCGTGTCGTACCAGGTGAAGGGCAGATTGTCGGTGCGCGGCATGTGGCCACCGACCAGCAACTGCAGCCGCAGCCGCCAGAAGCCGAAATTCGGAAAGGTGACGATGGCGCGGCGGCCGATGCGCAGCAGGTTCTCCAGCACGACCTTGGGCTGCCGCGTCGCCTGCAGGGTCTGCGACAGAATCACGTAGTCGAACGCGTCGTCCGGATAATCGACGAGATCCGTATCGGCGTCGCCCTGCACGACCGCGAGCCCCTTGGCGACGCAATGGTTGACGCCCTCGCGGGACAGCTCGATGCCGCGGCCGTCGATGCCGCGGCTTTCCAGCAGTTGCAGCAGATCGCCATCGCCGCAGCCGATGTCGAGCACCTTGGAGCCGCGCTCGACCATGCCGGCGACCAGCAGATGATCAGGCCGATAGGCCAGCACCTCGCCGCCAGTGAAGCCGTTCAGCGGCAGCACACCCTGCATGCTCATGGCTCAGTCTCCCTTCGCATGGGCAAGCCCGCGCGCCTTGCCGGCGGAATCGAGAAACGCGCTGGCGATCTCGAAGAACTCGGGGACATCGAGCAGGAACGCGTCGTGGCCCCGGTCGGTCTCGATCTCGGCGAACGACACCCGCGCGCTGGAGGCGTTGAGCGCATGCACCAGCGCGCGCGACTCCGCAGTCGGAAACAGCCAGTCGCTGGTGAACGACACCACGCAAAAACGGGTCTTGATGCCGCGAAACGCCGCCGCCAGCACGCCGTCATGGTCGCCGGCGATGTCGAAATAATCCATCGCCCGCGTCAGATAGAGATAGGAGTTGGCGTCGAAGCGCTCGACGAAGGACGATCCCTGGTAGCGCAGGTAGCTCTCGACCTGGAAATCGGCGTCGAAGGAGAACGTCGGCAGCTCGCGGTCCTGCATGCGGCGGCCGAACTTGCGATGCAGCGCGGCGTCGGAGAGGTAGGTGATGTGCGCAGCCATGCGCGCCACAGCCAGGCCGCGATGCGGATGCGTGCCCTTGTCGGCGTAACGGCCGTGATCCCAGTCGGGATCGGCCATCACGGCCTGGCGGCCAAGCTCGTGGAAGGCGATGTTCTGCGCCGAGTGGCGCGTCGCGCAGGCGATCGCGAGATTGGCGAACACGCGCTGCGGATAGGCCACCGTCCATTGCAGCGCCTGCATGCCGCCCATCGAGCCGCCGACCACGGCGAACAGCGTGTCGATGCCGAGATGGTCGATCAGCATCGCCTGCGCGCGGACCATGTCGGGGATGGTGATGATCGGGAAATCGAGCCCCCACACCTTGCCGGTGGCGGGGTTCAGCGAGGCCGGCCCGGTCGAGCCCATGCAGCCGCCGATCACGTTGGAGCAGATGATGAAATAGCGGCCGGGATCGAGCGGGCGGCCGGGGCCGACCAGCGTCTCCCACCAGCCGGGCTTGCCGGTGACGGGATGGCGGTTGGCGACGTGCTGGTCGCCGGTCAGCGCGTGGCAGACCAGCACCGCGTTCGACCGGTCGGCATTGAGCTCGCCGTAGGTCTGGTAGGCGATCTGGAACGGCGACAGGTCGACGCCGCAATCGAGCCTGAGCGGCTTGTCGGCGCCGAACTGCGCCACCGGCGAGCTCGGATGATCGACCTCGTGCGAGCGCTCGTCGGGCGCGACCGTGCGCAACGCGGATGTAGGCGTCGCGGATTTGGACGTCGCAGATTTGGACGTCGCAGATTTGGACTTCGGCGTCAGACCTGTCATGTCTCTCACCCCAGCCATCCGGCCAGGGCTCCCGAACCACGTGACACATCAGGCCATGAAAAACCCGGCCTGAACTGGGGTTCGGCCGGGATCGATAACGTCCCCGGCCTGTTTAGCGAGTTTTTTAACGTGGCTGCAAGCCGGCCGGCTCAAATGACCACGGAACGGGCAGAAACTAGTCCCGCGGGCGCTATTCGTCAAGGCAAGCTGGGGTTGACCGTTGGTCGGGCGCTCTGCCGCAGGTCAGCCAAGCCTGGATGGCGCAAGGTAAACTTGCTGTTGCGCAGGTCCGCGGCATCGGAGAGAACGGCATCCGTTCCTTTGGCCGCAGGTTTTCCCGTGGCCTCGCGAAGAGTGACACGGACCATGTCGAACCCGCCGCCCGCCCCGCCCTCGCTCGCCGATCTGCGCAAGGAGATCGATGCCATCGATGAGCAGGTCCATCAGTTGCTGATGAACAGGGCCGACATCATCGACCGGCTGATCAAGGTCAAGAAGACCCAGGAGGTCGGCTCGGCGTTCAGGCCCGCGCGCGAGGCCGACATGATGCGCCGCCTGGTGCAGCGCCATCGCGGCATCCTGCCGCTCGACACCGTCGAGGGGATCTGGCGCGTCATCGTCTCGACCTTCACCTATGTGCAGGCGCCGTTCTCGGTGCATGCCGACGTGTCGGTCGGCGAATCCGCGATGCGCGATTCCGCCAGGTTCCATTTCGGATTCGTGGTGCCCTACGTGCCGCATTTCAGCGCGCAAGCCGCGGTCGAGGCCGTGGCGCGCTCGAAAGGCGATCTCGCGCTGGTGTCGACGACCTCCGGCCATACGCCGTGGTGGATCACGCTCGAGCCCGTGGGCGCGCCAAAGATCATCGCGCGGATGCCGTTCATCGAGCGCGCCGACCATCCCGCCGCGCTGCCGGTGTTCGCGGTGTCGCGCGTCGCCGACGATGCGCTGGTGCTCGAGGTCGAGACCTGGAGCATCCGCGTCTCCGGCTGGAATGCGCAGGTGTCGCGGGCGCTGTCGCCGCTCGCCGACGTCATCGCGGTGCCCGATACCGCCTTCGACGGCGCCGCACTGCTGGTATCGATCGAGTCGCCGTCGAACCTCGACAAGATCAAGGCTGCCCTGATCGCGGCGGGCGCCTCGGTACGCTCCGCCGCCCTCGTCGGCGGCCATGCGAAACGCTATACGGTTCCGAGCTGAGACGCCCCGCGCCAGTGATAATTTTCCGGAGTTGATGATGAACCGCCCCGTGCTGAACCCCGGCATCCTCGATATCGCGCCCTATACGCCGGGCAAGAGTCCCCAGCCGGAGCCGGGCCGCAAGGTTTTCAAACTGTCGGCCAATGAGACCCCGTTCGGCCCCTCGCCGAGGGCGATCGAGGCATTCAAGAGTGCGGCCACTCACCTGGAAGATTATCCGGAAGGGACTTCACGGGTGCTGCGCCAGGCGATCGGCCGCACCTACGGCCTCGATCCCGACCGCATCGTCTGCGGCGCCGGCTCCGACGAGATCCTCAATCTGCTGGCACACACCTTTCTCGGCCAAGGCGACGAGGCGATCTCGACCGCGCACGGCTTCCTGGTCTATCCGATTGCGACCATGGCCTGCGGCGCCAGGAACGTGGTTGCCGCGGAGACGGAGTATCGCACCGACGTCGACGCCATCCTTGCCGCGGTGACGCCGCGCACCAAGCTGGTCTGGCTCGCCAACCCGAACAACCCGACCGGCACCTACATCCCGTTCGACGAGGTCAAGCGGCTGCGCGCCGGCCTGCCGTCGCAGGTCGTGCTGGTGCTCGACGCCGCCTATGCCGATTACGTCTCGCGCAACGACTATGAGTTCGGGCTCGAGCTGGTCGCCACGACCGAGAACACCGTGGTCACCCATACGTTCTCGAAGATCCACGGGCTCGCGGCGCTCCGCGTCGGCTGGATGTTCGGCCCGGCGCATATCGTCGATGCGATCAACCGCATCCGCGGGCCGTTCAACGTTTCCTCGCCGGCGATGCTCGCGGCGGTCGCCGCGATCGAGGACACCGCGCATCAGCAGATGTCGAAGACGCACACGGAAACGTGGCGCAACTGGCTGACCGAGGAGATCGGCAAGCTTGGGCTGAAGGTGACGCCGAGTGTCACCAATTTCATCCTGATCCACTTCCCGACCGACAAGGGCAAGACCGCGGTCGAGGCCGACGAATTCCTGACCCGGCGCGGCCTCGTGCTGCGCGCGCTCGCCAACTACAAGCTGCCGAACGCGTTGCGCATGACGATCGGCACCGAGGAGGCCAATCGTCTAGTCGTGGAGGCTCTCAGCGAATTCATGAGGGCGACATGAGCGTCGCGGGGCGATTCGAACGCGTCGCGCTGATCGGCTTCGGCCTGATCGGCGGCTCGATCGCGCGCGCGGCGCGGCTGCAGGGCGTGGCCGGCGAGATCGTCACCACGGCGCGCTCGGAGAAGACGCGCGCGCGTGTCGCCGAGCTTGGCGTCGTCGACCGCGTCGTCGCGAGCAATGAAGAGGCGGTCAAGGACGCCGATCTCGTCATCCTCTGCATTCCCGTCGGCGCCTGCGGTCCGGTTGCGGCCGAGATCGCGCCGCATCTGAAGCCGGGCGCCGTCGTCTCCGACGTTGGCTCGGTGAAAGGCGCGATCGTGCGCGACATGGCGCCGCATCTTCCGGCGAACGTCCACTTCGTGCCGGCCCATCCGGTGGCCGGCACCGAGAATTCCGGGCCGGATTCCGGCTTCGCCGAGCTGTTCATCAACCGCTGGTGCATCCTGACGCCGCCCGACGGCGTCGATGCCGGCGCGATCGATCGTCTGCGTGCGTTCTGGACGGCGCTCGGCGCCAAGGTCGAGATCATGACGCCGGACCATCACGACCGCGTGCTCGCGATCACCAGCCACCTGCCGCATCTGATCGCCTACACCATCGTCGGCACCGCCGACGAGCTGGCGCAGGTGACCGAGTCCGAAGTGATCAAATTCTCCGCCGGCGGCTTCCGCGACTTCACCCGCATCGCCGCCTCCGATCCGACGATGTGGCGCGACATCTTCCTGAGCAACAAGGATGCCGTGCTCGACATGCTCGGCACCTTCACCGAGGACCTGTCGAAGCTGACGCGGGCGATCCGGCGCGGCGACGGCGAGGCGCTGTTCGATCACTTCACCCGCACGCGCGCGATCCGCCGCGGCATCGTCGATATCGGCCAGGATTCGGCGGCGCCGGATTTCGGCCGGCCGCTGCCGCAGTTGAAGAAGAGCTGAGGTCAGAACAGCGGCGGGACACGGGCGACCTTGAACGGACCGAGCACGACGACGCCGTCGGAGAACCGCAGCGGGAAGGTCCGCGCCTTGCGGCCTTCGAGGGTGGCCTCCTTGCCGAGCGCATTGATGCCGAGTGCGACGCCGACATTGGCGTTCTGCTTGACGATCTTGCCGAGGCCAGGAATGGCGCGGTCGAGCGCACCGAGCAGGTTGTTGACGTCCTGCGACTTCACACCGGGCGCCACGCGGTCGAGCGTTCCCTGCGGCACGCCGTTCTCGAGCATCTTGTCGAGGCCGAGCGCCGGGATGACCTTTTCGATCCCGGCGACCGTCATCTGCACCTCGCCATCGATGTTGCCGTTGGCGGTCAGGCTGAGCGTGCCCGAGGCAACGGCGAGCAACTCGCCCTGCTGGATGCGCGATTGGACGATCTCGACATGACCGCCGGCGGCCTGGATCTCGCGAAACCGCTCCGGCCAGGGTTTGGGCCGGAAGTCCTTGAGCCCGGTGACGCGGGCCTGGATGTCGGCATTGAACGGTTCGGCCAGCAGCGGATGACCGCCCTGGATGCTGCCGTTTTCGATCTGCAGCGCAGTCTCCAGCACCGGATGATCGGACGGCGTGCCGTCGGCGAGACGGCCGTGCAATTCGGCATGATCGGCGCGCGCTGCGGGCACGGCGGTGTTGCCCTCGATGCGGTCGATGGTCGGTTGTTCGAACACGAGGTCGGCGCGCTGCGGCGGCCCCGGGAGGCCGCGGACGCTGGCCTCGCCGACGCGCCAGTTCACGGAGAACGACGCCGGTCCACGACCATCGGCAATCGTCGCGGGTCCCTTGAACTCCGCGATGATCCGCTTCGGGTCCCAAACCTGGGCGACGACGAGGATCTCGTCGAGCTTCGCATTCATCAAGGGCGTACCGGCCGCCTGCGAAAACAGCGCCACGCTTGGATCCGTGCAGCGGACCTCGAGCCGGAACGGGAAGCCCGCGACCGAGCGCTTCGCGCAGTCATAGACGCGTCCCGATTTTGCTTCGCGCGCACGCCAGGCGTCGGCCTGGACATCCACTTGCGAAGCGGCGAAGAACCAGAATGCGCTCCACGCAACAGCGGCGATCAGGAGCAGGACGGGAGCGATGAAAAGCCCCCAGCGAGAGCGCCTGCGCGGCGGTTGCGGCGAACGAGACATGCAGGACACCCTTTGGGCAGCAATTTTGGCAATTCGGCGATCACGGATTGTGTATCTAAATTAACAATTCGCGAGCACCGTACTTAGGCTTCCGCATTGATGTCCGCAATGACCCTCTCCGAACCCGACCTTCCCCACGGCGACCTCTGGGTCTTTGGCTACGGCTCGCTGATGTGGCGGCCCGGATTCGCCTTTCTCGAGCAGGTGCCGGCTCGGCTGATCGGCGAGCATCGCGCGCTGTGCGTCTACTCGTTCGTCCACCGCGGAACGCCGGAGAAGCCGGGCCTCGTCCTCGGTCTCGATCGCGGCGGCGCGTGTCGCGGCATTGCGTTTCGGGTCGCAGCAGACAAGCGCGACGAGACCATCGCCTACTTGCGGGAACGTGAGCAGGTGACCTCGGTCTATCGCGAAGTGACGCGCTCGGTGTGGCTCGAGAACGAGGCGCGCGAGCGGGTGAGCGCGCTGGTCTATGTGGTCGATCGCGGCCATGTGCAATATGCCGGCCGGCTGTCGCCGCAGGAGCAGTTGCGCCATGTGCGCCAGGGTCACGGCCAGTCCGGCGCCAATCGCGACTACGTGATCTCGACCGTGAAGGCGATCGAGGCGCAGGGCTTTCGCGATACGCAGTTGCATCGGCTGGCGACGATGCTGCACGATGACGGCCACTCGCTGCATCCTGCGCCAGGCAAGACATAGCCCTCAAGCCTTCACCGGCGCCCGCACCCCGCCAAACAACTGCGCCTGTTCCGCTTGCCCCGCGGCGACGAGCCGGCCGGTCGCCTCTTCGATGACACCCTGAATCCGCGCCATGAACTCATCGCGCGGCAGGCCAGGCGGCAGCGGATCGAGAAACTCCACAACGAGCGTGCCCGGATAGCGCAGAAATGTGCGGCGTGGCCAAAACAAACCCGAATTCAGGGCCACCGGCAGGCAGGGTACGCCGCAATCCGTGTAGATCAAACCGACGCCGCCCTTGTAGTCCGGCGGTGCGCCCGCCGGGCGCCGGGTGCCTTCCGGGAAGATCACGAACTGACGGCCATGCTTCACCTCCTCCGCCGCCCGCCGCATCACCTGCTTCAACGCGCGGGCGCCGGCGCTGCGGTCGATCGCGATCATGTCCGCCTTGACGAGATACTGTCCGAACAAGGGAATCCGCAGCAGCTCGCGCTTGAGAACGAAGAACGGCGCATCGAAGAAATGCAGCAGCGAGATCGTCTCCCACATCGACTGATGCTTGGCGGCGACGATCAGCGGCCCCTTCGGGATCTTCTCGACGCCGCGATATTCGACGCGGATGTTGCAGACGACGCGCATCAACACGATGTTGCTCTGCGCCCACCAGTTGGCGACGCGCAGCAGCGCCTTGCGGGGCATCGCCAGGGTCGGCAACGCGATCAGCGCCCAGAGCACGAAGTTCGGGTAGAACAGGATGTTGAACAACAGCGAACGCAGGAAGATCGAGACCATCAGAAACCCAGTTCAATTCGCTTGCGCCGTCGTCGGTCGGCGCGACACCGAGCCGGTTGGCGGATCGACCTCGGGCGCGAGATCGAGGCCGAGATCGGCCAGCCGCAGCCGCATCTCGGCGGCGACATATTTGGCATATTCGGACAGCAGAAGTCGCACCGTCGGCGCGCTGGTCCACCACGGCTCGTCGCGCCATTTCTCGCCGACGACGGCATAGGGAATGAGATCCATGCCCGGCATCGCATGCGACAGTTCAACGATGGCCCGCGGCATGTGATAGTTCGACGTCACCACGATCAGCGACTTGAAGCCGCGCTCGCTGGCCCATCGCCGCGTCTGCGCGGCGTTGCTGCGGGTGTTGATCGCGGAATAATCCAGATCGACGCAGCAGTTGATGAACGATCGCGCCTCGGGCAGCGACCGGGTGATGTCGCTCGCCTCGTTGGTCGGGTGCACGCCGGAGATCAGCAGCCGCCGGCCATAGCCTCCCGCCAGGAGTTCCACCGCGTCCGATACGCGTGACGAGCCGCCGGTCAGGACCACGATTCCGTCCGCCTTGCGCTCGGGCTGGATCTCGGCGCCCCGCAATTGCGAAAGGAAGCCGACGAAACCGACCGCCGCGACGAAAAAACCGACCCCGAGCGTCGCCACGGCGCCCGCGACCGTCCGCCACACCGCCACGGTGAGCGGCAGCTTTCGCCTGCTATGGTCGGTCTCCGGCTCCATGCAACGCCTGGCTTGTCCTTGCCTGCCTGCGCGCGGCGCCATGCCGTCGCGCGATCCCGTCGTTCAAGTCCGGGAACGCAGGCAGGTTTCGCCGGCCTCCCGATCACGTTCGCTCGCCGCCGATCCTGGCGCGCGACCTCCGCCGTGTTCGTGACCCAGCTCACCCCGTCCTGCCTCACCCCGGCGCAGACGATTTTAGGCGGTTTTCGGGCCAAGTGAAATCCGCAACGAGACGGCTGGGGATAGAAGCCGCCATCAGTCGATGCTCGCCAGCGTCGTGAACAGGGTCCGGCGTGCGGCCCAGCCGGTCACCGCGGCGATCACCACGGCCTGCAGCGCGATCGCGACATAGCCGAGCGGGCGCAGCGAGAACGTCCCCAGCAACGCCGCGAACTGATCGCCGACGGGGGTGCCGGAGAACCAGTTGGCGATCGACTCAGAGAATCCGAATCCGAGCATCGCAAGGCCGCCGCCGATCACGCCCCCCTCCAGTCCGAGCTGCAGGAAGTGCCGCAGGAAGTGATTGGCGATGTAGCGGTCGCCGGCGCCGACGAAGTGCAGCACCTCGACGATCGGCCGGTTCGCGGCCATCGCGCCGCGGGTCGCGAACGACACCGAGATGATGGTGGCCGCGATCACCAGCACGAGAATGCCGAAGCCTGCAAACAGGGTCGCGCCGGTCATCGAGCGCATCCGCTCGATCCAGGCGCGATGGTCGTCCACGCTGGCGGTCGGCGCAACCTGGGTCACGCGGGTGCGCAGGGCGTTGAGATCGAAGCTGGTGCCGGGCTGGACGCGCGCAATGATCACGCGCGGCACCGGAAGCTCGTCGAACGACAGGCCGCTGCCGAGCCACGGCTCCAGCAGCTTGCTGGATTCCTCCTTGGTAAAGGGCCGGACCTCGACGATGCCCGACTGCCCCCGCATCGCGTCCGTCACCAGGGCAATGTCACGCTCGATGTCGCGGCCGGTCTTGGGACGGACCTGGACCGTGATCTCGCTCGCCACCTCCGACTGCCACTCGGCCGCGGACTCGCTGACCAGCAGCACGCCACCGGTCGTGATCGAGGCCAGGAAGGTCATGATCGCGACCACGGCGACCAGCGCGCGGCCCGCGATCGAGGCGCGCGGCACGATCGGCGACACGATGCGGGCCTGCGCCGGCAGTTGCGGGCGGTCGTCGCCGAGATCGACCAGAAGGCCGCGATCGTCTACGCTACTCATAGATGTGCAATCGTCCCTGATGCAGCACCAGCCGGCGGGCCTCGTATTGGTCCATCAGCGTGATGTCATGGGTTGCGATGATCACCGCCGTGCCCGAGCGGTTCAGCTCGATGAATAGCCGCAGAAGGCGGCGACCCAGTGTCGGATCGACATTGCCGGTCGGCTCGTCCGCGAGCAGCAGCTGCGGCCGCGAGATCACGGCGCGCGCGATCGCCGCGCGCTGCTTCTCGCCGCCCGACAGGATCGGCGGCAGCGCATCCATGCGCTCGCCGAGGCCGACCCATTTCAGGAGGTCGATGACCTCCTTGCGGTAGCTCGACTCGTCGCGGCCCATGACCCGAAACGGCAGCGCCACGTTCTCGTAGGTCGTCATGTGGTCGAGCAGCCGGAAATCCTGCAGCACGATGCCGATGCGCTTGCGCAGATCGGCGATCTCCTCCTTGCTGAGCAGCGAGATGTCGTAGCCGAACAGATTGACCAGGCCGCGGGTCGGCCGCAGCGACAGGAACAGCAGCTTCAGCAGCGAGGTCTTGCCGGCGCCCGACGGGCCAGTGAGAAACTGGAAGGAATGGGCCGGAACCTGGAAACTGAGGTCGCGGAGGATCTCCGGCCCCAGTCCATAGCGCAGCCCAACATTTTCGAACCGAACCAAAGCGTCAGCTCCGTTCGACCGCGTGCGCGGCAGACCCGCACGCTCCAAGCTCAGCGGTACGATGGCCCGATTGAGCGCCCGTTATGGTTTCCGGTTCGTTAACGGTCGCCGTGTACCATTGGCGCGATTGAGTTCCGAAGTTCGTCGACATGGCGGTCCTTGTAGCACGAACTGTCGGAAACAAAGCGGCAATGGCCGTTGGAGAACCGGCGCGATGTTCATCGTTTGCCCTCATTGTACGACATCTTATGCCATCGACTTGGCAACCCTGGGTATGGCCGGCCGCAGCGTACGCTGTTCCCGTTGCAAGGAGGTCTGGCTGGCGCGACCGGAGGATGCGGTCGAGGCGCCCGCCCCCATGCCTGCCATGGCGGAGGCCGGCGCGGCCGCCGCGCCGCGTGACGCCGCCGACGAGTGGGAAGCCCTCGCCCGCCAGGAAGACGACGACGAACGGACACCCGATGTGGAAAGTCCGCCGCTGGCCGCCGGCTGGCCCGAGGACGCGCTCGCCGAGCCCGAGGACGACACCGAAGAGGCCGAGCAGCCGGTGCAGAGCGGGGCTTCGCGCCTCGCCGGTCTCCGCACGCTCATCAGGCGCCCGAAATTGCCGGATGTCCCAGGCAATAGGCTGTTGAACCTGCCGGTGCTGACGGCCGCCATGGCGGCGCTCACGATTGCGCTGGTGGTGTGGCGCGCCGACGTCGTCAGGCTGCTGCCACAGACGGCGTCGTTCTACAAGCTGGTCGGGCTCGAGGTGAACCTGCGCGGCCTGAGCTTCAAGGACGTGAAGGTCGCGACCGAAACCGTCGACGGCAAGCCGGTGCTGGTGATCGAGGGGACGATCGTCAGCCTGACGAAGAAGGCGGTCGACCTGCCGCGGCTGCGCTTCAGCGTCCGTGACGCGCAGGGCACCGAGATCTACGCCTGGAACACCCTGCTCGAGCAGACCGCGCTCAAGCCCGGTGAGCGCACGACGTTCAAGTCGCGGCTCGCCTCGCCCCCTCCCGAAGGCCGCAATATCGATATACGGTTCTTCAACCGGCGCGATCTCGCCGCCGGCAGTGCATGATGGTTCCGGTCTCGTGGGTCGCCCGCGGGGCCCACGACACGGAGACGAAACGACATGTCGCGCGTGCTGATCGCCGACGACGAAGATTCGATGCGGACCTTGGTCGCGCGCGCCATTGCCATGGATGGACATGAGATCGTGACGGCGCAGGACGGTGCCGAGGCGCTCGACATCCTGACGCGCGAGGCCGGCGCCTTCGACCTGTTGCTGACCGACATCCAGATGCCCATCATGGACGGCATCGCGCTGGCACTGTCGGCAGCACGCGATTTTCCCGACCTCACCATCCTGCTGATGACCGGCTTTGCCCATCAGCGCGAGCGGGCGTCGAATCTCAGCGCAATCGCTCACGACGTCATCACCAAGCCGTTCTCGGTCGCCGACATCCGCACCGCGGTGGCCGATGCGCTGGCGTCGAAGGCGGCGAAGGCGTAGGCGCCTGCGCGAAGCGTCGCCTGCCAGACGCCGGATGGCTCGCGCATTGGGATCTGCCCTTAGCTGCGATCCGTGGTCTTCCTGCATTCCTTCGCTGCCGTCCCTGCGAACGCAGGGCCCCATAACCACCGGCGGCTGTTGAAACACGACGCTGGTCCCCCATCGTGTGCAATGACATCGTCCTGTGGCTATGGGTCCCGGGTCAGCACCACGCCGTCGCTTCGCGCCGTCGTGGCTTGCCCGGGACGACAGTTACATTTTGGCGCACGCCTGCATTCCCGCGGCGTATCTCGCCCGAGCTCTGCCGGTCGTCGTCGCCCTCATCAGGTCGGAGGGCGCAGGGAATGCCGGGTGAAGGCCTCACCCATGGCCCGCCTGCGAAAAAAATGCAGGCGGCAGGTACCACAGGTTCAGCCGAACATCCGGCATTCCCTGCGCGACGGGCTTACGCTTACTTCGCGCTCTCCCCGGGGACCGGCTTGATTGCCCCCGTCATCAACGCAGCGCGTCAAGCGCTGGCGTCGACTTGACCTCGGCACCGGGAGGTCAGGACCACACGACTTCACGTCCGCAAGCTGCCGTTCGTCCGCGTAGCAAGCTACGCTGCGGCACCTCGCGGCCATCGCCTCCCCGCCTCGCGTGTCGTGACGATCGCGCGCAACGCCCCTCCGAGTGAGGCGGGATGCGTGGGAACATCGTCCTGATTTGCCCGACGACACAAGGCCGCAACGGTGCGGCAAACTGGCTCGACGGGCAGTTCACGCAGAGCTGTCATGAGCAGATTGCCCGTCGGGCAGTCATCGCCCCTCACCGCGCAGGCGCGCGGCCGGAGCTATTCCACGTGCGCACCGAACAGCGCCACGAACCTGTCGATGTCGTGCTCACGCAGGCCGAACAGCCAATAGCGCACGGGAATCTCCGGCGTTCCGATCCGCACGAGCCGCCCCGACGCCAGCCACGGCTGCGCGGCGCGATCCGACACGAAGCCGATATGGCGGCCGCCAAGCAGCGCCGAGATCACCGCCGTGCTCGACGACAGCTTGAGGACGGGATGCGCCACACGCTCGGGCTCGACCCGGTGAGAGACGAGCGCCGCGGTCAGCGTCTGCGTCAGCTCGCCGTGCTCCCACAACAAGGGCGCCTGCTCGGCCAGCGACTTCCAGCTCAGATCGGCCGGCACGTGCTGCGCCCGCTCGGGATGAGCGCATAGCACCAGTCGGTCGGCGAACACGGCGACCTGGCGGAACTGCGGGTGGCTCGGCATGGCGCTGGTCACCCCCGCATCCGCCGTTCCCCGCATCACATAAGCCGCTACCTCGTTGACGCTGCCACGGACGAGATCGACACCGAACGCGCCGGGACCATTGTCCCGCGCCAGAAGATGCGGCATCCAGAAGTCGTAGGCACTGGCGGTGCATGCCACCAGCGCGGACGGTGAGGCGGGACGCCGGCCTTCGACACGGCGCATCGTCAGCTCGATGTCACGCAGGATCCGCTCGGCCTCGTTCAACAGCACCTGTCCGGCCTCGGTCAGCATCAGCCGGCGCCCGGAGCGGTCGAACAGCGGGACGTCGAGCTTCTCCTCCAGCTTCTTGATCGAGACGCTGACCGCCGATTGCGTGAGGCCCAGCCGCTCGGCAGCATGGGTGAAGCTGCCAAAATGAGCGGCTTCGAGGAAGATCCTCATTTGCTCGAAGGTCATGGACTCTCCTGGGCCTCGGCGACGTCCGGCTCGCCGCCGAATGCGCTCCCACGGACAAATTCGAACCAGTTCCCGAGCCGGCCTGCCGTCAAACCAGTCACTCCCATCGCTTTCGATGAATTCGTTTCATCCTCGCAGGGACCAGCATCAAAAGCGGCGCCGCATCATTCATACACTTCAGTGCGCATGAACTGAATGAATAAGTAGTTCCGATCTGCTTTCGCCGCAGGCACTTCAGGACGTTTTATCGATCAATCACGCCGCTATTTTCAGCACCGACCGCATACGCCTGCACGCGACCCGGTTTGGCAAGACGCTTGCTAATTACTTCGCACGAAGGCTTTCGAGCGAGGACAGCGAGGATATGCCGCCTGCACCTTCTGCGACACCCACCGACGAGGCACCGATCCATGATCGTGCTCCGCGCGCCTCCTTCGCAGCATGCGGGGTCGCGTGATGGAGTTCGGCATCTGGCTTCCCGTCTATGGCGGCTGGCTGCGTTCGCTGGACGCACCGACCGGCCCTGACGTTGCCGCCTGTCTCGCGATCGCCCAGCAGGCCGAAGCGCTCGGGTTCGACTTCCTTTACGCCTCGGAGAACCTGCTCAACTGCATCCATGGCCCGAGCGAGAGCGTCGCCGACGCCTGGAGCATTCTGGCGGCGATCGCCGCCGTCACCAGCAAGGTCGGGCTTTGCGGCGCCATCAAGCCCGGCTTCCGCTCGCCGTTCCTCGTCGCCCGGATGCTCGACACGCTGTCGAAGATCGCGGAGCGCAGGCTCGGCATGAATATCGTCTGCGGCTGGTGGAAGGAGGAGTTCGACCTGTCCGGCGTCGACTGGCTGGATCATGACGGACGTTACGACCGCGCCGGCGAATTCCTGCGCACGCTCTATGGCCTGTTTCAGCCGCCTGCCGAAATTGCCGGGACGGGCGCTCCGCCTGGAGAGGCGCAGCCGGTCGAGCTCAAGCAGCCACCGACCTATGGCCTTGACCAGAACGCCCTGCCGGAGGTGTGGATCGCCGGCCACTCCGGCCGCGCCATGCAGATGGCGGCGGAATGGGGCCATTGCCTGTTCCTCAATGGCATGGGCGACGAGGAGCTGAAGCGGCGCATCGAGGCGGTACGTCAGGAGGCCAACAGCTGGGGCCGGACGATCCTGATCGCAGCGAATGCCTACGTCATCGCGACCGAGACGACCGAGCAGGCAAGGCAGCGTTGGAAGACGGTCGTAGGTCGCCGCAATTCACAGACGATCGACTTCTTCCGCAAGGTGATCGGCAGCTCCGGTGCCGCCGCCTGGGCCGCGCTCGGCGAGGAACAGATGGTCGATTCCAACGCCGGCTTCGAGCTCGGCCTGATCGGTTCCTTCGAGGACATCCGCAACCGCATCCCCCAGCTGCAGGCCTTGGGCCTCGATCGCATCGTCTGTCAGTTCGACGACCCGATGCGTGACGCCGGTCCGTTCATGAAGCAGGTGATCCGCCCGCTCAGGGACAATCGCACACTCGCTTTCGAAGGTCAGATGTCATGAGCGCGCTCGAAGCCACGATCACTTCCGCCGGCGACATACGACAGGGCTTCAAGGACGTGTTCAGCCAGCTCGCATCCGGCGTCTGCATCGTGACGTTCCGGCGCGGCGGACAGCTCCATGGCTTCACGGCCACCTCGGTCACGTCGGTCTCGTTGCAGCCGCCACGGGTGTTGTTCTGCGTCGCGCAGAACAGCCAGAGTTACGCCTGCCTCGGCGTCGGTATGAGCGTTGGGATTTCCGTCCTCAGCGCCGGCCAACGGGCATTGTCCGATCGCTTCGCGAGCAAGCTCGCACCCGGCTCCTATGATGACGTGGCGACGATCGAAGGCGCCGGCCAGGCGCCGCTGATCGCGGGCGCTCTCGGACAGCTGGGCACTGCCATCGTCGATCTGATCCCGTCCGGTGACCACGCCATCGTGCTCTGCGACGTGACCTCCGCCCATGCGGGCGGCGGCGCGCCGCTGCTCTACCACGCCCGCAACTATCACACGCTTCACCAAAGTTCCTGAACCCCGGAGAAATCGCAATGGACAAATCGATCTTTGCCGCGATGCCGAGCCTGACGCCGACCCTCGGGTATGCGTCGATGATCGGACTAGGCCTGTTCTCACTCGCCCTGTCCTATGCCGTGAAGAGCTTGCTCGTTCGAAACACTCACGACTTCATCATCGCCGACCGCCGAGTCGGCTTCGGTTTCGGCGTCGGTTCGGTGATCGCCGTCTGGACCTGGGCCATGGCGGTGATGATGAGCTCGGCGATGACGTATCAATGGGGCCTCTCCGGCCTGTTCTGGTTCGTGGTGCCCAACGGCTTCGCGGTCATGGCGATGATCCCGTTCGCCCGCATCCTGCGCAAGAACATGCCGGAGGGCTACACGATCTCCGAGTTCATCGAGTACCGGTTCGGCAGATCGAAGGCCGCGACCGCAATCGTCACCGTGACGATGATCTTCGGAATCATCCTGGAGATCCTGATCAATCTCAAGGGCACCTCCGTCGTCGTCTCGACGGTGTTCGGGATCGACTGGAAGGTGGCGACCGTCGTCGGCATCATCTGCGTGCTCGCCTATTCATACTTCGGAGGCTTGTGGACGAGCGTGATGACCGGAACGCTCAACACGCTGATGATCACCGTGCCGGCCGCGATTGTCGTGGCCGCGGTGTATGCCGCGATCCCGGGCGGATCGGAAGCTGTCTTCAACGCCGCCGGCGCGGCCGATGCCCGCAACCTGTCGGTGCTGCGTCCCGATGCCGCCGCGGGCTTCGGCATCACGCTCGCGTTCGGCCTCCTCGCGGCAACGGTCTCGGACCAGACATTCTGGCAGAAGGTCTGGGCCATCAAGAGCCGCGACGTCGGCCGCGTGTTCCTCTGGTCGGGCGCGCTGTTCTATCCGATCCCGATCTGCCTGGGCATGCTCGGCCTGGTCGGCATCGCCTATGGCCTCAAGCCGGCCGATTTCGGCGGCGACATCGTCGCGGTCGGCCCCTACATCGTCTCCCATATCGGCCTCGGTCTGACTCTGGTCCTGCTTTACGTGCTCGTCATCCTCGCCGCCTGCTACTCGACCATCGACGGCGCCAGTGCCGCGCTGTCCTCGGTCGTCGCCGTCGACATCGTCAAGCGCTACTTCCCGCAGACCTCCGAGAGCAGCCTGTTCGTGATCACCAAGCTTTCGGTCCTGCTCGGCGGCATCATCGCGACCCTCATCGTGCTCTCCGGCCTCGACTTCACGACATTGGTGCTGACGACCTATGCGCTGAAGACCTCGATCCTGCTGCCGCTGGTGCTGTCCATCCTGTGGCCGAAGACCAACATGATCGGCTTCGTCGGCGGCATCGCGCTGGCGATCGGCGTGGGCATGCCGATCTACGCCACGGCCGGCGAGCTGATCGGAACGCTGTCGATCGTCGCGATCAGCGGGCTGACCGTCGTCATCGCGGGTCTGATCGGCGGCGAGAACTTCGACCTCACCGGCCTGCGGCGTATCGGCGACGAGGTCTCTGCCCCGGCCGAATAGCTGCGCGAGGCGCGCCGGTCCTCGGCGCGCCCGTCCCTCTGACATCCCAAAGGAGCCAACCATGTACGTCCTGATCACCATCGTCGGCATTCTCGTCACCCTGTTCTTCCTCGCTGGATTCTGGCGCGGCCTGCAGAACGCCATCGCCGAATATCGCAGCGGCGCCGCCGAGCCGACCGACGTGCCCGACTATGGCTATGGCGGGCTGGCAGCGATCTCGGTGATCGCGTCCGCCGTCATCATTGCCGGCGTCGGCTTCACCCCCGCGATGATCTATGCCGGCCCGCTGCTTGCGCTGGTGACGGCGGCTGGATGCGGGCTCGCCTTCTTCGTCGAGCAGAAGAGCGCCTGATCACCGACCACCCGAAGTTCATGACGGACTGGACGAGTTCCGGACGCAAGGAGAGCATTGCATGACGACGACCACGAGGAAGAAGGCTCATCTTCTGGGATTCATCCAGCACGGCGTGAACAGTCACGCCACCGGAATGTGGCGCCACGTCAGGGACAAGATCGGCTGGGATTTCGCCCGGCCGGAATACTGGCAGCACATGGCCCGCACGATGGAACGCGGGATGTTCGATGCCATGTTCATCGCCGATGAGCTCGCGCCCTACAACACACACGAGGACAGCTCCGACGCGATCGTGAAATGGGCTGTGCAGTGCCCGACCCACGAGCCGTCGACGATCGTGCCGATCATCACCACCGCGACCAAGCATCTCGGCGTCGGCGTCACCCTGTCGACGGCGTTCGAGCATCCCTATTCGATGTGCCGCAGGCTCTCGAGCCTCGATCACCTCTCGGGCGGCCGCGTCGCCTGGAACATCGTGTCGTCCTACTCCAAGAGCGAATGGGATGCCTATGGTCACACCATGACCGAGCGCAGCGGCCGCTACGACCGGCTCGAGGAATACATGGAGGTCTGCTACCAGCTGTGGGATTCCTGGGAGCCGGATGCGATCATCGCCGACAAGGTGTCCGGCATCTATGCTGATCCCGCCAAGATCAAGGTCGTGAACCACGAGGGCAAGTACTACAAGTGCCATGGCCGGCATTTTTGCGCGCCCTCCCCGCAGGGACGGCCGGTGCTATGGCAGGCCGGCTCATCCAACCAGGGCCGCGACTTCGCCGCCAAGCATGCCGAGGCGATCTTCGCCGTGCATCCGAACGTCGACCGCATGAGGCAATATGCCGGCGATCTGAACGAGCGGCTCGCCGGCAAGTTCGATCGCAAGCCGGGTTCGGTGAAGCTGATCTACGGCCTGCAGACCGTGGTCGCGGAAACACGCTCGGAGGCGCAGGAGAAGTACGCGCGAATCAAGGAGTGCATTCCGCCGGAGGGCGCGCTGGCCTGGATGTCCGGCCATTTCGGGCTGGATTTCTCCAAGTTCGACGGCAATGCCATCGTGCAGAACATCGAGGTGCCGGGCATTCAGGGTCTGTTCGAGTCGATCATCTACGCCAAGGGCGGCGCGCCGGTGACGGTGAAGGAGGCGGCGATGATCTACGCGCAGGGCATGGGCATGCCGGTCGCGGTCGGCACCGCCAAGGACATCGCCGACCAGATCGAGCACTACATGGATGACGGCGGCGCCGACGGCTTCATGCTGGCGGCGACCTACACGCCCGGCTGCTTCGAGGAGTTCGCCGATCTCGTCGTTCCCGAGTTGCAGCGGCGCGGCCGGTTCAGGACGCGATATACGGGCACGACCTTGCGGGAGAATCTGCTGGAGGATTGAGTCTGGTGAGCCCCGCCGCCGGGCCGCCCTTCGAGATGCCAGCTTCCGTCATGCTGAAGAGTGCGGCTTGCGGCGCGTCTCGAAGGCCCCTGCTCAACGGCGCGCGGCTCAAGCGCTCAGCGCGCGCATCTCCGCATGCAGATCCGACTTGCCCTCGAAGCCGATGCCGGGGAGTTCGGGCATCGTGATGTGGCCGTCGATGACGTCAACGCCGTCGGGGAAGCCGCCATAGGGCTGGAACAGGTCGGGATAGCTCTCATTGCCGCCGAGGCCGAGGCCGGCGGCGATGTTGAGCGACATCTGGTGGCCGCCATGCGGGATGCAACGCGACGGCGACCAGCCGTAGGTCCTGAGCACGTCGAGCGTGCGCAGATATTCGCACAGGCCGTAGGACAGCGCGCAGTCGAACTGCAGCCAGTCGCGGTCCGGACGCATGCCGCCATAGCGGATCAGGTTGCGGGCGTCCTGGTGGCTGAACAGGTTCTCGCCGGTCGCCATCGGGCCGGGATAGAAATCGGCGAGCGTCGCCTGCAGATGATAGTCGAGCGGATCGCCCGCCTCCTCGTACCAGAACAGCGGATAGTCGCGCAGCATCTTGGCGTAGGCGATCGCTGTCTCCAGGTCGAAGCGGCCGTTGGCGTCGACGGCGAGCTGGTTGCTCGGACCGATCTCGTCGAGCACGGCCTCGATGCGCTGGCGATCCTCCTCGATCGGCGCGCCGCCGATCTTCATCTTGACGACGTTGTAGCCGCGCTCGAGATAGCCGCGCATCTCCCGGCGCAGCGCCGAGAGATCCTTGCCGGGATAGTAATAGCCGCCGGCGGCGTAGACGAACACGCGCGGATCGGCCTTGCGGTTGTGGCGCTCCGCGAGCAGACGGAACAGCGGCTTGTCGGCGATCTTGGCAACAGCGTCCCAGATCGCCATGTCCAACGTGCCGACCGCGACCGAGCGCTCGCCGTGACCGCCGGGCTTCTCGTTCATCATCATCGCCGTCCAGGCCCTGTCCGGATCGATGTTGTCCTTGGTGGCATCGAGCAGCGAGGCGGGATCCGCCTCGAGGAGTCGCGCGCGAAACCGCTCGCGAATCAGGCCCCCCTGGCCGTAGCGGCCGTTGGAGTTGAAGCCGTAGCCGACCACGGGATGCCCGTTGCGCTCGACATTGGTGATGACCGCAACGAGGCTCGACGTCATCTTGGTGAAATCGATATAGGCATTGCGGATCGGCGATGAGATCGGCTTCGTCACCTCGCGGACGTCGACGATACGAACGGTCATGGTCAATCTCCTGATCGTGGTCGCGAGCGCCGCGTCAGAGCGAGGCGCCGGCGCAGATGGTGATGGTCTGTCCGGTGATGGCAGCCGCTTCCGGCGACAGCAGGAAGGCGGTGAGCGCGGCCACTTCGCCTGGATCGACGTACCGGCCCATCGGCGGCAGCACCGGCGCGGTGCCGGCGCGGCTGCGGTCGCGCAGGAACGGCGTGTCCGTGGCGGCTGGCGCGATGACGTTGACGGTGACTTGGCGCGGCGCCAGCTCGATCGCCCAGGAGCGCGCGAGGCCGGTGAGTGCCGCCTTGGTCGCGGCGTACTGGCTGCGGCCGGCCGCGCCGTTGGCGGTGCGGCTGCCGATCAGCACGACCCGCCCGCCCTCGCGCATATCAGGCGCCAGCGCGTTGGCCAACGCTTCAGCCGCGCCGACATGGACGCGCCACATGCCCTCACTGTCGTCAGGTGCGAGCTCGCCGAGCCGGCCGACCCGCATGTAGCCTGCGGCATGGACGAGCGCGGTGACCGTACCAACCTCAGCCAGGACCTCGATGAGCACAGGCGGGTCCGACAGATCAGCCTGCAAGCTCGCAAAACGCGGATGCGACAGCGCCGAGGCTGCACGGTCGATGCCGGTTACGCGCCAGCCGCCGGCAAGCAGGCGCTCGGCAACCGCGCGGCCGATGCCGGAGCTGGCTCCGGTCACCACGGCAAGGCCGCGATCGGTGCTGCTGTCGTGGCTCTCCACCGTCATCCCTTGTACGCAGCCGCCTCGGCCTTCACCTTCACGGCGTCGAAATTGTTGATCTTGTCGATCAGCTCGTTGGTGTAGAGCGCATTGTAGTCCTTGATGTCCAGCCCGTTCATCGCGGCCTCGGTGCGGAACTCCTGCTCGTTGATCGCGCCCATCTTCGTATCGGCATAGGGCGGCGCGTAGAGCTTGATCCGGCGGCTGATCGACTGCAGCACGGCCTTGACCGCCGCGTCCTCGCTGGCACCGCGCGGCGCCGTCTCCGGGTACATCTTGAGAAAGGCCCTGGCGCCGGCGGTCGGATTGGCGAGCAGGAATTGCGACGCCTTGCACACCGAGCGGCCAAAGCCAACCAGGAGATCCCTATCCTTCTCGAACGTCTGCGGCATCGCCATCAGGAACTGACCGCCGACCATCGGGATCGTGGTCGGACGCGGCAGATAGGCCAGCTCGATGCCAGCCGCCTCGATCTGGCCGAAGCCCGTATCGAAATAGGCGAGCGCATCGATCACGCCGCGCTGCAGGGCGACGCCCGCCGGCGTGCCGTTGCCGACCGCGACCCAGCTCACATCCTTGTCCGGATCGAGGCCGAGCGCCTTCAGCACGTTCTTGGTCACCGGATATTCGGTGGCGCCGAAGTCGGACACGCCGATCTTCTTGCCCTTGAGGTCCGTGTAGCTCTTGAGCGCGGAGCCGGGCGGGACGGCGATGTCCCATTTGTACGGATAGGTATATTGATAGAACAGTTTCGCGCCACCCCATTCGCGCTTGGCGAGCAGCGGCAGCGCCGTCGACGGCACGCCGACGCCGATGGTGACGGAGCCGCGGTCGGTCGCGACCTGGACGTTGGCATTGGTGCCGAGCGCCTGGACATCGAGCGAGAACCCTTCCTGCGCGTTGTAGCCGAGCGCCTCGCCGATCACGCAATTGATGATGGTGGCGTTGAGCGCCTTGAGCCCGACACCGAAGCGAATCTTCTTGGCGTCCGCCGCCATCAGGCCGGCCGGGGCGCCGCTCACCAGCAGCGCCGCGCTGGCGCTGCTCTTCAGGAATGACCTGCGCGAAACCATCCTACGTTCCTCCCTGCTGTCCTATTTTTTCCGATTGGCGCCCCAGTGCACGACCTTGGCCTCGCACCAGCGCACGATCCCGTGCAGCACGATGCCGAGCACGCCGAGAATGATCAGCGCGGCGAACACGCCGGCGACATCGGAGACGGCTTGCGCCTGGGTGATGACCACCCCCATGCCGCGCTGAGCGCCCAAGAACTCGGCGACGATCGCGCCGAGCAGCGCGTACACCACCGCCATGTCGAGGCCAGCGAAGATGAAGGGCGCGGCGTTGGGCAGCTTGACGATGCGATAGGTCTCGAGCCGCGACGCCGACAGCGAGCGCATCAGGTCGACGCGCTCCGGCTCTACGGCGCGCAGCCCGGTGAAGCTGTTGATCAGCACCGGGAAGAACGACAGCAGCGCCGAGATCGCGATCTTGGAGCCGTCGCCGAAACCGAACCAGATCACGATCAGCGGCGCGATCGCCACCTTTGGCAGGCTCTGCAGCGCGAACGCATAGGGCATCACGAGACGCTCGATCGCCTCGACCTCGGCCATCAGAGAGCCGATGACGAGGCCGAGCCCGACGCCGATGGCGCAGCCGACAGCGGCGTTGCTGAGCGTGCTCCACAGCGGCAGGTAGTAGCCGAGCGGACTGGCCGGGCTGACCGCGAGCCCCGACCAAAGCGCGCGGACCACCGCTTCAGGCTTCGGCAGGATGTAGGACGGGATGTTCAGCAGGTTGACCGCGGCGATCCAGCTCAGGATCAGCACCGCGAGACCGGTCCAGGCGATCGGCGATCCCAGGCTGATGCCGCGGCGTGGACTCGCTGGCTTCTGCGACATGGCTGACACGGCGACGTTGGCAAGATCAGTCATGGCCATGCTCCTGCGCATTGAGCAGCCCGCGGACCTCCCTGGCGAGCCGCGCATAGTCCGGATGCAGCACGATGTCGTCGAACGACCGCGGCCGCGGAATGGGAACGGCGAGATCGGCCAGGATGCGGCCGGGACGCGCCGACATCACGATGACGCGGTCGGCGAGGAAGATGGCTTCCGAGATCGAGTGGGTGATCAGCAGGATGGTCTTGCGGTTCTCCTGCCAGATGCGCTGCAGCTCGAGGTTCAGACGCTCGCGGGTCAGCGCATCGAGCGCGCCGAACGGCTCGTCCATCAGCAGGATCTCGGGATCGCGCGCCAGGGCGCGGCAGATCCCGGCGCGCTGCTGCATGCCGCCGGACAGCTCATAGGGATATTTGTCGCCGAAATCGCCGAGACCGGTGACGGCGAGCAGACGTTCGATGCGATCGCCGGCCGGCGCATGTTTGCCGCCGACGCGCAAGGGCAGCCCGACATTGTCGCGCACCGTCATCCACGGCAGCAGGTTGGCGGCCTGGAACACGACGCCGACCTTGCGCGAGGGACCGGCGACGGGCTCGCCATCGAGCAGCAGCCGGCCATCGCTGTAGCCGTCGAGACCGGCGAGCAGACGCAACAACGTGCTCTTGCCGCAGCCGGACGGGCCGACCACGCACACGAACTCGCCCGGCTTGATATCCAGCGAGACGCGGCTCAACGCATGCACCGCCGCACCGGAGGCCGAGACATAGGTCTTCGAGACCTGGTCGATCGCGATCAGCACATCGTCCGGCGTGTCAGCAGCGCGCCGTTGCGCATCGTCGACATCCATCATCAGCATGAGCGTCCACCCGGTCTCTTGTTTTTATGATCACAGGCAGCGGCCGTCACCGGCCGTCGCCTCTCGTTGCTCAGGCTGCAGCCTGCACCGTCAGCCCGGCCGCGGCCACTGCGGCGCGGATCGCGGCCATCTCCTCGGCGCTCGGCGCATGCGTCGGCGGCCGCACGGTGGCATCGCGGATCACGCCGGCGACCTGCATCGCCGCCTTCATGCGGCCATGCGCCTCTCCGGTCGGCTCGCCGCCGCCATACACCGCGTCCTTCAACGGATCGATCATGGCCTGCAACTTCATCGCCAGCTTGAGATCACCGGCCGTCACCGCGGCGAACAGATCGTAGATGAGATCCGGAATCAGCGAGGCGAAGCCGACCAACGCGCCGTCGACGCCCTGCACCATCGACGCCAGCAGGTATTCGTCGTGGCAGGTCAAGAGCGCCTTGTCCGGGGCCGCCGCGCGGATTGCCTTGAGGTCGCGGGCATATTTGTTCATCTCGCGGGTGCCGATCTTGAACGCCTGGACGTGGTCGAGCCGGGCGAGCTCGGCGAGCAGCTCGGAGGAGAACGAGGCGCGGGTCCAGGCCGGATAGACGTGCACGATCAGCGGCAGCCTGGTCGCATCGCCGATGGCGTTGAAATAGTCCAGGCAGTGCTCGCGCTTGAAGCCGAAGCGCAGCCAGTGATGCGGCGGCATGATGTCGAGCGCGGTGGCGCCGGCCTCCTTGGCCATCAGCGCATGCTCGATGCCGTCCTTGATGCCTTCGCAGACGACGGAGGAGATCGTCGGGCAGATGCCGGTCAGCGCCCTGGCGACGATGCGCGTCACCTCCGCGCGCTCTCTTGCGGTGAGGCTGAACACCTCACCGGTGTGGCCGTTGGTCATGATGCCGACAATGCCGCGGCGCCTGCCGAGCCACGCCGCATAGCGCGTCAGCTCGGCCTCGTCGATCGAGTGATCGGCGTTGAAGGGGACGGCGATCGCCGGGATGATCCCCTTGAAGTTGGTCATGACGTTCATGTCGGACTCCTGATGAGTTCTGGTGTCATCGGCTGGAAACGGTGGCGGTGGCGCCGCCCATGGCTTCGAGCGCGCGCGACAATTGCGCCGCGGCGCGCAGCAGCGGCGCGACGCCGGTGCGCTCGAACTCATCGGCTGACACGCGCATGGTCGGGGCGGCGACGCTGATCGCTGCGAGCGGCACGCCGTCGCGATCGACGACCGGTGCGGCGAGCACGCACAGTCCCGGTGCATTCTCCTGATTCGAGAGCGCGTAGCCGGCGGCCTTCACCTGGCGCAGGCGCTGTAGCAGCGCGTCGAGATCCGTGATCGTGGTTTCGGTGCGCTTGATGCGCGGCTGCGCTTCGAGCACCTCGATCTGCGTCTGCACCGGCAGCAGCGACAGGATCGCCTGGCCGACAGCGGTGGAATAGACCGGCGCGCGGCTGCCGATCCGGACGTCGACGCCGAGCCGGACGAGGCCCGCCTGGATGCGCTCGACATAGACGATGTCGCTGCCGTCGAGCACCGCGAGCGAGGCGGCCTCGTTCATCTCGCCGACCAGGCTGCGCAGGATCGGGCGGGCCTGGTCGCGCAGCTCCGAGCGAGCGATCGCGTTGAAGCCGAGGTCGAGGCATTTCAACGTCAGGCGGAAGCGCCTGGTGTCGCCGACCTTCTCGACATAGCCGAGCATCACGAGGGTGTTGAGCAAGCGGAAGGTGGTGCCCTTGTCGAGCGTCGCGCGGCGCGCGACGTCGGCGAGCACCAATTCGGGCGCGTCGCTCGTGAAGGCGTTCAGCACCTGAAAACCCTTGGCCAGCGACTGCACGACGCTTTTGCCAGCCTTGCTGTCCTCGTCCACGGGGGAGCTCCGCGTTTCCTGCTTGGCGCCGGGCCTTGACGACCCGCATCTTGTCTTGCCATGGTTCGGATTGCGAACTATAGTTCGAATATTAGAACGCGCCCAGCCGCATCTGTCAAGCGCGCTCGCACGCCGTATGCGCACGGCTTGAAATCCGCACAGCCGGCATGATCTCTCCTGGGGGCCGCGATATCTCGCGGCCTTTTTCAGGAGTCCCGCGTGAGCGTCGCATTCACCAAGGAAGAGAGCGCCGAGACGGCGGCCGAGACGCAGCTGCCCGACCGGCCGGTCTCGCCGCATCCGAACCTCGTCACCGACGCCGGCCTCAAGGCGCTGGAGGCGCAGCTGCTTCAGGCGCAGACGGCCTATGAAGCGGCGCAGAAAATCGAGGACGTGAATGAACGGCGGCGGGAGTCGGCGCTGCCGCTGCGCGACGCACGCTACTTTGCAGGGCGTGTGCGGACCGCGCAGGTGATGCCGGCACCGGCCTCGACCGATCAGATCGCGTTCGGCAGCACCGTGACGTTCAAGCGCGGCGACGGCCGCGTGCAGACCTACACTATCGTCGGCGAGGACGAGGCCGATCCGAAGCGCGGCATGATCTCCTACGTCTCACCGGTGGCGCGGCTGCTGATGGGCAAATCGGTCGGCGACGTCGTCGAGGTGACCGGACAAGAGCTGGAGATTCTCACGATCGCCTGAGGCGATGCCCATCACCCCGGCGGGAAACGATGCTCAAGGTTGGAATCATCTCCGACACTCATGGGCTGCTACGACCGGAGGCCGTGCGACGTCTGGCCGGCGTCGACCACATCATCCACGCCGGCGATATCGGCCGCCCCGACATCGTCGAGCAGCTTCGCTCGATCGCGCCGGTGACTGCGATCCGCGGCAACATCGACACGGCAGACTGGGCGAATGCCTATCCTGCGACCGAGACCATCAGGCTCGGCACACGTGCCGTCCATGTCGTGCATGACGTCCACGATCTCGCGATCGATCCTGCAACGGCGTGTATCGACATCATCGTGTCCGGCCATTCGCATCGCGCGGGCGTCGAGACACGCGACGGCGTGCTCTACCTGAATCCGGGCAGCGCAGGACCGCGCCGCTTCAGGCTGCCGATCACGCTGGCGACGCTGGATATCTCCTCAGCCAGCCTGTCGCCCGTGATCCACGACCTCGGCAGCGCCTGACGCAAAGCGAAAGGGCGCCCATGGGCGCCCTCCCCGAACTCAGATGAGATCCATCGATCAGAAGCGATCGGCCAGCGCCATGCCGGGATCGCTGAACGAGGGACGGCCGGTCTCGACGTGGCCAGCGACGCGGCGATAGAAGCTGTCGTCGGTGTCGCTGGTGACGACGAAGTCGTACCACAGGCCGGACTTGCGCAGGTGCCAGTACAGCTCGCCGTGGCGTCCGGGTGCCGACACCTTGACGGTCCACGAGGTCGACGGACCGCCATGGCTCGGCCCCGGGAAGAACGTCGGCGCGCCAAAGCCGAAGCCCGGAGCATCGAAATCGGGCGCCGAGCGGAAGCCGGGCACCGCGCCGAAGCCCACCGGATGGAAGCCGGGCAGCGGACCGAAGCCCGGACATTGCGGCTCCAGCGCGGCCGAGACCGAGGCGGTGACGGCCTGCAATGGCCCGTAGATCTCGTTCGACTTCACCGTGAAGCTCACGCGGGCATGGCCGTCATTGCGCAGCTGCATGTGCAGGCCGCCCTCGAAGACGTTGTAACCGACGAAGATCTCGGGGTTGGCGGCATTCGACGGCCTGACCTTGTCGAGGTCACCCTTGAAGTGACGGTGGAAGCCGTTCGGGCCGAGCACCCAGAGATCATACAGGCCATCGCTGCCGACGCTCCATTCGTCGTCGATCATCTTGCCGGCCTCGACGGTGTAGCGGCGCGGAATGAGATCGAGACGCTGCTTGTCGTAGACGTGGAACACGGCGCCGGCAAAGCCGGTGTTGGCGAACAAGAGCTTCACCTTGCCCGCGGCGGCGTCGACCTTCGCGGTGGCGTGCAGGATGTAGGGCAGCGGGCGCGAATAGCGCGCGCCGCTCTCCTGGAACAGCGGCTGCGGCGTCGCGGGCGCAACCGGCGCCGGCAAGGTCTTCTGATGCGCGTCCGACGCCTGCCAGTTGCTCTGGTCGGGCAGCTCCGGGAAGCGCGGATCGTTGGGGCTGGCGAAATCGAACGCCGAGGTGAGATCGCCGGAGACGGCGCGGTGCCACGGGCTGATCGCCTCGACCTTGATGCCGAAGCGCTTCTCCAGGAAGCGGCCGACCGAGGTGTGGTCGAACACCTGCGAGTTGACCCAGCCGCCCTTGCTCCACGGCGACACCACATACATCGGCACCCGCGCGGACAGACCCCAGGGGCGGATGTTGCCGCTGACCGTGTCGGTCGCGGTCAGCACGTTGCCGACGGTGTTGGAGAAATACTCGCCGTCGAGCGGCAGGGTCGCCTTGCCCATCAGCTTGCCGTTGATGTCGTAGGACGGCACCGCGGGGGCCGGCAGATGATCGAAGAAGCCGTCATTCTCGTCGAAGGTCAGGAAGAAGACGGTCTGGCTCCAGACGTCGGGATTGGCCGTCAGCGCTTCCAGCACCTGGTCGGTAAAATTGCCGGCGCGGGTCGGGCTGCCGCCGCCGGGATGCTCGGAGTTCGCCTGCGTCGGCAGGATCCACGACACCTGCGGCAGGGTGCCGGCCATCACGTCGGCCTTCAGCCGGTCGAGATAGTCCGGACCGCCGGTCAGGCCGTGCACGTAGTTCGGGTCGTTCGGCTGGGCGTGACGGAAGCTCGAGAACGCCAGACAGCCGTGCATTGCGCCGGTCCAGTTGTCGTTCATGTCCTGATAGATGTGCCAGCTCACGCCGGCCTTGTTGAGCAGATCGGGCAGCGTATCCCAGGCGAAGTCGCTGCCGACATATTTGTAGTTGGCCTGCGGCTGCGGCTGGCCGGCGACCCAATTGTGCGGGTTCGGCCAGCAGCGCAGGTTGTTGGGCTCGGAATCGTTGGTGGTGGAGTTGATGCCCTGGGCGCGCAGCGCCGGGTTGAAGTTGGAGCCGGACCAGAACACGATGCGGTTCGGATCGGTGCCGGTGGTGATGGAAGCGTGGTAGGCGTCGCAGATCGTGAACGCTTCGGCGAGGGCGAACTGGAACGGGATGTCGTCGCGGCCGAAATAGCCCATCGCATAGGGCGTCTTGTACTTCGCCCAATAGCCCATCTTGCCCTGATTCCACGCCGCCTGGCTGTCGCCGAAGGAGTGCGGCGTGCCATAGCCGACCAGCGCGTTGGAGGTCGTGGAGTCGCGGTGATAGGGCGGAATCTCGCGGCTGCCGTCGGACTGGAACCAGACCGGCTTGCCGCTCTCGAGCGGGATCGGGAAGCGGTCGCCGAAGCCGCGCACGCCGCGCAGCGTGCCGAAGTAATGGTCGAACGAGCGGTTCTCCTGCATCAGGATGACGATGTGCTTGACGTCCTGAATGGTGCCGGTCCGGCGCCGTGCCGGAATGGCGAGCGCCTGGCGGATGCTGGCGAAGGCAGCCGCCGCCGTGGCGCCTGCCAAGAAATCGCGACGTGTTGTCATGCTGATACGACCTTTTGAAATCCTGAAGACCATCGTCAGGATTGGCGGGGCGAGCCCGGCCTGCTCCTGCGAACGTCCCTGGCGTATCAGCGCGGCTTGACAGCGCTGTGAAATTTTTATTTACGAAATGAGTCTGAATGAGATTTCCTCAGTATCGGGGCGCAGCGTGACGGAATCGACCTTTCGTTCTGGACCGGGCGTGAACGGCATCCTGGCCCGCGTGCGTGAGCTGCAGAACGAGCTGCCGCCCAAGGCCAGGCAGATCGCGGAGCTGGTCATCGCCCGGCCGGAGCCGTTCATCCACATGTCGATCACCGAGGTCGCGGAAGCCTGCGGCGTCAGCGAGGGGACGATCGTGTCGTTCTGCCGGCGGGTCGGGGTGCGCGGCTTCCAGGAGCTCAAGATCATGCTGGCGCGGGACCTGATCGAGCCGGTCAGGCTGATCCAGGAGGACCTGCATCGCGGCGACGATCCGGCGACGGTCACCGACCACATCTTCGCGGCGCATGCCGCCTCGCTGCAGGAGACGCGGCGGCTGCTGTCGATGGACGCGCTGGCGCAGGCGGCGAAGCTGCTGCGCGCGGCGCGGCGGGTCGAGATCTACGGCATCGGCAGCTCGGCGCCGATCGCGCAGGACCTGTCGTACCGGCTGCTGCAGCTCGGGCTCGCAGCCAATGCGATCGTCGATTCGCATGTCCAGGCGGTCAGCGCGGGCATGACCGGGCCCGAGGTCGCGACCGTCACCGTGTCGCATTCCGGCAGCACGGTCGAGACCGTGCTGGCGACGCGGCTGGCGCAGGCGGCGGGCGCGCGGACCATCGGCATCACCCGGCTCGGCAAGTCGCCGCTGGCGGCGCATTGCGAGGTGCTGCTCTACACCGTCGCCAACGAGACGCGCTACCGGCCGGAGGCGATGAGCAGCCGCGTCGCGCAGCTCGCGATCATCGACACGCTGGTCAGCTGCTGCGCGCTGACCGACACCGAGCGCTCCGTCGACCGGCTGCAGCACGCGGCGCGCATCCTGTCCGAGAAGCGCTACTGACATCCGCGCCGCGCGCGCGAACTAATAGTCCTTCAGCAGTCGCTCGATGTAGTCGAGCTCGAGCTGCGGCCGCGACTGATCGCCGAGCCGGCGGCGCAGCTCCTCAAGGATGCGGCGGACGCGCTGCACGTCGATCTCGCCGGGAATCTTCTGCGAGAAATCGTCGATGTCGCGGCCGGGATGCATCGGACGCCCGAGCGGATCGGTCTGCTGCGCGCCCTGCTGGCGGCCGGCGCGCTGGCCCGGGCCGTCGCCGGGCTGGTCGCCATCGCCCTGCTGCATCGCCTCGGCGAGGCTCTGCGCGCCCTTCTTCAGCGCATCGAGCGCCTTGCCCTGCGACTCCACCGCGCCGTCGGCGTTGCTGTCGCCGAGCTGACTGCCGGCATCGCCCATCGCGCTGTCGGCATCGTCGAGCCCGTCGCCGGAATCGCCCTGGTCGCCTTGATCACCGGGCTCGCCTTGCTGGCCCGGCTGCCCCTTCTGGCCTTTCTGACCCTTCTGTCCCTTTTCGCCCTGCTGGCCCATGCCGCGCTTGGCGAGCTGCTCCTGCAACTGCTTCAGCCGGTCGCGCAGCGCCTGCTGGTCCTGCTGCAGGTCGCCCATGCTCTGGTCCTGGTCGCCCTGCTGCTTGTTGCGGTTGCGCCGCGAGTCCTGGCCCTGCTTGAAGGTCTTGTCGCGGAGCTGCTGCTGCTTGCGGATCATGTCGCCGAGCTCGTTGAGCGCCTGCTCCATGTCCTGGTCGCCGCCCTGGTTGGGCTGCGCCATCTGCAAATTCTCCAGCATCTGCTGGAGCTGCTCGAGCAGCTCGCGCGCGCCCTCCTTGTCGCCCTGGCGCGACAGCCGCTCCATGCGGTCGATCATGTTCTGCAGGTCCTGCTGGCGCAGGATCTTGGTGTTCTGATCGAGCGGCCGCTGCGCCATCTGCGGGTTGTTGCGCAGCTGCTCGGCGAGCTGGCGCATGTAGTTGTCCATCGCCTTGCGCAGGTCCTCGGCGAGCTTCTTGATCTCCTCGTCGCTGGCGCCGCGCTCCAGCGCCTGCTTCAGCGCGTCCTGCGCCGCGCGCAGCGCCTTGTCGACGTCACTGATGTTGCCGTCCTCGATGGTGACCGCGAGCGCCCACAGGCTGGCGACCACCTCGCGCAGCGCGTCGTCGGTGCGCGCGCCCTCGAGCTGCCGCGTCACCGCGCGCAGGCCGAGATACTGGCCGAGCTCCGGCGAGAACAGCTCAGGCGCGATCGCCAGCGCGTCGAGCGCGGTGAACACCTCGCCATTGCGGTTGCCGTCGAGCGCCAGCAGGCGCCGCTGCTCGATCAGCGCCCGCGCGAGCGGCTTGGTGAACAGCCGCTCCGGCAGCCTGGTCTCGAACGGCTCGCTGGTGCCCTCGTTGCCGGCCTCGTCCTTGGCGGTCAGCGTCAGCGTGACGTCGGCGCCGGCATAGGGGTCCTCGCTCAGATCCTTGACGGTCTGGCCGACGCCGTTGCGGGTGCGCGCGTTCGGCAGCACCAGCGGAAACTCCGGCGGCTGGAACAGCGGCCGCGCCGCGGGCGCATCCGCCGTCTTGGCGTCCGGCTTGGCCTCAGGCGCACGCGCGGCGACCTTGGCGCGGGCTTCGGTGACGCCGTAATCGTCCTCGATCTTGTAGGACAGTTTCAGCGAGCCGCGCGCCTGGCGCTCCGGGTCCTTGGCCATGCTGATGACCGGCGGCTTGTCCGGCGTCGCCGAAAACACCCATTGCGGCTGCCCCGACGGCGCGCGCACATGCACGGTGCCGTCGGCCTTGATGGTGTAGTGCTTCTCGGTGGTGCCCTTCGGCGCGGCGTCGCCGGCGGCGACCTCGTTCGCCGCGGCCTCGGTGACGCCGCCACCGGTGATGACGTCGAGCGTGCCGCCGCTGGAGCGGATGATCAGGGTCGAGCCCGCGGGCACCACGATCGGGCCGTTCGCCGGCACCGCGCCTTCCTTGTTGGCGGCGGAGAGGATGATCGGCGGCTTCGCGGTGTAGAGCGGCGGCTTGATCCAGGCATCGACGCGGACCGTGACCGGCGTCAGCACGCCGTTCCAGTCGAACGCGGAGGCAATGCGCATCGGCCGCTCGTCGCCGGCCGCAAACCAGGTCGCGACCAGCAGCACGACGACCAGCGCACGCACCGCCCAGGGATCGTGCAGCAACAGCCGCGGCCGCGGCGTGCCGGCGCGGATGCGCTTGACCGAAGCCAGCGTGCGCTCGCGCTGCGCCTGCCACAGCGCCTGCGCGATCGGATCCTTGGTGGTGAGCGTATCGGTGAGCGCGGTGGCCGGTCGATGCGCGATGCCCGAGCCGCGGTCGAGCCGCGACAGGCCCTCCTCGCGGCTCGGCCAGCGGTAGCGCAGCATCGGCACGGCGGCGCCGAGCAGCAGCAGCAGGAACAGCGCGACGCCGATCATGCGCGCCGCGAACGGCAGGCCGAGCCACAGCCCGGCCCAGGACACGATCAGGAACAGGCCGACGACCATCAGCAGCCGCGCCAGATGCGGCCAGCCGCGCTCCCAGGCGATGGCGTACTGCGCCCGCTTGAGCGCCTGCGTCAGCTTGAGCCGCGCAAGGCCGTCGGGAGTGCTGCTTGCCGGCGGGGCCGGCTCGTTGCTGAGGCCGCTCAACGATTTCTCCAGGTTGCCCGGATGTTCACCCTATCACAAAGGCATCCATGAGGCACGTGCCGTGCCAAGACTTTCCCGCCTGCTCAGTCGATCACACGGGAGTGTGACCGGGGGCGGGTTCCCGGGGAGTTACGGGTGCGGCGGCCGAATGTGTGGCGCAGGCGCCTGCCTCAAACTCCGTCATTGCGAGCGCAGCGACCGCCTTCGCCCGATGGGCTTCGGCGGACAGGTCGCTGCGCTCGCAATGGCGCCTGTGGCGAACATCCCGCCGCGCATCATCAAACACTTCCACGGAGAAATCATCAGCAAGACAAGCCCCATCACCCCCGCGACGCCATCCGCGCCCGAGTGATGCCCGACATCTCACCCTCCTCGAACAGAGGGCGCAGGGAAGACCGGGCGCCGGCCGGCGCCCATGGTCCGCGTGCAGCAAAAAAGCACGCGGCAGAACCACAGGCTCAGCCGAGATCACCCGGCCTTCCCTGCGCGATGGTGTTACGACTTATACGCGCTCTTCCCGGGGACCGGCTTGTTGGCCCCGTCGCGGACGACACGTCATCGCCCACTTGGCATCAGCACCGGGATGCCAGAACCACGCGACTTCATCGTCGCACCGGGATCGTTCGTCCGCGCGAGCAAGCCCGCGCTGCGTCCCCATGCGCCCACCGCATCCCGCACCCGACGTCCGTGACGATCGCGAAGCGCCCCCTCAGCGGGACGGGATGCGGGGAATAGAGCATGATTTCGGATAAAGCGCAAGCGCAATCTTCGTTGCGGGGTTGATTTTTCAAAACGGCGCGCCACAACATGCATCGAGCAGAGGAGCACGCCGAAATGTCGACGATCGTCGTTCGCGCGACCTGGGACCCGGAAGCCAGCTATTGGGTCGCCGAAAGCCCTGATGTGCCGGGCCTCGCCACCGGGGCGGCAACGCTCAACGAACTGGCCGCCAAGCTTCCCGGCATCATCCAGGACCTGCTCGAAAGCCCCGACAGCCCCGATCTCGCCGAGACCGAAATCCCCGTTGAGATCATCGCCTCCATCTCGACGAAGGTTCGCGCCCACGTCGCCGCATGAAGAGCTTCACGCCCGAGCTCAAAAAGATCCTGCGCGAAGCCGGCTGCGAATTCGTCAGGCATGGACGCGGCGACCATGAGATCTGGCAAAGCCCGATCAACGGCCACCGCTTCGTCGTCGACAATTCCATTCCCTCGCGCCATCTTGCCAATGCCGTTCTGAAACAAGCTGGATTGCCGAAGGCGTTCTGACGTCTATCGGCAACCGTACTAACGCGACGATCTTTAGTGCACCGTGACGCGGGACAGACCGGACAAGCGCATGACCGATCACCGCGGACAAACATGGAGACACAGGCGTGCGCAGAAAGAGCTATTCTGTCCGCATAGTGTTAACGTCGAACAGTTATGGCCGGATGTGGGAAGTTGCCCCGGCCCCGCTCGGGTGGTTAGGAGCGCTCTTAGCTTGGCATCAACCATGCGAGGCCGAACGTTTCCCCTGTACCGCAATAAAGGACCTGATGTCGTCCGTCAGCCGAAACCACTCGCGGTGATGGCGAGAGGCAGCGAAGCGTGTGTGAAGTTCGCGCTCAAGGGACGGCGGCCCCTGGATCGTCAGATGGACGGTGGGTTCGACATGTGATGCCGTCCGCAGCGAGCTCAGTCTGCGCTCAAGGCAGGTCGTGTATCCAATCTTTACGAATTCTGGATTGTCCGTGCTGATCAGATAGACCAATGGCGCCGACGGTGTCTTTTCGGTGCGGTAGATGTCGTTGATGACGCGCCGGCACTGCCGCCGCACATCCTCGTCAAAGCAGTCGCTGCGAGCCGGCCGTTGCTCTGGATAACCGAAGGACAAACGTGCTGCGACGGTTTTCGCGTGCGCGGACGACTGGGAGCGCGCCACCGGGATTCCGGCGTGACTTTCCCGTAGAGACTGAACCATCGACACGACTTCGTCGATGGAGCCAATGGCATGCTGCTTAAGCTGCCTGTCTTCGACTTCGGTATCATCGATCCCATCGTCCTCCGACAGCTCTAGTTCCATCTCGGTTGGGTCGAACCGGCTCCACAGCCACCGACGTGCCGTTTCCTTCTTGGCTTTTCGGAGCAACTTCTTCGCCGCCGCCCGAGGCAGGTCACGCAAATCATCAGTGTCGCATAAGATGATCCAATCTTCCGGGAGAGAAAGCGGAGCACCAAGATGCTCAAGCGTGTCGGACAGGGTTTCAATGGCCTCGCTTGCCTCTGGCACTCCCCCCTCCATTCCGGCGAATACGCGACATGGCTTCAACAGCTTCGATACTCGTCAAAACCCCGAGTCGTGTCATCAGCCCGACCTCATCGGGTTGGGGATAGTCAAGTTGCGGCCGATCCTGGAAGCTGATCACTTCCTGCATTCGGCGCTCAGGTATCGATCTCTCTTTGAGTTCGAGACCAATTTCGCGCAAAATAAAAGACGTTGGTGCTTTACCCTCTGTCACAGTGAAGTCTTCCAGCGCGGGGTGGCGCCGCGTGGGCCTAATCCACTTACAATATTAATCGGAATTCCATTCCTTTGGCATGTACGCATCCAAATCCATCGCGTGCACCGCGAAGTTCTGCTGGGCTTTGAGTATGTGGCTGTATAGGTTCAGCAATCCGTCCCCCTCTCGCCCGAAGAGTTCGGCGGGCACCTTGAAGGCGCGCCGCCCTGCAAACCAGTTTTCCTTAAGAAGGCAGACACCGTGCACGTGGGAGTTGCCATCGTCCAAACATTTCCGCAGCTTGTCACAGAAATGTTGGTAGGTCGGGCCAAGCCCCTTCTGCGAGAACGCGACGATGTAATTGCGGGGCGGTGTCGTCTCTGTCTGTTTCGTCATCACGGTTCGCGCAGGCTTACCGGCCTCAAGAACAGTTACAGGCACAATGTATTTCTTCTGAGAGCCAACCTTGCGCATTTGTGTAATGGCGTCCATCGAACTTTTCAGCTCATCTTTTGTCAGAACTGACTTAACTTCGATAGTGGCGAAAACAATCTCTGCCGGAAATAGTCCAGAGCCGAACTCGGATAGCAACGGGGAATTGTAGAAATTGTCATAGATAACGATGTCAGTTTGCCGACTCACTTCACCATGCGCGGAAATGACGACACCCGTGCCTATGGAAAACCGCTTGGGAAGAGTGCGTTCGAGGATGTTCTTGATGATTTCTTCGGCGATGCGCCCGCGTTCGCCGAGGTGCGGCATCAATCGCGCCATAGCTAGCTGCGATTGGTCAGCTATGACCTGAAGTGCCGACATATAATTAAGGTGCGGCGTCGCGGCTGGCTGAACGTTCTTTGGATTTCGTGCCATAGCTGCCCATCACGATTCGAGAAATAGAGCAGACTGTAGACAGTCTAACGACTGCGACAAGTAGCCAACTAATTGTCTAAGCGACTCTTATACCAGCCGTCCAGAATACGGTGGCGCTGCAAAACACTTAAAGACTACAGTGACGGTGCAACGAAATTGCGGGTGGTGCTTTCTCCCGACGAGCCGTTGCATGCCTAGCTTGCCCGATGAGCTACAGTCACCATCTCCCAAAAGACTGTCACGGCCAAACCGGCGCCCCCTCCAGTCCCGTCGTCTCCTTCAGCCCGCACATCAAATTCGCGTTCTGCACCGCCTGCCCGGCGGCGCCCTTGCCGAGATTGTCGACCACGCCCAGCGCCATCACCAGGTTGCGGTCGGGGTCGGCGGCGTAGCTGACGAAGGCGAGGTTGGAGCCGGTGGCCCATTTGGTCTGCGGCGGCGTGTCGGTGACGCGGACGAAGGCGCTGTTACGATAGAAGCGGCGGGCGGCGTCCAGGCACTGATCGGTGGTGGCGCGGCCGCGGGCGTAGATGGTGGCGAGGATGCCGCGGGTCATCGGCACCAGATGCGGCGTGAACACGAGGCCTGTGGCGCTGCCGCCGCTGATCCGCGCGATCGTGCTTTCGATCTCGGGCATGTGGACATGCTTGAGCAGGCCGTAGGGGATCAGGTTCTCGTTGCTCTCGGCGTAGCCGAACTTGGCTTCGCCGCCGCGGCCGGCGCCGGAGATGCCGGTCTTGGCGTCGATGACGATGTTGTCGGGCGAGATCAGTTGGGCGGCCAGCAGCGGCGCCAGCGGAGTCAGCGCCGCCGCCGGGAAGCAGCCGGGATTGGCGATGCGGGTCTTGCCCGCGATCTCGCTCGGCCAGACGTCGGCGAGGCCGTAGGTCCAGCCGTCGGCGTAGCGGTGGTCGCCGCCGATGTCGACGATCTTCACGCTGCCTGGCACGCGCGCCAGCGCCTCGCGCGAGGCGCCGGTGGGGAGCGAGGCGAACAGCACATCAAGCGGCGGCAGGCGCGCGGGATCCCACTTCTCGATCACGAGATCGGCGAGTTTTGCGGGCACGCCGGGGAAGCGCTCCGCCAGCCGCTGGCCGGCGCTGCCCTCGCCCGCGGCGTAGACCAGCTCGAACGCGGGATGCCCCGCGACCAGGCGCATCGCCTCGCCACCGCCAAAACCGCTGATCCCGACAATGCCGATGCGAATGCTCATGGGTGGGGGTCCTGATGCTTGCTCAAGGGAGAATTTCGGGAGCGCGACGCTTACTCTGAATGCGACGCCCATTTCGATCGTGTTGAATTGAGAATGGGCCTCATTTCATCATTGATATCAGCCGCAGATGAATGTCCGTCCGGGAAGACTTCAAGCGCGCCGACGGTGCTGGCCTCGGGCAGCAGCAAGAAGAACGCCTCACGCATATAGGCAATCGCGTAGAGGCGAAAGTTGGTATCGAGGGCATCCAGGTGGCGACCGATCATCATCACGAGCTGCGATGCGGGAGCGCCGACCTCGGCTGCGTTGCGCAGCGCTCGAACCAGGGTCGGATCGAGGTTCATCCTGTTGTTTCCGGTTTTTGGACGCGCACGAAACCTAAGGGAGTTGCTGGGCCCCTGTGTGAAACTCACGACTGCCTGCTGCCGTTCGTCTCCATCAGTCCGAGCGGCAGCGAAAATTTCTTGCAGTCACTGGGGTCACCGCAACGCCGCGGCTTTCGTCTTCGGCTTGGCGCGGGCCGGCTCGGCCGTCAACCGGATTCCCATCGCATTGATGATCCGCAGGACGGTCGCGAACTCCGGGTTGCCGTTCTCGCCGAGGGTCTTGTAGAGACCCTCCCGCGTCACGCCGGCGGCCTTGGCGACCTGGCTCATGCCCTGCGCGCGGGCGACGAGATTGAGCGCGTCGCGGACCTCGGCGGGATCGCCGTCGGCGAGCACGAGGTTGAGATACTCGGCACGGGCGGCCGGGGTGCCGAGATGCTCAGCGGCGTCGAATTTCTTGAGCTTGCTGACCTTCATCCTCAATCCTCCAATGTCGCCGCGAGGTCGTGGGCCTTCTTGATGTCCTTGTCCTGGGTCCGCTTGTCGCCGCCGCAGAGCAGGATCACGACGGTCTTGCCGCGTCTCGTGAAGTAAATGCGGTAGCCGGGGCCGTAGTCGACGCGTAGCTCGCTCACCGCACCACCAACTGACTTGGCATCGCCGAAGTTTCCGGCAGCCACCCGGCTGATCCGCCGGACGATGTGCAAACGGGCGCGCTGATCGCTCAACGCAGCCAGCCAACGCGAGAAGCCGGGCGTTTCGCGAACGTCGACCATATGGGGAGTGTAATCTATGGATTACAAAGACGCAAGTACACGATGTGCGAGGCTGGACTAGGCAATCGCGGCAGAACGGCTGCTAATGAGTTACTCTGTCATGCTCGGGCTTGTCCCGCCTGCGCGGCCGTAGCCGCTTCGGCGCGGCGAAGGCCCGGGCATCCACGTCCTTCCCAGGATGCCGGACGACGTGGATGGCCGGGACAGGCCCGGCCATGACGATGTGGAAACGGATGAGCGCGACAGCGCGAACGGCTTGCGCGGCAGCACCCCTTCACAGCCACGGCGCCGGCGTGTCCATCGCGATCAGTTGCTCGACCTCGATGCGCGGGCGGATCACGGCGGACTGGTCGCCCTTGACCAGCACCTCGGGGACCAAAGCGCGGGTGTTGTAGGTGCAGGCCTGCACGGCGCCGTAGGCGCCTGCGGTCATGATGGCGAGGAGGTCGCCCGGCTTGGGCTCGGGCAGCGTGCGGTCGAGCGCGAGGTAGTCGCCGCTTTCGCAGACCGGGCCGACGACGTCGGCCACGAAGGCGGGCGCGTTCGGTGCGGGCTCAAGCACCGGGAGGATGTCGTGATGCGCCTCGTAGAGCGTCGGGCGGATCAAATCGTTCATCGCGGCGTCGATGATGACGAAGTTCTTGGCCTCGCCGTGCTTCACGTAGATTACCTTGGCGACGAGGATGCCGGCATTGCCGACGATCATGCGGCCGGGCTCGAACATCAGGGTGCAGCCGAGATTGTGGCTGACGCGCTTGACCATCGCGGCGTAGGCGGCCGGCTCCGGCGGCACGGCGCGGTCCATGTGATAGGGGATGCCGAGGCCGCCGCCGAAATCGACATGGGAGATGTCGTGGCCGTCGGCGCGCAGGGTCTGCACGAACTCGGTGAGGATGCGGAACGCGGTTTCCATCGGGCCGAGATCGGTGATCTGGCTGCCGATATGGACGTCGACGCCGGTGACCTTGATGCCCGGCATCTTGGCCGCGCGGGCATAGACGCGGCGGGCGTGCTCCAAGGGAATGCCGAACTTGTTCTCCGACTTGCCGGTGGAGATCTTGGCGTGCGTGCCGGCATCGACGTCCGGGTTGACGCGCACCGAGATGCGGGCGGTGTGGCCGGTCTCCACGGCGAGGCGCGCCAGCAGGTCGAGCTCGGGCTCGGACTCGATGTTGAGGCAGTGGATGTCGGCCGCGAGCGCGGCGCGCAGCTCGGTCTCGGTCTTGCCGACGCCGGAGAACACGATCTTGCGCGACGGGATGCCGGCCGCCAGCGCGCGCTTCAGCTCGCCGCCGGAGACGACGTCGGCGCCGGCCCCACACTTTGCCAGCGTGCGCAGCACCGACTGGTTGGAATTGGCCTTCATCGCGTAGCAGATCAGCACGTCCTGGCCGGCGAAGGCGTCCGCGAACACGCGATAGTGCCGCTCCAGGGTGGCGGTGGAGTAGCAGTAGAACGGCGTGCCGACGCGGGCGGCGAGGTCGGAGAGGTTGACGTCCTCGGCGTGCAGCACGCCGTCGCGGTAGTCGAAATGGTTCATGGGTCTAAGTCCGCGCGCGGGGCTGCGAGATGGGTGATTGTGGCGGCGAATTGCCGGGAAATGGGGCGGAATGTCAATTCGTGGACGGCCCCTTCCCCTGAAGGGAAGGTGGCCGCGCACGCGCGTTCGGAGCGTGGTGCGCAGCTATTGCTACGCCGTCATGCCCGGGCTTGACCCGGGCATCCACGTCTCACCGAGGATGCCGAACGGGATGGATGGCCGGTCAAGCCCGGCCATGACGAGGGGAGGTGTCCGGGCCTCGATCGTTGGGCCGGTGCGGACCAAGCGACGTCGCCGAACCGTCGCACGTCCTATTTGCTGTCGAGCAGCGGATCCAGGATGAAGGGTTTCTTCTGGCCGCGCGAGGCGGCGGGGGCGGCGTCGGCGCCGTAGCCGGAGTTGAACAGGCCGGGCTTGTTGGCGTTTTCCGTCGCGGTGTCGGCGGGGGCGGCCGAAAGCTGCGGCGCCGGCGGGGAGTTGGCCGGCAGGTCCAACGGGCCCTTGCGGCCGCAGGCGGCCAGCAGCAGGGCTGTGGCGCCCAGGACGAGGACGACCCGGGCGGCGGAGGTTGGACGGCGAGCGCTAATCACGTGTGAGATCCCCATGCGGGCGGCACCATACAGAGATTGGATCGGCCTGACGAGTGCGGGAGTGCCACGCCGGGCCGATCAAATTTCAGACGGAGCCCTACTTTCGCTGTTTTTCCAGCCGCTTCAGCCAGGCCTTGGCCTGCGCGGCGACGTTCTTCGGCGCGGTGCCGCCGTAGCTGGTGCGGCTCTTCACCGAGGATTCCACTGAGAGCACGCCGAGCACCTCGGCCGTGATCTTCGGCTCGACCTCCTGCATCGCCTTGAGCGGCAGCTCGTGCAGCGCCACGCCCTGCTTCGACGCCAGCGCGACGATGCGGCCGGTGACGTGATGGGCCTCGCGGAACGGCATCTTCAGCGTGCGCACCAGCCAGTCGGCGAGGTCCGTGGCGGTGGCATAGCCCTCGCCGGCCGCGGCCTTCATGCGGGCCTCGTCCGGCACGAGGTCGAGCGCCATGCCGGTCATGGCCCGGATCGCAAGCGACAGCGCCGCGAACGCCTCCATCGCGCCCTGCTTATCCTCCTGCATGTCCTTCTGATAGGCGAGCGGCAGGCCCTTCATGACGATCAGGAGCGCGTTCAGCGCGCCGATGACGCGGCCGGTCTTGGCGCGGACGAGCTCGGCGGCGTCCGGATTGCGCTTCTGCGGCATGATCGAGGAGCCGGTGGTGAACTTGTCCGACAGCTTGATCAGGCCGACCAAGGGCGAGGTCCAGATCACGATCTCCTCGGCGAAGCGCGACAGGTGCACGGCGCAGATCGAGGCGGCCGACAAGGTCTCCAGCACGAAGTCGCGGTCGGACACCGCGTCGAGCGAATTGGCCATCGGGCGGTCGAAGCCGAGCGCTTCCGCCGTGGCGTGGCGGTCGATCGGGAACGAGGTGCCGGCGAGCGCGGCAGCGCCCAGCGGGGATTCGTTGAGGCGCTTGCGGGCGTCGAGGAAGCGGCCGCGGTCGCGCCCGGCCATCTCGACATAGGCGAGCAGATGGTGGCCGAAGGTCACCGGCTGGGCGGTCTGCAGATGGGTGAAGCCGGGCATCACCGTGCCGGCATGGTCGAGCGCGCGGGAGGCGAGCGCGTGCTGGTAGGCGGCGAGCGCCGCGTCGATGTCGTCGATCTCGTCGCGCACGAACAGGCGGAAATCGGTCGCGACCTGGTCGTTGCGCGAGCGCGCGGTGTGCAGGCGGCCGGCGGCGGGGCCGATCAGCTCGGACAGCCGGCTCTCGACATTCATGTGAATGTCTTCGAGCGCCCGCTTGAACTCGAACGAACCCTTGGTGATCTCTGACAAAATCGTGTCTAGACCCTTCCCGATATTTTTCGCATCACCCGCCGTGATGATGCCCTGGGCGGCGAGCATGGCGGCGTGCGCCTTTGAAGCGGCGATATCCTGCGCGTAAAGGTAGCGATCGACGTCGATCGAGACGTTGATGTCCTCCATGATCTCGTCGGGACGCTCCGAGAACCGTCCGCCCCACATCGTGTTGCTCATGCCTGAACCGCTTCCAAGACCTTGCTGATCGCCACGGGATGGGACACACCGTCCGGACTCCCGACATTCGCGCCTCTGATAGCCGCAACCGACCCGAGATGACAAACGATAAGCCGAATACGTCCCCTGCCCGCCCCGCTTCCTCGCGGCGAACGCTGCTCGCGGCCGGTGCCGTGGCGGTGGTCGCCGTGGCCGGCATCGCCGCGGTGACCTTTGGCGGATTGCTCAGGGGACGGCCGGCGGGCGACCAGGCCTGTCAGGCGGCGGTCGCGACCGCCAAGCGGATCGCGCCGCTGATCAAGGGCGAGGTGGCGGCGCTGACGGCGGCCACCGTGCCGCTGCGACTGCCGGACCTCGCCTTCGAGGATGGCACGGGGGCAGCGAGGAAGCTGTCGGATTTCCGCGGCAAGACGGTGCTATTGAACCTGTGGGCGACCTGGTGCGTGCCCTGCCGCAAGGAGATGCCGGCGCTGGACGGGCTGCAGGCCAAGCTCGGCAGCGACGCCTTCCAGGTGGTCGCGGTCAACATCGACACCCGCGATCCGGAGAAGCCCAAGGCGTTCCTGAGCGACGCCAAGCTGACGCAGCTCACCTATTTCAGCGATCCGAAGGCCAAGGTGTTCCAGGATCTGAAGGCGGTCGGCCGCGCGCTGGGCATGCCGACCTCGGTGCTGGTCGATGCCCAGGGCTGCGAGATCGCGACCATCGCGGGACCTGCCGAGTGGGACAGCGCCGACGCGGTCAAGCTGATCCAGGCGGCGACGACGAAGGCCGCCGCGGGGCTTTAATCAGGGACTATCAGGCGGCGATGTTGAGGTTGCCGCCGACGCCGGGGCCGGCATTGGCGAGCGACAGCGTCTGCTGCGCGCCGCCGAGCAGCGTCAGGACGGCGTCCTTCTGGGCGTTCAGGTTCTGCTTCAGCACCGACGTGGCGACCTGCTGCTGTGTCGCACTCGCCTGCTGCGCCATGACCGCAGCCACCAAGCTCATGTCCATACGCATATACCTCGCTACCGGCACGCTAACCGAGGAGCCTTAACGAAGCGTATCGGTGGCGCCCGACAGCGGTAAAATCAGCGGGTCGGCACGGGTTTGGGGCCGCGATAGTCGTAGAAGCCGCGCTGCGTCTTGCGGCCGAGCCAGCCGGCCTCGACGTATTTCACCAAGAGCGGGCACGGCCGGTACTTCGAATCCGCCAGCCCCTCGTGCAGCACCTGCATGATGGACAGACAGGTATCGAGGCCGATGAAGTCGGCGAGCTCCAGCGGGCCCATCGGGTGGTGCGCGCCGAGCTTCATCGCCGCGTCGATCGCCTCGACATTCCCCACGCCCTCATACAGCGTGTAGATCGCCTCGTTGATCATCGGCAGCAGCACGCGGTTGACGATGAAGGCCGGGAAATCCTCGGACACGGCGACCTGCTTGCCGAGCCGGCCGACGAACTCCTTGGCCGCCTCGAAGGTGGCGTCGTCGGTGGCGATGCCGCGGATCAGCTCGACCAGCTCCATCAGCGGAACCGGGTTCATGAAATGAATGCCGATGAAGCGCTCGGGGCGGTCGGTGCAGGCGGCGAGCCGGGTGATGGAGATCGACGAGGTGTTGGAGGCGATGATCGCCTCCGGCTTCAGCACCGCGCAGAGATCGTGGAAGATCTTGCGCTTGACGTCCTCCTTCTCGATCGCGGTCTCGATGACGAGATCGCAATCGGCGAGGCCATCGAGAGTTTCGCTGATCGAGATATGGCCGAGCGCCTGATTGCGGGCGTCCTCGGAGATCACCTTCTTCGCGACCTGGCGGGTCAGATTGCCGTTGATGGTCGCCATGCCCGATTTCAACCGATCGGCGGTGACGTCGTTGAGCACCACGTCGAGCCCGGCCAGCGCGGCAACGTGCGCGATGCCGTTGCCCATCTGTCCTGCGCCGATCACTCCGAGCTTGTTGATCTGAGCCATGTTGTCATCCACCCGAACGGCACGCCTGCTGCGCCCGTCCATGCCCTTGGAAGTGAGAACACCGGCCGCCGCGGTCCCATGCGGCCGGTGTCTTGAGCGTTACTTGCCGAGCTTGGCGAGCGCGTCGGTCAGCTCGGGAACCGCCTGGTAGAGATCCGCCACCAGGCCGTAGTCGGCCACCTGGAAGATCGGCGCGTCCTCGTCCTTGTTGATCGCGACGATCACCTTGGAGTCCTTCATGCCGGCCAGATGCTGAATGGCGCCTGAAATGCCGACCGCCACATACAGTTCCGGCGCGACGACCTTGCCGGTCTGGCCGACCTGCCAGTCGTTCGGCGCATAGCCGGCATCGACCGCGGCGCGCGAGGCGCCGACACCGGCGCCGAGCTTGTCGGCGAGCGGCTCGATGTACTTGGCGAAGTTCTCGCGGCTCTGCATCGCGCGGCCGCCGGAGACGATGATCTTGGCCGAGGTCAGCTCGGGACGATCGCTCTTGGCGACCTCCTCGCCGACGAAGCTCGACAGCGCCGGATCACCGGCCGCCGCCACGCTCTCCACCGACGCGCTGCCACCTTCGCCCGCGGCTGCGAACGTGGAGGTGCGCACGGTGATGACCTTCTTGGCGTCCTTCGACTTCACGGTCTGGATCGCGTTGCCGGCATAGATCGGCCGCTCGAACGTGTCGGGCGCCACGACCTTGATGATCTCCGACACCTGCATCACGTCGAGCAAAGCGGCGATGCGCGGCATCACGTTCTTGAAGCGCGAGGTCGCCGGCGCGACGATCGCGTCGTAGTTCGCGGCGAGCTTGACCACGAGATCCGCGAGCGGCTCGGCGAGATCATGCGCATAGGCAGCATCGTCGGCGAGCAGCACCTTCTTGACGCCGGCGAGCTTGGCGGCGGCGTCGGCCGCGCCCTTGGCGCCCTGACCCGCGACCAGCACGTCGACATCGGCGCCGAGGGCTGCAGCCGCCGTCAGCGCCTTGTTGGTCGCGTCCTTGACGGACGCATTGTCGTGTTCGGCAATCAGCAGCGTGGCCATCAGAGCACCCCCGCCTCGGTCTTGAGTTTGTTGACGAGCTCGGCGACGTCCTTGACCTTGACGCCGGCCTTGCGGCCCGCGGGCTCAGCGGTCTTGATCACCTCGAGCCGCGGCGTGAGATCGACGCCGGTGTCGGCGGCGGTCTTCTCGGCGATCGGCTTCTTCTTCGCCTTCATGATGTTCGGCAGCGACGCGTAGCGCGGCTCGTTGAGGCGGAGATCGGTGGTGACGATCGCCGGTCCCTTCAGCTTCACGGTCTGCAGGCCGCCATCGACCTCGCGGGTAACCTTGAAGTCGGACCCTTCGACCTCGAGCTTGGAGGCGAAGGTCGCCTGCGCCCAGCCGAGCAGCGCCGCCAGCATCTGGCCAGTCTGGTTGCTATCGTCGTCGATCGCCTGCTTGCCGAGGATGATCAGGCCAGGCTGCTCTTCCTGGGCGACCGCCTTGAGGATCTTGGCGACTGCGAGCGGCTCGACATTGCCTTCGGCCTTGACCAGGATGCCGCGGTCGGCGCCCATCGCGAGCGCGGTGCGGATCGTCTCCGAGGCCTGCGCGGGCCCGATCGAGACCACCACCACCTCGGTCGCCTTGCCGGCTTCCTTCAGCCGCAGCGCTTCCTCGACGGCGATCTCGTCGAACGGATTCATCGACATCTTGACGTTGGCGAGTTCAACGCCCGATCCATCGCTCTTGACGCGGACCTTGACGTTGTAATCGACCACCCGCTTGACCGGCACCAGAACCTTCATCGATCCTCTTTCGCTCTAAATTGTCCGGGGTTGACCTTTCGGGCGCGGAACCTAAAGCGCCCATCCCCCCCGGTCAACGCGCGACGGGCGAAAAAAGCAGGCCCGCACGCCCCCGGGTTAACGGTTTTGCCCCGGCACCCACAACACGTCGCCGGCGCCGTTCCGGTTCGCCGCCCTGCTGGCGACGAACAGGAAATCCGACAGCCGGTTCATATAACGAATGGCAGCCTCGCTGACCGGCTCGTCCGGCTTGCCGGCGAGTTCCGTCATGATCCGTTCCGCCCTGCGGCAAATGGTACGCGCCACATGCAGATGCGCCGCCGCCGCGGTCCCTCCGGGCAGCACGAACGAGGTCAATGGCGCGAGCCGCTCGTTCAGTGTGTCGATGTCGCGCTCCAGACGGTCGACCTGGCTCGCGACCACGCGCAGCCGCTCCGCCTTGCCCTCGCGCTGCGGCACCGCGAGATCGGCGCCGAGGTCGAACAGATCGTTCTGGATCAGGCCGAGCATCGCATCGATTTCGGGCGCATCAGCCAGATGCAGCCGGACCACGCCGATCGCGGCGTTGGTCTCGTCCACGGTTCCATAGGCGGAGACGCGCAGATCGTATTTGGGACGCCGCTCGCCATTGCCGAGCGCGGTCGTGCCGTCGTCACCGGTCCGCGTGTAGATGCGATTCAGGACCACCATGCTGCGTTCTCAACGTCCGTTTCTCGACGCCTCGGCGTCTCGGTCTCAGCGCCCCATCGCCCAGATCGCCGCCATGGCAATGACGACCGCGACGAACTGCAGGATCACCCGCCAGCGCATCAGCTTCTGCGACAGGTTGGGCGAGCCGCCCCGCGTCATGTTGACGAGGCCGAGAAACAGCACCAGCGCGACCGCGCCGACGGCGATGGGAAGGATGAATTTACCGAGAAGTGAAGCCATTCGGGCTAGATAACACCGCAGACGCAGGAGCGCCATGCCGGATCGGACCGCCAGGGGCTGCAACTTCTGGCTTTTGGGCCCGTAATATCGGATTGTACAAATCACATCGTTTCGCGGAGTGCAGGAACAGGTGAAGGCGCTTCGCTACATCTTCCACGTCGTCATGGACGCGTTCTACACCTTCCTCGCCGACGACGGCTGGGCGATCGCCAGCCATATCGCGCTGTCAACCCTGATGGCGCTGTTTCCGTTTCTGATCGTCCTGACCTCGCTCGCCGGCTTTCTCGGCTCCAAGGATCTGGCCGACCAGGCTGCCACCCTGATGCTGCAGACCTGGCCGGCCCAGGTCGCGGATGCGCTGACCGGCGAGATCCACGACGTGCTGACCACGACCCGGACCGACGCGCTGACCATCGGCGCCGTGCTCGCGGTCTATTTCGCCTCGAACGGCGTCGAGGCGCTGCGGGTCGCGCTCAACCGCGCCTATGGCGTGATCGAGCAGCGCCGCTGGTACTGGCTGCGGCTGGAATCGATCGGCTACACCCTGGTCGCCGCGATCACGGCGCTGGCGATGTCGTTCCTGATCGTGCTCGGGCCGCTGATGCTGGCCACCGCCCGGCGCTACCTGCCGCTTGCGGTCGAAGCCAACGAGCGCTTCGTCAACCTGTCGCGCTACGGCATCACCATCAGCGCGCTGATCGTGGCGCTGTTCATCCTGCATGCCTGGCTGCCGGCGGGCCGGCGCAGCTTCATGCAGATCATGCCCGGCATCGTCTTCACCTTCGTCGCCTCGCTGGTGTCGGGCATCGTGTTCGGCCAGTATCTGGCGCGGTTCGCCAACAACTACGTCACGATGTATGCGGGGCTCGCATCGGTGATCATCGCGCTGGTGTTCCTGTATTTCATCGCCGCGATCTTCGTGTATGGCGGCGAGTTGAACGCCTCGATCATCAAGTCGCGGCTGCCGCGCGGCGTGTCGCTCCAAGAAGCGCAGTCGCTAGTGCCCGCGGCGAAACGGGCTTGAGCAGGAACGCGTCGGCGCCGGCGGCGCGCGAGGCCGCCTCGTCCTCGCCGCGTCCGGAGACGCCGATGATCGGGATCGTGCCGTGGGGCGCATCCAGCTTGCGGATACGGGCAATCGCCTCGACACCATTGATGCCGGGCAGCACCATGTCCATCAGCACCGCATCGTAGCTGCCGGCCATGATCCGCTCCGGTGCGGCCTCGCCGCGGCCGATGAACTCCGCCTGGTGGCCGAGCTCGTTGAGGATCGTGTTGAGCACCACGCGGCCGAACGGATTGTCCTCGACGCCGAGGATGCGCAAGGGCCGCGTCGGCCCAAGGGTGACGCCATCTTCCGAGCCGCCCGCCGTGGTGTGCGGCGCGGCCGCCACGGTCAGCGCCACGGTCAGCGTGAAGGTCGTGCCGCCGCCTTCATGCGGCGCCACCGCGACGTCGCCGCCCATGGCGCGCGCGATTTGCCGAACCGAGGACAGGCCGAGGCCGGCGCCCCCGAAGCGCGAGGCGATCGAGACATTGGCCTGGCTGAACGGGCGGAACAGCCGCTTGATCTCCTGCAGGGTCAGGCCGATGCCGGAATCGGAAACACGGAAGGCGACCGCGACCTTGCCCTTGGCGGCGCGCCTGATCGGCCTGCCGCGCCCGGCCTTGCCGGCCAGCGCGATGTCCAGCGCCACGCCCCCCTGCTCGGTGAACTTCACCGCATTATCGATCAGATTTTCGAGTGCGGCGCGTAGCCGCACGGGGTCACCGACGACGAGCCCCGGCAAATCGTCGGAGACACGGACCTTGGCCTCCAGCCCCTTGGCGGCGGCGCGGCCGGACAGCGAGTCCCCGGCGGCGCGCGCCAGCACGCGCAGGTCGAACAGATCCTCGCGCAGCAGCGTCCCCGCGGTCTCCTGCTTGGCGGCATCGACGAACAGGGTCGCCAGGCTCGACAGGTGCTCCGCGCCAGCCTTGATGGTGTCGACCCAGCGCCGCTCGCGCTCGCCGAGTTCGGATGTGGCGAGCAGGTCGCTGATGGCGAGAATGCCTGTCAGCGGCGTGCGGACCTCGTGGGCGAACACCGCCAAGGCGGCTTCGACGACTCCCGCACCTGGTGCGCCAGGCGCGAACGCCGCCCCTTTCGCCGAGACGGGCTTGGCTGATCCAGGTTTGGCTGATCCGGCCTTGGCCGCGCTGCGCCGGCTCCCCGCCATCGCCGTGACCTGAGGAACGTGCTTCTTGAGCGGTCGCGCCTTGGCGCGCTCCCTGGCCGGCGGCGCCTTCGCGGCGGGCGCCTTCGGCTTCCCTGCTTTGGACGAGACCTTCGACGGCGCCATTCCAGAGGGCGTCTTTCCACCGGCCGGCCTCGACGCCGCGGCGGGCCTGGGCGCAGCAGGCTTGGCCGGTCGGGCCCGGCGCCCCGTACTCATGTTCCGAACGCGCTTCATCATGGCCCCTGTGACATGAACTCCGAAAAACGAAGGGGCACTTCTACTGTCATGTCTCGTCGTGCCGCTTTCGATTGAAGCTCCCGATTACCCGCGCCATCGAGCAGCATGGCACGGTCGTTTCCGGGTGTCACGATGCCCCGGAGGTTGTCCCCGCCGGAAACGTGGGAAGACATCGGGCTTGCGGCAGGACGCGGCTAGACCATGCCGATCCTGTGTCGGATTTCCGCCGGCGAGACGCCTTCCGCGCGCAAGGCGCGCAATCCCGTCGCCTGGGTGGACTTGGACAGCTTGTGGCCCTGTGCGTCGCGAATCAGTTGGTGATGCCGATAGGCCGGCGCCGGCAGGCCGAGCAGGACCTGCAGCAGCCGGTGGACGCTGGTGGCATGAAACAGATCCTGGCCGCGCACCACCTCGGTCACCCCTTGCAGGGCGTCGTCGATCACGACGGACAGGTGATAGCTGGTCGGTGTCTCCTTGCGCGCCAGAACCACATCCCCCCACGCCTCCGGCCTTGCTTCGACCCTGCCGCTCTCGCCCGAAGGCCCGGCGCCCTGCTCGTCCCAGGCCAGCCGGCCCACGCGCGCGATCGCCGCGGCCATGTCCAGCCGCAAGGCATAGGGCACGCCACCGGCCATCAGCCCCGCACGTCGCGCTTCGGAAAGCGAGGTCGCCGTCCCCGGATAGAGCGGCGCCCCGTCGGGGTCGCGCGGCCAGGCCCCGTCCGCATCCCGTTGCGCGACCAGCCGCGCGATCTCGGCCCGGCTCTCGAAGCTCGGATAGACCAGCCCCATGCCCCGCAGCCGGTCCAGCGCAGCGCGGTACTCGGCAAGGTGCTCCGATTGTCGCCGCACCGGCTGCTCCCACGCGATGCCGAGCCAGGCGAGGTCCTCATAGATCGCCTGCTCGAACTCCGGCCGGCACCGGGTGGGGTCAATGTCCTCGATGCGCAGCAGCAGCAAGCGGCCGCCGCTCTGCTGCGCGCATCGGACGTTCAACAGCGCCGAATAAGCGTGGCCGAGATGCAGATAGCCATTCGGACTGGGGGCAAATCGGAAAACGGGTGGCATGACATCTTGTCATTGCCGGACTTGAGCTGGCGCGATCCGACAATCATCCTTCAATTACGTTCGATCCGAGATGGATGCACGGGTCAAGCCCGCGCATGACGACGCAGAAAGCTTTAGACACATGACCCTCCATCTCGACAGCCAGGACATTCTCGAGGACGCGGTCCGCGAGCTGGTGAAGCAGGACAACCGCCTCGCTCCGATCCTCGCCGCCACCGGCATGCCGGCGTTGCGGCGGCGGGAGCCGGGCTTTGCCGGGATCGCGCACATTGTCTGCGGCCAGCAATTGTCGACCGCCAGCGCGGCGGCGATCTGGGGCCGGCTGCAGGCGGCGTTCGATCCGTTCGATGCCGACGCGATCCGCCGCGCCCGTGCCGACCGGCTGGGCCGGCTCGGGCTCTCGGCCGCCAAGATCAAGACGCTGAAGCACATTGCGCGCGAACTCGGCGCCGAGCGCCTCAATCTCGACGTTCTCGCCAATGAGGACGCCGACGCCGCGCATGCGACCCTCACCGCGCTGCCCGGCATCGGGCCGTGGACAGCCGACGTCTACCTGCTGTTCTGCCTTGGCCATGGCGATGCCTGGCCGGCGGGCGACCTCGCCGTGCAGGAGGCCGTCAAGGTCGGGCTCGGCCTTGCGACGCGGCCGACGGCGAAGCAGATGATGCCGCTTGCAGAAGGCTGGCGGCCGCTGCGCGGCGCGGCCGCGCATCTGTGGTGGAGCTATTACCGCGTGCTCAAGAAACGCGAGGGCGTCATCACGCCGGCGAACTAACAACTCCGGCGAACGCCGTTTCAAACAAAGTTGGGGTTGCAAAACGGTCATCGATGCCGGCCAGGATCGCGCCACGACGCACAGCAACGACGGGCCGAGGTCTTCAGCATGCAATCGTCCGATTTCATCGTCGCGCGCAGCGACCTGCAGCAGTGCAGGACCATCGTCACCGAGCTTCCCGATGGCGACGCGCTTGCCGCCCAGGCGCTGCTGGTGAAGGTCGACCGCTTCGCCTTCACCGCCAACAACATCACCTACGCGCTGCTCGGCGAGCAGTTGAAGTATTGGCAACTGTTTCCTGCGCCCGGCGGCTTCGGCATCATCCCCGTGTGGGGCTTCGGCGACGTGGTGGCGTCCCGCCATCCTGCCGTCGCCAAAGGCGAGCGCCTGTTCGGCTACTTCCCGATGGCGACGCATCTCGTCATCGAGGCCGCCGACGTCGGCAAGCGCGGCCTGCGCGACGCGGCCGCACACCGCCAGGGCGTCGCGCCGGTCTACAACGCCTATGCACGGGTGGGCGACGATCCCGCCTTTGCCGGACGGCACGGCGATCATCAGGCCCTGCTGCGCCCGCTGTTCATGCTGTCGTTCCTGGTCGACGACTTCCTTGCCGAGCAGGTGCATTTCGGCGCCACGACCGTCATCCTGTCCTCGGCCTCGAGCAAGACCGCGTTCGGTCTCGCCCACCTGCTGCATACCCAGCGCAAGGGCATCCGCGTGATCGGGCTGACCTCGCCGTCGCATGCAGCCTTCGTCCGCTCGCTCGGCTGCTATGACGAGGTGGTGACCTACGATGCGGTCGACAGGCTCGACGCGGGGACGAGCGCGGCCTTCGTCGACATGGCCGGCAATGCCAGTCTGCGCGCCGCGCTGCATCGACGCTACGGCGACAACCTGGTCTATTCCGGCCGCGTCGGGCTGACGCATCAGGACGTCATCGACGACGCAGACGCGCTTCCCGGTGCCCGGCCCACCTGGTTCTTCGCGCCCGACCAGATCAGGAAGCGCGCCAGGGAATGGGGACCCGGCGGCATCGAAAAGCGGCTCGGCGCGGCGTGGCAGGACTTTGCGCCGCGGCTCGACGGCTGGCTGACGATCGTAGATGGACGCGGTCCCGACGCGGTGCAGCGGATCTATCTCGACACGCTGCAAGGACGCATTCCGCCAGATCAGGGGCACATGCTGACAATGACGGCATGAGGCGCTTTCCGCCGGGTGCCGGTCGCGTGTAGCCTTGCGGCAGCTCAGATCAGGCGAATTCCCGGAGGCTGCTTCATGTCCATCACTCTCGGCTCCGGCGAGCACAGCTATCGCGTCGTCAAGGGCTGGGCCAAGCTGCCCGACGGCTGGGCGCTGACCGACGTCGCCTCGGTTGCCGTCGACAGCAAGGACCGCGTCTACGCCTTCAATCGCGGCGCCCATCCGATGATCGTGTTCGACCGCGACGGCAATTTCATCAGGAGTTTTGGCGAGGGGCTGTTCAGCCGCGCCCACGGCCTGTCGATCGACGCGGACGATAATCTCTACTGCACCGACGACGGCGACCACACCGTGCGCAAATGCACGCCCGAGGGCAAGGTGCTGCTGACCATCGGCCTGCCGGAGCGTCCGACGCCCTTCATGAGCGGCGAACCATTCAACCGCTGCACCCACACCGCGCTGTCGCCATCCGGCGAGATCTACGTCTCCGACGGCTACGGCAATGCGCGGGTCCACAAATACACGCCGGACGGCAAGCTCATCAGGAGTTGGGGCGAGCCCGGCTCCGATCCCGGCCAGTTCAACATCGTTCACAACATTGCGACCGATGCCGACGGCTTCGTCTATGTCGCGGACCGCGAGAACCACCGCATCCAGATCTTCGACGGCGACGGGCGCTACGAGACGCAGTGGAACAATCTGCATCGGCCCTGCGCGCTGTGCGCCTGCGGCGCCGGGCGCAAGACCTTCATCATCGGCGAGCTCGGTCCGGGCATGCCGGTCAACCTCAACGTTCCCAATCTCGGCCCCCGGCTCACGATCACGGACGCCGGCGGCAAGCGACTGGCGCGGCTCGGCGGCGAGCATGGCCCGGGGCTGGAAACCGGCCGTTTCCTGGCGCCGCATGGCCTCGCAATCGACAGCCGCGGCGACATCTATGTCGGCGAGGTCGGCGTCACCAATTGGAGCACGAGCTTTCCGGACCGGCCGATGCCGGACGAGGTCAGGATCCATCGCTGTCTGCAGAAGCTGGAGCGCGTCCCTGGCTGACCTTGGCCACCAGCGGATGCTGGCCCCGGCCGAGGACATGCAACTGATTTGCAGTGCAGCGGCTGAGCGCTCTGCCACGGTTCTGACGCGCTTTGACCGCAGCTCGAAAGGCGGGAGAAGCCAGGTCAAACCATGTGTCAAGCCATTCTTGGGGCTTCACAATCCCGTCACGCTGCATGTAGTATGTCAGGGCATGCTGCTTCGCAGCCGTTATGGAGGCCAGGAGCGTTACTTGAACGCACATGTCTCGCAAGGCGGTTGGCCGGTGTTGGTGCTGAACGCGGACTTCCGGCCGCTGAGTTATTACCCGCTGTCTCTCTGGTCGTGGCAGGACGCGATCAAGGCGGTGTTCCTCGATCGCGTCAATATCGTCGAGTACTACGACCGCGCGATCCGAAGTCCATCCTTCGAGATCCAGCTGCCCAGCGTGGTTTCGCTGAAATCCTTCGTGAAGCCGTCGACGCATCCGGCCTTCACCCGCTTCAACGTCTTCCTCCGCGACCGTTTCGCCTGCCAGTACTGCCACTCCGGCGACGACCTGACCTTCGATCACGTCATTCCCCGCAGCAAGGGCGGCCAGACCACCTGGGAGAACGTCGTCGCCGCCTGCTCGCCCTGCAATCTGCGCAAGGGCAATCTGACGCCGCAGCAGGCCAAGATGTTCCCCAAGCAGGCGCCCTATGCGCCGACCGTCCACCAGCTCCATCGCAACGGCCGGCTGTTCCCGCCGAACTACCTGCATGATAGCTGGCTCGACTATCTCTATTGGGACACCGAGCTCGATCCGTAGCAGATCGGCACGTCGTCGGAGCTGGTGCGGACGTCGCCCTGGGCGCGGCGACGCTTTGGCTGTTGCCCGCGCATGCCCCGCCGCCCGATCCGCTGGCCGAATGGCGCGGCCGTCCGGCGGTATAATGGACTGGATTAACCCCGCCTTAGGCCCCTGTTCAGCATGATCGCGCGTTGCCGCGTGGGCCCCATCATGGCTGCCCGCTTCCGTCATTGTTCGAGCAGGCTGTCCGTTCCGCGCATGCAGACCGCAATCCCCGAGTGCAAGGCGGCGGCGCTCGCGAAAGCCCAGGCGGCGAGCTCGCTGCAGAACATTTCCCTGACCCTGTTTGCCAACGTGGCGATCGCAACCTCGCTGGCGCTGCTGCTGTATCTCAGGGAGGGCGGCACCCTCATCTTCGGCTGGCTGGGCGCCGCCATCGTTTTCGCCGCATTCCGCGCCGGATGGGTGTCGTACCTGAAGGCATCCGGACGGATCGAGCGCGATGCACAGCGCGTGCTGCGCAATCTCACCATCATGGCCTTCGCCAGCGGCGTGCTGTGGGCGATCGTCCCGATCGCGCTGCCGGCCTTCTCCCGCGCGCACAACGTCAACGACGTCGTCTTCATCATGGCCGGGACCACCACCGGCGCCATCATCCAGAGTCTCGCTTATTCGCCGATGGCGATCGCCTTCGGCGCGCCACTGATGGGCGCGACCGTGCTGCGGATGCTGATCTCGGGCAGCGACGTCGACTACGTCGTCGCGGCCGACGTCGCGTTCCTGACCTTCATGCTGTTCCGCGCCTCGCGGCTCGGCGAGCGCAACTTCATCGCGAGCCAGAATACCGCCATCGAAGCGACGGTGCTCGCGGAGTCGGTGGCCGAGGCCAATCACGCCCTGGAGCGTCTGGTTCGCACGGACTCGCTCACCGGGCTCGCCAATCGCAGTCACTTCCGCACCGTGGCCGCCGCGGCGTGCCGTTCCGGACGCGGGGTCGCATTCCTCCTGATCGACGTCGACAACTTCAAGACCATCAACGACGCGCGCGGCCACGATGCCGGCGACCGGGTCATTCAGGCCATCGCCGCGCTGCTGCAATCCGCCTGCCGCGGTGAGGATCTGCCGGTCCGCCTGGGCGGCGACGAGTTCGTCGTCGTCATGCAGGGCGACGATGTGGCGAGCCGATCCGCCGCACTCGCCGAATGGCTGATGGCCGCCCTCGCGCAGCCGCTCGCGATCGCGGGCCAGTTGCTGCCCGTCAGCTGCTCGATCGGCATCGCGACGCAGGCGGAAGGCCCGATCGATCTGGAAGAGCTCTCCGCCCGCGCCGACGTCGCGCTCTACCGCGCCAAGGACGACGGCCGCGCCTGCATGCGCGTGTTCGACGCCAAGATGCAGTCCGAGCTGACACTGCAGCGCCGGCTCGACGCCGAGCTGCCGGCGGCGCTGGCCCGCCGCGAGCTCCACGTCGAATTCCAGCCTCAGGTGGCGATGGCGACCCAGGAGGTCATCGGCTTCGAGGCGCTGCTGCGCTGGAAGCATCCGAGCGCCGGATTGATCCCGCCGCCGGACATCGTGTCCGCGGCGATCCGGTTGCGCCTGTCGGGCCAGCTCACGGAGTTCGTGGGCGAGCGCGTCTGCGCGTTCCTGCGCGCGCTCGACCGCAAGAAGGCGCACGGCATCCGGGTGTCGATCAACGTCTCGCCGCGCGAATTCCCGCTTCACTCGCCGGCGCAGACCCTGAAGACCGTCTCCGAGCGCTACGGCGTCGATCCGCACCGGATCGAGATCGAGGTGACCGAAGAGGCGATGTTCGATCCCAGGCGCTGCGCCGACGAATTGAAGCTGATCGACCAATATGGCTTCGGTCTTGCGATCGACGATTTCGGCGTCGGCCATTCCTCGATCGCCAACCTGATGGCGGTCGAGATCGACACCATCAAGATCGACCGCTCCTTCATCCACGGCATCGCCGGCAACCGCCGGGACCAGCAGCTCGTCGCCGCGATCACCGCGGTGGCGCTGCCGCTCGGCCACCGCATGATCGCCGAGGGCGTCGAGAGCGAACAGGATGCCGAGTGCCTTCGCATGCTCGGCTGCTCCTACGGACAGGGCTGGCTGTATGGCAAGCCGATGAAGGAGGACGACGCGATCGCGTGGCTCGTCCAGCATCGCAGCGGCGCTGCGGCCGCGGTCGAGCCCTTGCCGCGCAGCGCGTAGGCGCTGCGCTCGTCTCACGGAAGGATCAGCATCTGCGCAAGGCTCGGACCGAGGGCGCCGGCCCAGGCGGCGGCGATGACCAGGATGAGTCCGGGAACGAGGCGCAGGGCGAAGGACGACCCGCCGCTGGTCCACGCCACCACGATCTTGCTGATCGTGTTCGCCGACAGCGCCGCCAGCACCGGCGCCACGGCATCGGCGGCGCCGATCTTGCCCGACGCGGCAAGCGTGGCCGCGGCCACCGCCGGCGCATGGGTGTCGACCAGGCCGGCGACGGCGGCGCTCGCCACCAGGCCGGCTTCGCCGAACGCCTCGCGCAACGCGGCCGAGAGCACCAGCACCGCCGAGATCGTCAGCGCCAGCAGCAGCGCGCCCGGCAGGCTGAAGGCGCGCCCCGTCGGCAGGTCGGCGGCGCCGCTCTGGCGCAGCCCGACGATCGTGAAGATCCCACCGTAGATCGCCGCCGCCGCGCCGGCACAGAGCAGCGGAATCAGCAGCGCGTGCAATGCCGGCAGGCTGGTGACGGCCAGCACCGCGGCGAGCTGGGCGATGGTCGCCACCGTCGACAATGCCGCGCCCGCGGCGGCGGCACCGCCAAGCTCCGGCGCCTTGCGCGCCCGCGCGCCCATCGCGCCGATCGTGGCGGTGCTGGAGACGAAGCCCGAGGCGAAGCCGGACACCGCGAGCCCGCCGCGGGCGCCGAGCAGACGCATCGAGACATGTCCGGCGGCGCCGATGGCCATCATCAGCACCACGAGCGTCCAGATGCCGCGCAGGTTGACCGCCCCGAACGGACCGATCGGCTGATCCGGAAGCAGGGGCAGCACGACCAGCGTCGCCGCGGCAAAGATCAGGCCGTCCTTGAGCTCGCTCTCGCTGAGCACCGAACGGACGAAATCGTGCAGCATCGGCCGCGCCGCGAGCAACACCGCCAGCACGACGGCGACGCCGGCCGCCAGGGCCGGACGCTCGGTGGCGAGGCCGCCGAGCAGGACGGTCAGGATCAGCGCCGCCTCCGAGGTCAGTCCCGGATCGTCGCTGCGCGAACGCCAATAGGCGATCGCCGTCAGGACCATGATTCCAGCGGTGACGACGGCCAGCAGCAGCTTGCCGCCGATCAGCATGCCGATCGCGCCGGCCAGCGACGCCACGGCAAAGGTCCGCAACCCCGCGGACGAGCGACCGGGTCCCTCGCCCTTGCGCCGCTCGCGCTCGAGACCGATCAGCAATCCGATGCCGAGTGCGACGACGATCGCGATGATCTCGGGACTGAGGCTCATGACATCCGGCATCGCCATCGTCCTGAATCACACCTGTTCACGGCGCGACGAATGCGCTGACGATCATCAGCAGACATGTGATGAGACCGAGTGCGGGAATCCATAGCGGCACCCTGACATGGGGAGCATCCGACCCGATGCGCCGGATGCGAATCCGCAGCAGGCACAGGTTGACGATGGCAAAGATCGTCAGCGTCGCGAGCGAGGTGCCTTCCGCCAGCCGCTCCAGCGGGAAGGCCAGCGCCAGGATCGCGACCGCCAGCATGACGAGGCCGGTTGCGATCAGCGGCGTTCCGGTGCGGGGATCGACCCGGCCGGCGATGCGCGGCAGGTCGCCCTGCCCCGCCATGCCGTAGACGACGCGGGCCGTCATCGTCATCTGGGCGAGAATGGTGTTGAGCGTGGACACGATCGCGATCGCATTGAAGGTGGCCGGACTGATGCCGGCGACGGCATTGAACACCAGGCTGAGCGGCGCCGGCGAGGCCGACAGCACGGCCGGCGGCACGGCGGTCACCGCGATCGCGGCAATCAGCACATAGAGCGCGGAGGTGATCAGCAGCGTCAGCGCCATCGCCCACGGAATGTTGCGCTGCGGGCGCTTGGCCTCTTCCACGACGTTGGCGAGGTCCTCGAAGCCGACGAAGGCGAAGAACGCCAGCAGGCCGGCGAAGGTAATGCCGGAGAGAACGCCGAGCTCGAGCGGCGGCGGGATCAGCAAGGCCGGGCCGAACGCGACGCCGGAGTGGACGGCCGAGACGATGATCCACAGCAGGCCGCCGGTCTCGATCAGGGTCAGCAGTCCGGCGAGCATTACCGATTCGAGAATGCCCCAGGACGCCACCATGCCGAGCGCGACCACGATCGCCATCGCGATCAACGGCGTCGGCAGGTCGATGAGCTGCCGGATGTAGCCGGCGCCGCCGAGCGTCACCGCGGCCGCGGCAATGATGCCGGTGGCGAGCCGCAGCGTGCCGACCGCGGTCGACAACAGCCGCGACTTGAAGGCCGCGCGGACATAGGCGGCCTCGCCGGCGCTCACGGGATAGCGGGTCGCAAGCTCGGCATAGGAGGCGGCGGTGAACGTCATTACGAACGCCGCCAGCGCAAACGCCCAGGAGGAATGGATGCCGGCATGGCCGGCGACCGCGCCGATCAGGACGTAGATGCCGGCTCCGACGGTCACGCCCGTGCCGTAGAGCACGAGCAACGGCAGTCCGAGGCGACGCCGCAAGCCGGACGCAGGCACGATTGGATCTTGCGGCACCACGAATTCCATTCCTGATCACGACGAACAACAGAGTTGTAGGGGCTTAGGGGAGCAGGCGCGAGCCCTGTTGATCTCGGTCAACCGGGACCTGCGCAAGATCCGCTCGGCTGCGGCATTCGACCGCCTGTCAGCGCAACGCGGGTCGCCGACGCACCGGCGCCCAGTCGCGTTCGTGCTACATGCGTCTGCCGAGACACGCGTCTGCGCTCTCGCGGCGCAATCCGCCCGAGCCGTGCTGATAGAACTCCCTCTCTGCAATCGAGAGGGTGCAGGGAAGACCGAGCCTCGGCTGAGGCCCGTGGCCCCCGTGCGGAGAAAATGCACGGGGCAGGAACCACAGGTACAGCCGGATCGACCCGGCCTTCCCCGCGCGATGGTTTTCACGGCTGCTCCGCGCTCTCCCCGGGGACCGGCTTGTTTGCCCCCGTCATCCGCACGACACGTCATGTCGCAGCAGACTTGACGCCAGCGTCGGGGCGCCAGGACCACACGGCTTGACCGTCCGTCACGGCGTCAGTCGTCTGCGCGCGAACGCGCCCGACATCGCAACGGCCACCACTCCCCACCCCAGCGTATCGTGACGACGCGTACGCCCCTCTGCATGAGGCGGGATGGCGATAGATGACCACAAATTCCGAAAACAAGAAACAAGAATCTTTTTCGTCGAGGCTCTGGACAATGTCGGCCGATTGCGCGCGAAACATTGACTGATTTGGCCGGCGGGCAGCCCCGCACGACCTGAATACGCCTGAGCGACTCCATCACACGCGCGTTCGCCGCCTTCCACCGCGAGCCGCAGCGGCTTAGGATGCCACAACATCGCATCATTCCGGAACAGGCACTGTGCCCGAATTCGAGCCGCTCTACACGACAACCAGCGCCGAGAGCATCGGACGCTTCGTGGCCCATCACTACGTGCTATCAGAGCCGCTCGCGTGCCGAATGGTGAATCGCGGTTTCAACGACGTCTATCTTGTCACGACCGCGAGCGGCGACCGCTACGTCTTTCGGCTGTCGCATCACCGCGCCCGAGGCGCGGCCGATGTCCGCACCGAAACCGACTTTCTCGCGCATCTGGCGCGCTGCGGCGTGCCCGTAGCCGCGCGGCGAGGCGGCGGAAGGCCGACGGGAAGGCGTGCTGTTTCCCGCAATCGATGGACGAATGCCGGACGTCGCCTCGCAATCCGATGCTCACGCCAACGGCGTCACGCTTGCGAGAGTCCACGATGCGGCGATGTCTTATCAGCCGGGAGCGCCGCTCTACCGGCTGGACCTCGACCATCTGTTGCACCGGCCGCTCGCGCGCGTTGAGAATCTCTGTCGCACCATCGGATCCGACGACGGCGGCTTTCTTCAGGAGGTCTGTGCGCGAACAGCCGCCGGAATCGAGGCGATGCAAGGCCTGGCGTGGACGCATTGTCACGGCGACTGCCATGGCTTCAATGCGCGTATCGGCGCCGCTGGCGAGGCCGTCTTCTTCGATTTCGACGATGGCGGCCGCGGCTATCTGGCCTATGACCTGGCTGTGTTCCTGTGGGCCAAGCTGTCGTTCGGTCGGCGCTTTCACGCGGCGTGGCATGCTTTCGTCGACGGCTATCGATCGGTCCGCCCGATCTCGGCGGCGGATTTCGAGGCCGCGCATGCCTTCGTGATCGTCAGGCACATCTGGCTGATGGGCGAACAGGCCAGCCGCTCGCGCGAGTGGGGCAGCGAGCCGGTCCGCTGGATCACGCAGCAGCGTGAATTCCTTGAAGGCTGGGAGGCGCAGCAGCTGGGGGCACGCCTTATATGAGCTTGACCGACGGCAGCATGGGAGACTTTGAACCATGACTGATACGATCGTTCGGGTACGCCGGCTCGGCATCATCGGCTGCGTGGCGGACATGTCGCTCAGGTCGCAGCGCTTCCGTCGCATGGGGTGCTCCCGGTAATCGATCCGCCACCGTCCTTCGACAAGGTCATCGTCGACGCATCGATTTCCTGGCGTTGTTCTGATCGCTGCGGCGGTTGCCGTGTCGCGTCCGCCACAGCCAGCAGATCAACTCATCAGACACATTGTCAAACCACGAACGATGTGATTAGTACGCCACCGGCGTCGAGCATTCCGCTCCGCCGATTGGAGAAAGACGATGACTGCGATCATCCGTTGCTCCGCCAGGAGCCGCCGGGCCTGATCCTCGCGTGAGGCGAGGTGTGGCGCGGCCTGCGTGCGCCTTCGCGCGCGCTGATCATCCCTGACCATATCTCCCTGTCTGTCTCCAAGGTACTCCCATGGGCAATTCCCATCGCGTGGACGGCCGTGCGCCGATTCACGGTTACTACTCGTCCAGCTCCTGGATCGAGGGCGCCGCCGTGCGCCAGCTCGAAACGGTGGCTGCCATCTCCGGCGTGCGTGCCGTCGCCGGCATGCCGGACCTGCATCCCGGCAAGTTCGGCCCGGTCGGCTGCGCCATTCTCGCCGACCATATGCACCCGGCCTTCGTCGGCTCCGACGCGGGCTGCGGCATGGCGCTGTTCGCGCTCGACCTCGCGTCGCGCCGCATCCGCGTCGACAAGGCGGCCGACCGGCTGCGCGACGTCGCCACACCCTATGACGGCGACATCGCAAGCGATCTCGCGAGATGTGAGCTGGCACCGTCCGACTTCGATGCCTCGCTCGGCACGATCGGCGGCGGCAATCATTTCTGCGAGCTGCAGGCGGTCGAGGAGGTGTTCGATCCGTGCTGCGGCATCGATCGCGACCGCGCGCATCTGCTGGTGCATTCGGGCTCGCGCGGCCTCGGCCACGCGCTGCTCGAACGGCAGGTCGCGGACGGGCTGAAGCCGCTCGCCCCCGACAGCGAAGCCGGTCAGGCCTATCTGGCCGCGCATGACCACGCGCTGCGCTGGGCGTCGCTGAACCGGCAGATCATCGCGCAGCGGGCCGCGACGGCCTTGCGCTGTGAGGCCGATCCGGTCTGCGCGTGCTCGCACAATTGCATCGAGCACCGCGCAGACGGCGTGCTGCACCGGAAAGGCGCGGCGCCGTCCGACCAGGGGCTCGTCGTCGTGCCGGGCTCGCGCGGCGCGCTATCCTATCTGGTCGCGCCGCTCGCGTCAGCGCCAAACGAGGCGTTGTGGTCGATCGCCCATGGCGCCGGTCGCAAGTTCGACCGGTCATCGATGATCGGCCGTGTCGGCGCCACGCGATCGGATCGCGAGCGTCTCGCGCGCAATCCGTTCGGCGGCCGCGTGATCTGCGAGGACCGCGCGCTGCTCGCCGAGGAGGCGCCGGAGGCCTACAAGCCGATCGCCGGCGTGATCGCCGATCTCGAAGCATTCGGGCTCGCGCGCGTCGTCGCCAGCTTCCGCCCGCTGGTGACGGTGAAGAAGATCGCCGTCGAGCGGCCGCGCAAGGAGGACCGGCGATGAGACGGCTGCTCCTCACGGCGGGGCGCGGTCCCGCAGAATGCCGGCTCGCGGTGGCGCATGCGCTTCAGCGGCTCGCCGACGAGGCCGAGGCGGCGGACTGCGCATGCGCGATCGCGCGAGAGCAGACCGACCGGCATGGGCCGGCCAGCGCGATCGTCGTGCTGGACGGGCCGGCGGCGTCTGACCTCGCGCGGCGCTGGACGCAGGGCTCGCTGCTCTGGGTGTGCCGCAGTCCGCTGCGGCCGCATCACGGCCGCAAGAACTGGTTCGTCGGCATCGTCGATCTGCCCCTGTCGGAACGGATGGCGGCGTTGGCGGCCACCGACGTCCGGTTCGAAAGCTTTCGTGCCGGCGGGCCTGGCGGCCAGCACCAGAACAAGACCGAGAGCGCCGTGCGCGCGGTTCACGTGCCGACGGGGCTGGTCGCGATCGCGCGCGACGGCCGCTCGCAGCATCGCAACAAGGCGTTGGCACTCGCGCGTCTCGCCGCGTTGCTGGACGGCCGCGCGCGCCTGGCGGACGCCGGCGACGCGCGCCTCATCCACGCGGCGCATGACCGCGTCGAACGCGGCGCAGCCGGGCTGCGCTTCGAGGGACCGGCGTTCAGGCCGGCGGGATGATCACCGGACAGCCGGGGGCGTGAGAGCCCCCGACTGCACCTTCGACAGGCAGGGATGCACAGTCATCTCTCCGCCAGACGACCGCCATGCGCGCCGCTCCGCATATTGGCGGATGACATCGCGCCGCCGAACGGCTAAGCGGACCGCCCCCCGGACGGAAACGAGACGAGCATGGCGGCAGCGGCCCATTGTGGCATCGACTTCGGCACTTCGAACACCACCGTCGGCCTCAGCGATCATGCCTCAGCCCAGCTCATCCCCCTGGAGGGCGAGCAGCGGACCTTGCCGAGCGCGATGTTCTTCGATTTCGAGGATCACGGCATCCAGTTCGGGCGCAACGCGATCGAGCGCTATCTGACCGGCCACGACGGCCGCTTCATGCGCGCGCTGAAGAGCATCCTCGGCACCGCGCTGATTCACGAGAAGACCTATATCCGGCAGAAGGCGGTGCCGTTTGCCGGCATCCTCGGCTTCTTCTTCGCGCATCTGAAGACGCAGATCGAGAAGAGGCTCGGCAGGGAGATCAACCAGGTCGTGCTCGGCCGTCCCGTCCGCTTCGTCGACAAGGATGATGCGGCCGACGCGGAAGCGCAGAGCGCGCTGGAGGGAATCGCGCGCGACCAGGGCTTCAAGCACATCGCGTTCCAATATGAGCCGATCGCCGCCGCGCTCGACTACGAGCAGCAGGTCGCGCACGAAGAGCTGGTGCTGATCGTCGACATCGGCGGCGGCACCTCGGATTTCTCGATCGTGCGCGTCTCGCCTGAGCGGCGCAGCAAGGCGCATCGCGAGGACGACATCCTCGCCAATGGCGGCATCCATATCGGCGGCACCGATTTCGACCGGCTGCTCAGTCTGAAGAGCGTGATGCCGCATCTCGGCTATGGCAGCCTGACCGCCGACGGCAAGCGCAATTTGCCGACGCTGTACTACCACGAGCTCGCCACTTGGCACCGCATCAACCAGCTCTACAAGAGAGGCGTGATCGGCGAGCTGCGCCAGATCCGCTACGAGGCCGAGCGGCGCGATCTGGTCGACCGCTTCATCAAGGTGGTGGAGGAGCATCGCGGCCATACGCTCGCGATCGGTGTCGAGCAGGCCAAGATCGCGCTGACGGCGGCGAAGTCGCTGACCTCGGTGCTGTCGGAGAAGGACGACTGGGCGCGCATCAAGTTCACGCGCAAGGATTTCGACCGCGCCATCGCCGATTCCATCGAGCGCGTCGTCGGCACGGTGACGAAGCTGCTCGACGATGCCGGCGTCGAGGCCGCTGCCATCAACACCATCTTCCTCACCGGCGGCTCGAGCATGGTGCCGGCGCTGCGTCAGGCCATCCTGGCGCTGTTTCCGGCGGCGCGCATCGCCGAGACCGACCTGCTCGGCAGCGTCGGCATCGGGCTCGCGCTCGACGCGCGGCGCAAGTTCGGCTGACGCCAATTTCAGGAATGGCTCATTCGGGGGAGACCGTCGCGGCCGCCCGCGCCGGCTTCTTCGGTGCGTTCTGAAGCTGGGCGCGCGGCGCCGCCGATGTCGGGACGACGGCACGGACAGCGGCAGGCTTCGCGCGCACCGGACGGGCATCAGCCGCGCCGGTCCGCCCGGGATCGCCGCTGCGGATGATGCCCCAGGGTCCCGAATCCGCCCGAGGCGGCAGCGAATAGCCTGGCACGGTGCGACTCGTCCGCCGGGTCCGAGTCTGTTCTGCGCGCACCGGCGGTGCCGGGGCCTCGCCGACCGCGGGAGCAGCGACTGCGAGGGGCGCGGCGTCAATCGCAATGACCTCGGCCTTGGTGACGGCGGCGGGGGCCGGATCGAGGTCCACGGCAGGCCCGACCGGCGCCGGCGAGCCTGCGTCCGGAACGGCGTCCACGATCTGCCTTTCAGGTTGGACCGCAGCAGAAGGAGTGTCGGCCGGATCCGGCTCGTACAGGACCACGCCGGCCATCTCGTCGGCCAGCCCGTGAAAAACATGGCTCGGCAGCAGAAACCCCGCCGCCGTCACGGCGACGGCCAGGCTTCGGCCAAGCGCGAGCTTCGTGGATGGGGGAACGGACATCGCGCCACCCGTCCGCCAAGCCAGGTCGACGCCGGCCACCGCAATGAACGCCGCAAGGCCGAGGCTGCCGCCGACCAGGGGCAGAACCGTCGAAGCCTGGACCAGAACCACGGTGAGCGTCAGCGCGGCCACGATCGGCTGCAACCGGCCTGACAGCCGCTGCGGCGAAGACATCCCGAGAAAACATCCGGCATAATAGGCATCGACGAGACAGCGTTCGTCGGACCAGAGCCCTCGCATGACCGCCATTCCGGCAAACGCCAGCGTGGCCGAGACGAAGGTGCGGGCTGCCCGCCCCGACTCTGCGACGTGCGGAAGCCGTTGCATGACCATGGTCAGGAACGTCCCGGCGAGACAGGCCGCAAGGATCGCGAGCGAGCCACCGAGCTCCTGGTCGAATTGATTCAGATGCCCCAGACGGAGCGATCCGCCTTGTCCGGCGAGCCACGGCCCGAGCGTGACGAACAGCAGCGATCCGATCGCAGCCAACACGCCGAGCCGACCACCATAGCCCTGCAACAGCACGACGCGCCGCCGGGTTTCGATCGCAGTGAAGATGCAGAACAGCAGGCCGCAGGATATCGACAGCAGATAGAGCGATGCCTCCTGTGGCAATCCGGTACGAGCGACGCTTTCGCTGAGCTGTCCGATCGGAGTCATGCCGCTGAAGCTGCCGCCATAGACCGAGGACGAAAACGTGGTCGCGGCGAGGTTGTCCGGAGACGCGACGACCAGGCCTGCGCACAGCACGACCGTCACCGCCGCCGAGGCGAGCGCGGGCGACAGGCCCAGCGCGTTCAGATGCAGCGTGGCAAGACAACCGAGAAAGGCGCCGGCGAAGGCCACGACAAGCGCAACAGGGAGATCAGAACGCCGCGGCTGAGGACGCGGCTGGAACAGGACCGGCAGGCCCGTCCGGTATGGCGCACCATCAAAGGCCTGCTGCATCTGCGAACCGCCCCCAAATGTGGATCGGCTCGGCCCTCACCTCCTCCTGACGCCGAACGACAGCCGCGATGCGGGCGAAAGATCCCACGTCGTTTGCGTCCTGACGTACGAGCAGAAGACAAGAGCCGGACGGGCCTGCATCATCCGCTAAGCACCGCTGTGTGCACGATGCAGTGAAAACATGGCAAAACGCGTGCGGAGGTATGGCCGAGTCGGGTTATGGCCGCAAAAATGCTCGCGGCCCGTCAGGGGCCCGCCAACGTCGACGGATCAGGCCGCCACTCCGGCACGGGCTGCTGCACCTCATGGCGGGCCATGATGTGCTGTCGGGTCGTCGCGTGCGGCACCACCCGTGTCTGTTGGCGCTTCAGCCGCGCAGCCAGGACGCCCGCCGGCCGACCATCGCGACCGATCCGCCGGGACGGCTCTGCAGACGCGGGCGACGCGGACTCCTGGGCCGGCTCACTCGAGGGCCGCAGGGCGAGCGGATTGGCGCCCTCCGGATTCAGGATCTGAAGCGGCAGATCCGGCGCTGTGTCAGCGGCCGAGGCCGGCTCGCCGAACGCCGCGCCATCGCGCCGATCCTCGTCGTGTAAGGGCATCGTGGTCCGCACCGGCGCGGCGGCTTTGTCCGCGTTCACGAACGGACCGTTGGGCTCCGCCACCGGCGGCTGAAACATCAGCTCGCTGGCGAGCAGCACCGCGAAAATGGCGAGTGTGGCGACGAGTCCCCGCGTCCAGGCGAGGACGGTCTGCCACGGCGATTCCCCTGCCTCGACGAACAGACGAACCGCAGCATCCACGAAGATGACCGAGACGAAGGCGATGTATCCGAGGCTGCCGCCGACGCTCGGCAGGATGGGACCGGTGAGGATCAACAGGCCCGTCAGCAGCACCGCCGCAGCCATCGCCTGCGGCAGGCTGCGCAGCCGCCGCGACGACGACATGCCGACGAAGCAACCGGCAGAATAGGCGTCGAGATCAGGGGCCCCGCTGGGCAGAAGCTGCAGCGCCACGAGGCCGGCAAAGGCCACCGACGCCGCAACGAAGATGCGTACCGCGCGGCGCGACCCTGCCACGGGCGCCCAGCGCAAGGCGGCCATCGTCGCCAGCATGCCGACCGCGCACAACGCGAAGGTGAGCGCGGTGCTGCCGAGCCCCTGCTCCAGCACGCCGCGGCGCGCGATCGGAAACAGCTCGCCCTCGGTGCCGAGCAGCGGCGCGAGACCGACGAACAGGAACGAAGCGACCGCCGCCAGCGCGCCCAGTCGTCCGCCATAGCCGCGCGCGAGCCCGCCACGCAGCCACATGTCGAGCGCACAGCCCAGACAGAACGCCAGTCCACAGAACAGCGAGAGCAGCACGAAGGCGGCGTCGAGCGGCAGGCCGGCGCGAATGACGCTTGCGTTCAACAGCGCCACCGGAGTCATGCCGACGAAGCTGCCGCCATAGGCCGACGAGAAGAACGTGCTCGGCACCAGATCCGCGGTCCGTGTCAGGATCAGCGAGGCGCACAGCAGCAAAGCCGCCGCGGCCGAGGCAATCAGCGGCGACAGCCCGGTTGCACTCAGATGCAGGGTCATCAGACAGCCGAGGAACGCGGCGATGAACGACGCCAGCGGCGGGCAGCCGAGCTGGAACAGCTCCGAGCCGTAGAACGGAACGGCACGGCCGAGCTGCCGATCGCGCCATGTGCGTGGATCGAAGCTCTGCTCCGCCTGCAGACGACGTAACTGACGATCCGCCGCTTTGCGCTTCATGTCCACGACACCCCGAATCGCGCCCGCCCAAGATCTGCGTGATGATCTCGCGGCAGACGAATGGTTGACGTTCGGGCGCAACCCTGAGCCCGAGCCGGCACAGTTTCCTGCGACGGTTGTACGCACGCTGCAGTCGCGCAGGTTGCGTGTGCCCGAATTCATGCACTGCAATGCAACGTTGTGGAAGTATCGGGCTCCAGCACGGGCGTGAAAGTTCCTGGCAACCTTAATGGCGACGCCCGATGCGAATTATCAATGACATGCGGGTCGGGCGGCGGAGCAACCCCGGCTTGCGGACGAGCTTGGTAAACGACAACATGGCGTCATGCTCACGCCCACGTTGCAGACCGCCCGTCTGATCCTGCGGCCGCTGTCGCTCGCCGATGCGCCGGCGATCCAGCGTGGCTTCAACAACTGGAACGTCATCCGCAACCTCGCAGCCGTCGTTCCGTGGCCCTATCCTCCCGACGGCGCCGAGACCTTCGTGAGGCTGCAGCTCGACAGGATCGCGACCGGCGAGGAGCTGTATCAATGGGTGCTTGCGCTGCGCGACGGTGACGGCGAGGCCATCGGCAACATTTACTTCCGGCCGCGCATGGACTCGACGAAGGGCCATCGCGGCTTCTGGCTCGCCGAGCCCTATTGGAATCGCGGGCTGATGAGCGAGGCGGTCGCCGCCGTGAACGACTTCGCCTTCGGTCCGCTCGGCCTCGATCAGTTCACCGTCTGCAACGTCGCGAGCAACATCGCGTCACGGCGGGTCAAGCAGAAGACGGGCGCCGAGTTCGTCGGCTTCATCGAGGTCGCGCACCACAATGGCGAGACCCGCTCCGAGCAATGGATCGTGCGGCGCGAGACGTGGCTGCAACGCCAAGAAAAGCAACGCGCTCCCGCCTGAGATCGTCGGCGCTACGCGCTCGCCGTCACGTCAAGCACCGCCTGCGCAAACGCCTGCGGCGCCTCCTGCGGCAGGTTGTGGCCGACGCCGCCAGTGATCAGCCGGTGTTCGTAGCGGCCGGTGAACTTCCTGGCATAGGCTTCTGGCGCCGGATGCGGCGCGCCGTTGGCATCGCCCTCCATCGTGATGGTGGGGACGCTGATGTCAGGAAAGGTCGCGAGCTTCGCCTCCAGCGCATCGTATTTCGCCTCGCCCTGCGCGAGGCCGAGCCGCCAGCGATAATTGTGCACGACGATGTCGACGTGATCGGGATTATCGAAGGCGGCGGCGCTGCGCGCGAACGTGGCGTCGTCGAACGTCCATTTCGGCGAGGCCGTCTGCCAGATCAGCCTGGCGAAGTCGCGCCGGTTCTTGTCGTAGCCCTCGCGGCCGCGCTCGGTCGCGAAGTAGAACTGATACCACCATTGCAGCTCGGCGGCCGGCGGCAGCGGCATGCGGCCGGCCTGCTGGCTGCCGATCAGATAGCCGCTGACCGAGACCATCGCCTTGCACCGCTCCGGCCACAGCGCCGCGATGATGTTGGCGGTGCGCGCGCCCCAGTCGTAGCCGGCGAGGGTTGCGATCCTGATCGCAAGCGCGTCCATCAGCGCGACGATGTCGGCGGCGACGGCGACCGGCTGGCCGCTGCGCAACGCGGACGGCGACAGCAGCCGCGTCGTGCCGTAGCCGCGCAGATGCGGAATGATGACGCGATGGCCGAACGCGGCCAGCGCCGGCGCGACGTCGGCGAAGCTGTGGATGTCGTACGGCCAGCCGTGCAGCAGGATGATTACGGGCCCATCGGCTGGACCTGTCTCGACATAGCCGATGCTGACCTCGCCGGCCGTGACCTGCTTGATCGGTCCGAGCGACGTCCCCGCCCCCGGGCGGATCTCCGGCAGCTTCGACGCCGACTTGAAGCCCTGCGCCTGCCCAGCGCTGGAGCCGAGTTGAAGGGCCGCAACGGCGGTTCCGGCAAGGGTGAGGAAGCAGCGGCGGCTGGGGCGAAGAACGGTCGGCATGGCAGAGGCTCCTGGTTCCGATGTGCCGTTGTTGTGCGCCTTGCGCCCGCGCGGCGCTTGGAGGAGGCATTGATTTTTCCTTGAGGCCGGCTTGATTTTGCTGATCGCGTGACGCGAAGGTGAAGCCGGCGGCCAGGACGGTGCATGTGGTATATTGCTTCGACGATTTCGTGCTCGATCCCGACCGCCGCGAGCTGCGCCGCGGCGGCGGCCTGATCGCGATGGAACCGCAGGTGTTCGACCTGCTCGCGTTCCTGATCAAGACGCGGGACCGCGTTGTCAGCCGAGACGACATCCTCGCCGAGGTGTGGGGCGGCCGCATCGTCTCCGAGGCGACGCTGGCGAGCCGCATCAGCGCGGCGCGGAGCGCGATCGGCGACAGCGGCGAGGCGCAGCGCCTCATCCGCACCATTCCTCGCAAGGGTGTCCGCTTCGTCGGCGAGGTCCGTGAGCAGGCCGAAGCGGTGCAGACGCCGGCGGTGTCGGCCGCGCCCGCGTTCGACGGCCCCGCCATCGCCGTGCTGCCGTTCACCAACATGAGCGGCGATCCGGAGCAGGACTATTTCGCCGATGGCATGGCCGAGGACATCATCACCGCGCTGTCCCGCTGCAGCGGCCTCGCCGTGATCGCCCGCAACTCCTCCTTCATATACAAGGGCAAGGCCGTCGATATTCGGGCGGTCGGACGCGAGCTCGGCGTCGGCTACGTTCTCGAAGGCAGCGTGCGCCGCGCAGGGTCCCGCCTGCGCATCAACGGGCAGCTGATCGATGCGGCGTCCGGCGCGCATCTATGGGCGGAGCGCTTCGACGGTCAGCTGGACGACGTGTTCGCGCTGCAGGACCGCATCACCGAAAGCATCGTGGCCGCGATCGAACCGACGCTCGAACTGGCGGAAGGCGAGCGGCGGCGGGCGACGCCGCCGCTGCATCCCGACGCCTACGACCTGCTGCTGCGCGCCGCCAGCCTGCGTGACGCCTTCACGCCCGACAGCCTCGCTGCGGCGATCGTCTGTCTGGACCAGGCGTTGGCGATCGATCCCGCCTGCGCACCCGCGATGGCGGCTTGGGCCTATTGCCAGGCGCTGCGCCACTTCCAGGGCTGGAGCGCGCCGGACGAGAACTATCGCACGGCTGCCGTGGCGCGGGCGTGGCAGGCGTGCGAGCATGCGCCCAGTGACGCGCAGGTGCTGTGGATGGCGGCCTTCGCGATCTGGAACATGGCCGAGGACATCGCCCCGGCACGAGAGCTGTTCCGCCGCTCGCTTGTGATCAACCCGAACTCGGCGATGGCGCTGACCTTGAGCGGTTGGATCGAGATCATGGCCGGACACACGGCTGCGGGACGCGCGATGATCGAACGGGCGCGGCGGCTGAACCCGCGCGATCCGCGGGGATGGTTCGCAGCCGGAGCGCTGGCGATCTGCGCGGTGGCGGAGGACGATCGCGCTGCCGCCATTCAATGGGCGGAGATCGCGCTGGCGCAGAACCGGCGTTTCGCCGTCGCGCTTCGCGTCCTGATCGTCGCCCTGGTCAGGAACGGAGAGATGGCGCGCGCCGGCGACGTCGCCCGTCAGCTTCTGAGCCTCGAACCGCATCTCACGGTGTCCGAGTTCCTCGAACGGATCCCATTTCCGGCCGGGACGCTCGCCACAACCTATGCGGAGGCGCTGCGCGCAGCCGGTGTGCCGCCATGATCCCGTTCGCGTGCAGTGGACCATGTTGCAACTGGAATTTTCGACATGAACGGCACAGCTGCGAAACTTGGCTCGACCTCGTTCATACTACCTTAGGTTCCATTCCGTAGTTTCGCGGACATCGTCCGGCGGTCCTGTCGTTGGACGGCGGAGGGAATTAATGAGGAAATTGCTTCTCAAATTTTACGAGGATGAATCGGGCGCAACCGCGATCGAGTACGGCCTGATTGCGGCCGGCATCGCCCTTGCGATCATCACCATACTCAACAAGCTCGGACTCACCCTGGAAGGCATCTTCACGACCCTGACCACGAAGCTGAACGGCGGCTGACCGATCGATTGTCTGCGATGGCGTTCTCAGGACTGGAGCAATCCGGTCGCCATGGTCGGACTGGCCGGGCCTCGCGCCCGGCCTTTGTCTTTTTAATGGGCCTCCATTCTTCGATGGAGCAGCGCCGCAACCGGCCTCTCAGTGCGTCGTGCTGCGTCCCGCCTCCTCGCAGGCGTTCATGCAGCGACGGCAGGACTCGGCGCAGATCCGGCAATGGGCATGCATCTTGGCGTGCTTCTCGCACTCCTCGGCACATCGCCGGCAAGCCGCCGCGCAGGCCTCGAGCATGCGACTGATCATCTCCTGGTCGGAGCCCGTACGCCGCGTGGCAAGCCGGCCGGTGACGTTGCAGACGTCGGCGCAATCGAGATTGAGCCGGATGCATTGCGTCAGCCTGGCGACGCTGTCCTCGCCGAGACAGGCGTCGGCGCAGGAGGTGCAGATCTGTGCGCAGGAGTAGCACTCCTCGATGCAGCGGACGAGTGCATCGTCGACTCGGCCGCGGACGTGCGGGTGGGTTTCGATCATCTGTTGAGCGTGCATGGGAGCTCCTGTCCGTTGGACCCCGCGAGCGACAATGAAGATCGGCTGCAAAGGTTCTTATCGCCGCGCCGTTCGGTGCGATGCCTGACCTGTTCCCCGTGGCGCGACCTCGACCGTCTTACGATCCGCGTGACGGAATTATCAGTCCACCTGCGTCACGGCTTCCAGCCTTTCACTCCTGCCTCATGCGTATCAGCGCCATTTCGCAGAACTGCCATCCGAAACCTGGCGCCGCGCGCGTATGGACGACCCGGTTCGGTTGAGGCACAACACCTCTCGTCACTGACGTCGGCGGCCCGAGCCGCAGACCAAGAACGGGCGCCCGAGCGAGGCGGCCGACGATGTGGAGGAATGGATGCTGATTCCGATGGCCGACGTGCCGCGCTGGTATGCGGAGCGCAAACCCAGGGATAGCGTCGCGGTCCGGCACGGCACCGATACGCTGACCTGGGAGCAGCTCGAGCGCCGCGCCAATGCGCGTGCGCGCGCCTTCGCGGCCAAGGGCGTGAAGCCCGGCGACTTCGTCGCGATCGGCCTGCCCAACGGCAATGCGCTGTTCGAGACCAGCTTCGCGGTGTGGAAATGCGGCGCGACGCCGACGTCGCTGTCGTGGCGGCTGCCGCGCGGCGAGGCCGCCGCGGTGCTCGAGATCCTCAATCCGTCGCTGGTCGTCGGGGGCGAGACCGACTGGAATGCGCCGAACGCGCTACCGGCCGATTTCATGCCCGAGGGCTTTTCCGACGCGCCACTCGCCGCGCCGGTGTCGCGCTATTGGAAGGCGATGACCTCGGGTGGCTCGACCGGACGACCGAAGGTGATCCTCGATCACCAGCCGGCGGTGACCGACACCGCCGCCGAGCCGCCGCTCGGAATCCCCAGAGGCGCATCGCTGCTCAATCCCGGACCGCTCTATCACAACGCGCCGTTCATCGTGTCGCACTACGCGCTGTTCGCCGGCGGCAGCCTGACCGGGATGGTGAAGTTCGATGCCGAGGAGACGCTGCGGCTGATCCAGGCGCAGCGCATCCAGTGGGTCAACTTCGTGCCGACGATGATGCACCGGATCTGGGCGCTGCCGGAGGCGGTCCGCAACAGCTACGACATGTCGAGCCTGAAGATGGTGTTCCACATGGCCGCGCCGATGCCGCCATGGCTCAAGGAAAAATGGATCGAGTGGCTCGGGCCGGAGCGCGTCTACGAGCTCTATGGCGGCACCGAGCGCCAGGGTCGCACCGTCATCTCCGGCACCGAATGGCTTGAGCACAAGGGCTCGGTCGGCAAGATCGACGAGTCCTGCAAACTGCGCATCCTCGATCCCCAAGGCAACGACGTGCCGCCGGGCGAGAGCGGCGAGATCTACTTCCTGCCGGCCGATGGCGCCGGCAGCACCTATCACTACCTCGGCGCCGAGCCGAAGCGGCGCGCCGACGGCTGGGAGTCGCTCGGCGACATCGGCCGGCTCGATGCCGACGGCTACCTCTATCTCGGCGACCGCCTCGCCGACATGATCCTGCGCGGCGGCGCCAACATCTATCCGGCCGAGGTCGAGGCGGCGCTGATGGCGCATCCCGACATCCGCTCCTGCGTCGTGGTCGGCCTGCCCGACCCGGAACTCGGCCAGCGCGTGCATGCGATCGTCGAGATCGACCGGGCCAGGAACGCACAGGCTATTGTCGACGGCATGAGCGCGTTCCTCGCCGACCGGCTGAGCCGCTACAAGCACCCGGAGAGCTACGAGCTGGTCGACACCATGCTGCGCGACGATTCCGGCAAGGTGCGCCGCACCTTGCTGCGCGACGAGCGCGCGGAATGGATCAAGGATGGCCGCGACTTCCGTCTCGCACCCACCCGGGCACGACCGGCCGCAGACTGACCGCACGGAAATTTTTCGAACGTTTACGATGCCGGCGTAGACTCCGTCAGGGGAAGGAGAGTCCGCGCCATGATGTCGAGACGACGGTTTCTGGGCGCCGCAGCCACGGCCGCGGCGCTGCCCCTGGCGCGGATGCCGCGGGCGCGGGCCGAGCTGCGCACCATCCTCAACGACGCCAGCCGGCTCAACCCGACGCCGGTTGCGAAGCATGTGGTGATCCGCAAGCCCGCCACCGACGATCTGATCGCGCGGCTGCGCGCCGAGCTGAAGGAGGCTGCGGCCGCGAAACGTCCGGTGACCGCGGCCGTGGCCCGGCATTCGATGGGCGGCCAGAGCCTGCCGCGCGACGGCACGGCAATCACGCTCGACGGCGGCGCGATCGAGCTCGACACGGCGGCAAAGACCTATCGGACCGCGGCCGGCAACCGCTGGTGGGACGTGATCGCCGCGCTCGATCCCAAGGGCTTCTCGCCGGCCGTGATGCAGTCGAACAGCGATTTCGGCGTCGGCAGCACGTTCTGCGTCAATGCCCATGGCTGGCCGGTGCCGTACGGCCCGTTCGGCTCGACGGTGAAATCGATCCGCATGCTGCTCGCCGACGGCACCTTGGTGCAGTGCTCGCGCACGGAGAATGCCGAGTTGTTCGGGCTCGCGATGGGCGGCTATGGCCTGTTCGGCCTCATCGTCGATCTCGAGGTCGAGATGGTGCCGAACCTGCTGCTCGAGCCGCGCTTCGAGCGCATGGCGCCGGAGAAATTCGCCGAGCAGTTCACACGCAACATCGATGGCGACGCCAATGTGAAGATGGCCTATGGACGGATGTCAGTGTCGCGCAAGGCGTTCTTCGACGACGCCCTGCTCGTCACCTTCCGCCCCGCCCCCGATGCTCCGGCGACCCTGCCCGCGGCCGTGAGCTCCGGCAAGCTCACCGGCGTCGCCAACACGATCTATCGCGCCCAGACCGGATGGGAGGTCGCCAAGGGCCTGCGCTGGTTCATGGAGACCCGGCTCGGCCCCGCCATTTCCGACAGCCGCTACACCCGCAACTCGCTGATGGCCGAGCCGGTCGCCAATCTGGCGCAGAAGGACATGCACCGCACCGACATCCTGCACGAATATTTCGTGGCGCCGGAGCGGTTCGGCGAGTTCCTCACCGCCTGCCGCGAGATCATTCCCAAAGCGCGCGCCGAATTCCTCAACGTCACCCTGCGCTACGTCGCCGAGGACAAGACACCCGCGCTCACGATCGCGCCGGTGCGCCGGATCGCAGCCGTCATGTCGTTCTCGCAGGCGACCTCGCCCGAAGGCGAGATCGACATGCTGCGGACGACCGAAGCGCTGATCGACCGCATCACCGCGATTGGCGGCGCGTTCTATCTGCCCTATCGTCTGCATGCCCGCCGCGACCAGGTCGAGAAGGCCTATCCGGCGGCCGCGCGTTTCGTCGCCGCCAAGCGGCAGTATGATCCGAACCTCCTGTTCCGCAACGCGATGTGGGACGCCTATTTCGCATGAATACATCAGCAGCAGACGGCTTCGCATTGGACCGCTATCGCATCGCCGCGCTCGCGCTCGCCGTGGCGCTGCTATTCGCGGCCGCGACCGACTACATCCCTGCCTTCATCGATGCGCAGGGCCGCGTGTTCGGCCTGTTCCAGCTCGACATCTACAAGGATGCGCTGCATGTCGTCTCCGGCCTGTGGGCGCTGGCGGCGATGCTGACCCGCCGCAGCGCGGTGTTCTTCCTGCGCGTGTTCGGCTCGCTGTATTTCCTGGACGGCGTGATGGGCGTCTTCACCGGCTCGGGCTATCTCGACCTCTCGATCGTCATCGACGGCATCCGCGACACCTCGTGGCTGGTGAAGGTCCTCTCCAGCCTGCCGCATCTCGCGCTCGGCGCGATCGGCATCGCGGTCGGCTGGTCGCCGTGGCGTAGACAGGCTGCCGTCGCATGAGCCTGCGTCGCAAAGCGCTGTATCTTCTCGGCGTCGTCTTGGCAGCCACGGCGATCGGCATTGCCACCACCGTGATCAGCGTCGAGACGGTCTGCGTGGCCGACGTCCCGACCCCGGTGGTGAACTCCGACTTCGGCATCACCGATCCCGCCTATGCGAGGTCGCAGGGTGACAGCTTCCTGACCTTTCCTGAATGGTACATCGTCCACGCCTATGCCGACCTCGCTGCGGTGACCGGGCAGGCCTCGGAGTCCGACTTCCACTATCTATCGAGCGTCTCCGGCTTCTGGCGCAGCCTGTGCCGGGCCACGCGCCAGGCGGCCGGCTCCGGTCCCGCCACCTCGGAGCAGAAGCTGACGAACTACATCATCGGCTTCAGCTTCACCGCCGAGATGGCGTTGCAGGGCGCTTACGAGAAGAGCATCGGGGCGATCAGCTGGGAGACCACGGACGGCGTCAAGACGGCAGAGGACGTCTTCAACCTCGCTCTGCTGAAGGATTACGCGGCATTCCTGTATCAGACCCCCTGGTATCGCTATCCCTTCGTCGCCAAGCTCGATCAGTTCTGGCGCGAGACGCCCTTCGTGCCGTCGTTCCGCGCCGTGGAGCGGCGCGTCTCGCTCAGCCTGCAATATGCCGGGCGCGCCGCCTATGCGGCCGTCATCGGCTATGCGGCGGGCTACGATCCGGCCGTGCTGGCCATCCAGAGCGTCGTCACCGGCCTGCCTGCCGCCGAGCTTGCAGTCATGCCGGGCGTGAAGGTGATCCGTGAGGTCACGGACGCCAAAGGCATGAAGGGCGTGCTGGTGGAGACCGAGCGCTACGCCAAGTTCGATGCTTTCGCCAAGGAGCTCGGCCGTCATGACGGCGCCGGGCTCGGCGAGGTCGCGGGCAACCATCGCATGCTGGTCACGATCATGGTGCCGCCGGGCGACGGACGGCTGGCAGCTTTCGATGGGCTGCCTATATTCAGCGTCCCGATCCAGTCGCGTCCCGGTGCCCGCCGCATCGGCGTCGACGTACCGGTGCGGTCATTGGTTCAGGACATCGGCCGTTTCGAAGCCGCGGGATATACGTTCGAGCATGCCTACGACTATTGACCGGCCTCCCCCGTCCCGCGCCCTTCCCTTGAAGGGCGTGCTGGCCGTTGCCCTCGCCTGGTTTGCGGGCATGGCTGCCATGGCCCTGGTGATCAAGCCGGATGCGGTGGTCGTGTTCGGCCCGTCCGACCGTATGATCTCGGCGATCGTCGCCTCCGATGGAGCCTTGCTCGATGCCGGACGTTTCCACATCGCGGCCAGAACCGGAGCCTCGACTGTCGGCAGCCTGTATGCTGCCGGCGCGTGGCTGGTCTGGCCCCTGATCGGCAGGGGCTGCGGCCGCGGGTAGTCGGCACGGGCAGTTCCTCCCAGCGCCGGCGCGGGGCCCGCGGAACTGGCGCAGCCGCCCAAAGATGTTAAGCTCGCGTTCACGCTGTGGCCGTCACGCGACACGAAGCAGAAGCTTGGTCGATACATCCGGGCGTATCGACAGAGCAGGAGAACGAAATGCCTTCTTTGACCGAATGGAAAGTGCCCTCCGCCTTCCAGCCTCGCGCCGAAGACTATCAATACGATCTTGATCAAGCCCTGTCCTCGATCGTGGGCCTGCATGCCATCATTCCGTCCGACGCCTTCAGCGCGGAAACGCTCGGGACCGAGCGTGCCGGCAATGCCGTCGTCATCGACGACGGGCTGGTGCTGACCATCGGCTACCTGATCACCGAGGCCGAATCCGTCTGGCTGCACCCCAATGACGGACGCGTGGTCGAGGGCCATGTGCTCGGCTTCGACTTCACCACCGGCTTCGGGCTGGTGCAGGCGCTCGGGTCGCTCGACCTGCCCGCGCTGCCGCTCGGCTCGTCGGCGGCAACCAAGGTCGGCGATCACGTCGTGCTCGGCGGCGCCGGCGGACGGACGCGATCGGTCGCGAGCCAGATCATCGCCAAGCAGGAATTCGCCGGCTATTGGGAATATCTGCTGGACGAGGCGATCTTCACCCACCCCGCCCACCCGAATTGGGGCGGCACCGGCCTGCTCTCGGCCAAGGGCGAGCTGATCGGCATCGGGTCGCTCCAGCTGGAGCGCGAGCGCGACAGCAAGGACGAGCACGTCAACATGGTCGTGCCGATCGATCTGCTGAAGCCGATCATCGATGATCTCAGGCGCTTCGGCCGCGTCAACAAGCCGGCACGCCCCTGGCTCGGCATGTACGCGACCGAGGTCGACGATCGCGTCGTCGTGATCGGCGTCTCCGACAATGGCCCGGCCGCCCGCGCCGAGCTGAAGGCGGGCGACGTGATCCTCGGCATCAACGGCGACAAGGTGACGAGCCAGAGCGAGTTCTATCGCAAGCTCTGGGCGCTCGGCGCAGCCGGCGTCGACGTGCCGCTAACGGTGCACCATGAGGGCGTCACCTTCGACGTCACCATCGCCTCGACCGACCGCGCCAAGCTGCTCAAGGCGCCGCGGCTGCACTGAGGCGGCCGCGGGCCTGCGTTCACGCGTTGACGTGCCAGGCCGCGGCGATCTGGTCGTGCAGCTGCGCATCCGTCGGCAACTGTGATGCTACCGTGGGATCGAAGGCCGGATGCGCCTGGGCGTAGGTCGCCATCGCCTGCACGAGCTGCGACACCTGGGTATCGATCTCGAGACCGCCGGCCTTGATCTCCTGCAGCTGATAGGAGCCGCCAAGGAACCAGTCGGCGACGGTGACCTGCTGATGGGTGCCGAGAATGTCGATCTCGAGATCGTTGCCCGATTTGACGAACCAGAAATTGTCGGCCGTGTAGGCCGTTCCGAAATCGAGCGTGCCGGTCGGCTTCGACAGCGAGGCGACGCCGTTGATGATGACGTCGTTGCCGTCGCCGGGCGCATAGACGTAGGTGGCGCCGACGCCGCCGACCAGGATGTTGTCGCCGGCCCCGCCCTTGAGCACGTCGCTGCCGCCGCCGCCGATCAGCAGGTCGTCATTGGCGGTACCCGCCAGCGTGTCGTTGCCGCCGCCGGCGATCAGCAGCGCACCGTCGGAGGCGGCAATGATCGCGCCGGGCACCGGATCGACCGCGACCGAGGTCGCGGCATCGCTCAGCGCCGCGCTGAGCCAGTCGAGATTGTCGGTCTTGCCGCCCCACAGCACGCCGATCGCCATGTCGATCAGGTTGGCGTCATCGCCCTCGAAGCTCGCAACCGCATCGATCAGCGCGAGCTTGCCGAGGATGTCCACCGTAGATCCGGTGTCGGTGTGCGACCACAGGTCGGACGACAGATCCGCAACCAGCAGGTTGTTGGCCGTATCCTGATAGAAAATGCCGTGCTCATGGCCGATCACGCCGGGCGTCGCCGTGACCTCGTCGTGGTTCTGCGCCAGCAGCGCCGAATATTCCACCACGATCTCGGCCAGCGCCTTCTCGACCCCGCCGTTCTTCAGGTAGGTCGCCGCGGTGTCGGCGCTGACGCTGTTGCCGAGCACGCCGCCGCTATTGAACAGGGCCTGAACGGCGCTGTTGCCGTAGCCGCTCGCATCGGTGACGGTCGAATAGGCGATCATGTCCTTCATCTTGTCGGACGGCGCGCCTTCGCCGCTCAAACCGGCCGTGGGAATGCCGACCGCCGAAGCGATCGCGTCATCCTCCAGCGGCGCCAGCAGCACAGCCGCCGCCTTCTTCCAATCCTGGGCACCGTTGTCGCTCGCCCACTGCATCATCGTCAGCAGCGCGATCGAGTGCAGGCTGACCGGATCCAGACCGAGATCTGTGCCCGCGCCGAGCACGGTCTTCTGCTCGGACGAGATGCCGATCGCAGCATGGGCGATGGCGAGCGCGCCGGCGACCGGTCCGAGCTGCAGCAGCGCCAGCGGCGCTTCCAGCACCGGCGCCGCTGCCCGCACATATTGCAGGATCTCGCCAGAAAGGGAGACCATGTGAATGTCGGAATAGCGGTCGACCGGGTGCGACGTCAGCGCGCCCCAGAAGCCGTGCAACTGGTCGTAGCGGACTTCCGCCGCGAATTCGAACGGCATCGCGTCATACGCATAGGCCACCTTGTCGTTGAGCGCCGCGATGTAGCCGGCAAGTCCGCCACCGAGCGAATGTCCGGTCAGTGAGACGTTCGATGTCGCCCATGTCTTGTAGTAGGACTCCGCATCCGGGAACTGCGTCGGCCAGCCAGCCAGACCGGCGCCGCCGAGCCACGACGGCACGTCGGCGAGACTGTCGGTGCCGCGAAACGAAATGATCCGCGTCGATGGATCGCCCGCGAGCTGATAGGTCGCGGCCTCGAAATTGTCGGCGGTCGACGTCACGCTCGCCGCCAACAGCTCATAGCTCCCGATACGGTTGAAATTGACCACGAGCGTCGGGTTGACGCCTCTGTTGTAGACGTCCATGGCGAGCACCGCGTTGATCAACGCGGCCGACGGCGACTTGGTCATGATGCGAATCCCCCCTCGGCAACCGATCGGCAGTTTTGACCCAGGGCGGTGATCCATGAGGAACCCTCCGCTGCGCCGTCGGCTCTCACCAAGTGCGACATCGCGCCCGAATTTTGTCAATCAACTATCGTCTGCGCGTGTATTCGCGCGCGACTCACCTGTCACGCGCGACGGCAACGTCCGCACCATGTTGACTTGCGGGAGCCGCATCGCGAGATTGCGGCTTCGCGGAGCGAACACGCGTTCGGAAAATGGTCATTGCCCGGACGGCCGATTTTGCGTTGCATGACAGCGCTCGCCGGCAAACAGACGAGACGGCCAGACCCGCGGTTCGCGTATCAAGGAGACCTGCATGACGGATGCCGTGGTGGATGACATTCTCATCGTGTTGCCGCCACTGCTGCAGACGCTCGAAGCCCTGTCCTACGTCGCGCGCTACCTGAATCCGCCGGATTTCGATCGCGTGATGGCTGATGTCGGCGATCCGGAGCAGGCGCTGCACACGGCGCGGATTCATCTCACGTCGTGGCCGGCGGACTTCGCCCATATCCGTATCGCTTTCGACACCGCAGCGGACGCCGCGCTGATGTCGTTTGCCGGCCTGCGCGCCGTTCAGCGCGGCGAGGGCGACCTGGTCGACGTGTTCAGGGCCCTGCGTCAATTGCCGCGCGCACTCGAGGCGCTGTTTCCGCTCGCCGCGACGCTGCCGCCGCTGAGCGAATTCTTCCTCGATCCCGCCGTCGACGGCGACGACGGGCTGCGCCGGTTGCTGGCCACGTCCTCTGCAGGCAAGGACGCCGTGTTTCACGACCATAACGAGATCGGCAATCGCGGCGGCTTCTCGCTGTATGTGCCGGAATACTACACGGCGGACCGGGCCTGGCCGCTGGTCATGGCGCTGCATGGCGGCAGCGGCAACGGCCGCGACTTCCTCTGGAGCTGGCTGCGGGCCGCGCGCAGCCTCGGCGCCATCCTGGTTGCCCCCACCGCGGCCGGACCGACCTGGGCGCTGATGGGCGAAGACGCCGATACGCCGAACCTGCTGCGCATTCTCGACCTCGTCCGCAGCCGCGTCGCGATCGATCCCACCCGCATGCTGCTGACCGGGATGAGCGACGGCGGCACGTTCTGCTACGTCAGCGGACTGGCCGCAGGCTCGCCGTTCACGCACCTTGCGCCGGTGGCCGCGACGTTCCATCCGCTGATGGCTGAGATCGCCGACCGCGACCGTCTGCGCGGGCTGCCGATCCAGATCGTGCACGGCCAGCTCGACTGGATGTTCCCGGTCGAGATCGCGCGGCATACCGCCGACGCCCTGGCCAAGGCGGGCGCCGATGTCGCCTATCGCGAGATCGATGATCTCAGCCATTGCTATCCGCGCGAGGCCAATGTCGAGCTGCTGCGCTGGCTGATGCGCTGAGCCAGCGTCTCCCGACGACATGGCTGATCGGTAATGCCGCCGACACAATGTCGGCGGATTTTGTCCGCACTGGTTCTGCTCGGCCATACAGCGGGGGCGCTGCATACGGGCGGCCATGAGGCCGCCGAAGGTCCGCTCATGCCCTCGCCGCTGATGCCCTCGTCTCCTGCGTCCGTCGCGCAAGTCTCCTCCGCCCGCTCCTCCACCTCCGTCGTGCTCGCCAATGGCGTCAGCCGTCTCGAAGTGACGCTGAAGCTCACGACCGCGATCCTGGCGCTGGCCGCCGGCGTCTACACCTATCTCGGCGTCCGCGAATTGCTCAACGGCAGTCCGACCACGGTGTTCTTTGCGGCGGTCATCTACTCGGTCGCGGTCTCGGTCGGCATCTACGCCTTCTGGGTGTTCATGATGCAGTTCATGCCGCACGTCACCAGCACGATCGGGCGCTTGATGATGGCCGGCTGCATGTTGCTGGGCTCGCTGATGATCGTCGCGATGTCGTCCTGGCTGAATGCCTCGGCGCTGGCCGGCGCCGCCGCGATCCAGCAGCATCTTGCGATCACCGTGCAGAACTACACGCGCGACCTCGACCGGGCCAACAGCCAGGCCATCGCTGCGCAAAGCCTGCTGCCGGACATCCAGCTCGCCTCCTCCCGCTTCGCCAAGCTGGCGGACGCCGAACGCGCGGGCTCGCTCACCGGCACCTCCGGATCGGGCACCGTGGTCCAGCTTCTCGCGCAGATGTCGACGCAGCTCGACGGACTGGGCCAGCAGGTCCAGGAGTCGGGCAAGCGCGTCTCCGCTCTCTATGAGCAGGGCGGCAAGAGCCTCGCCAGGATGCGCGAGCTGATCTCCGACCGCGGCCCGATCGCAACGCGCAGCGATGCCTTCGCCACGGAGTCGCTCAACCTGATGGGCGTGATCGCCAATCTGCAGCAGACCTCGGTGGCCCCTGCGGTGAAGCGCGCCGCGACGTCGCTGTCGGCCGGATTCATCGCGCCTGCCCCGGGCGGACGCAGCGGCGACCTGGCCGAGCGCCAGACCGCCGTCGTCGGCAAGGTGGAGGGCGCGATCGCCACGCAGGCCGCCTCGCTCGCCGACGCCGCCGACAAGATCCTGGCGCTGCCGCGGATCGAGCCGACCCGGTTCCAGACGCTGTCGCCCGCCGAAGCCGTGCTGCGCTACGCCGGCGACTTCATCCCGAGCTGGGCGGGCGCGATCTCGATCGACCTGATGCCGGCGGTGCTGGTGCTGATCCTCTGCGTCGTCCATGCCGCCATCCGCCGTGAGGGCCTGCCCGCCGTGAGCGCCTCCAGCCTGACGGCCAGCGATCTGGTCACCGCATTGCAGATCGCGCGCGAGGTCGAGGATGCCAGGCGGGCGGCCGAGCGACGGCCTGCCGAAACGCCTGCTGAGCAGCCTTCCGCGCCAGCCATCGAGCCGGCGCCGGCCGCGGCGGATGAGAACGTGACGTCGCTGTCGTCGGCTCGGCTTGGAAAGTAGTCCCGTGGCTTCGGCGCTGAACCGACGCGTCCATGCCTGGCTCGCGGACAATCCCGATGAGAGCATTCTGCGTTGGGTCTTCCGCAGCATCCTCGTCGTCACCGTCGCAGTTCTCGCGGCGGACCTGCTCGAGCTGAATGCTCCACAGGCGCCATCGGATGCGGCCCCGTCTCAGCTCGACATTCGGCGCGACGCGCCAGACATGCCGGCCGAATCACCATCGGTGCTGGCGCCCCTGATGAAGCGGCTGATGCCGCTGCCGCAGGGCGATCGTGCCTTGCAGCAGCCGATTCAGTTCGAGCTGCGCGGCGGCGGCCGGCTGTTCGCGATCGGCACGATCACGCCCGGCAGCGCGCGCAGCTTCGCGGACGCAGTCGAACGTCATGGCGAATATATCCGGACGATCGTGTTGAACTCGCCCGGCGGCTCCGTCGCCGACGCGCTGGCGATGGGGCGACTGATCCGCGCGCGGAAATTCACAACCGAAGTGGAGGCGGGAAAATATTGCGCGTCGTCGTGCCCGCTGGTGTTCGCCGGCGGCGTCGAGCGCCGGGCCGGCGAACGGGCAATCATCGGCGTGCATCAGATCGCCGCAGTCCCCACGTCCGGGACCACCGTGAGGTCCGGCGACGACATGAGCCTTGCGCAGAACATCTCGGCGCGATGCCAGCGCCACCTCGCCGCGATGGGCATCGATCTGAAGGTCTGGGTGCATGCGATGGAGACGCCGCATGACCAGCTGTTCACGTTCAAGCCCGACGAGATGAAAGCCCTCAATCTCGTCACCTCGTCGCCGGAATCGCGGCCTGAAAAATCGCGCAGTTAGGATGTCCTGATCGCGGTGGACCGGGACCGCGGCGAGCGCGGAACCAAGTTTCGACCGCGGCGTTGTTGGCCGTCACACTGGAGAACATGACATGCGGACATTCGTGGGAATGATCCTGGGGGCCCTCATCCTGGGTTTGGGCGTCTACATCCATGATTCGATGCAGACCTCGGAGGTCGCCAACGGACCGAGCGCGCAGTCGCGCCGGACCATCGTGAACTGGGACGTCGCGGCGGACAGCTGGAATTCGCTCAAGACCCGCGCGCATGACGACTGGGTTCGCATCTCGTCGAAGTAACGCGCACGACGCTTCGTTTTCAGGGCGCCTCGGCTTCGGTCGAGGCGCCTTTGCTTTGCCAGCTAGTTGGCCGCCTTAGTTGGCCGCCTTGGCCTTGCGCGCGTCGGCGATGACCTGCTCGAACTGCGCCATGGTCAGCACGCCGGGCACCCTGAACTTGCCGACGATGAAGGACGGCGTGCCGCGGAAACGCAATCCCCGCGCCTGCTTGTCGTTGCGCGCCAGCATGGCGTCGATGGCCTTCGCGTTGGCTGCGAGGTCGCGCTTGGCGCGGTCGATATCAACGCCGGCTTCAGCGAGCAGCTCGTCGATGCGCGGCTCGGTGAGCTTCGAACTGACGCCGATCAGCGCGTCATGCGCCCTGGCGTATTTGTCCTGATATTTGCAGGCCAGCGCCATCCGCGCAGCAACCACCGAAGTCGGCCCGAGGATCGGCCACTCCTTGAGAACCCAGCGCACCTTGCCATCATCATGGATGACCTGCTGCAGCTCGGGATCGAGCTTGCGGCAATACGGGCAATTGTAGTCGAACCATTCGACGATCGCGATGTCGCCCGCGGCATTGCCGAGCACCGGCGCATCGGGATCGCGCAGCACCGCGCCCTCGTCGGGCTCATCGGCATCCTCGGCGCGACTGTCGCCGGGCCACAAGGACAGCGCCGCGGCTGCGCCAAGAAGCGTCAACACGTCACGCCGGCTGCTGGCGGAGATGATCGCAGTCGAGGGGACGCGCTTCATTGAGGTCAGCTCCAGATATGCAGCAGGCTGCGTGTCAGCATGTACAGCGCCACCACCGCGATCACGACCGAAAACACCACGTTCAATGCGCCGCGCCGTTCGGACAGATGGCGCGCCAGGCGCGTGCCGGCAAGACCTCCGACGATCCCGCCGGCGATGAACAGTCCGGCGAGATCCCAGGCGACGAGCCCTGACCACGCATAGCTCGCCGCGGTGGTAAGCCCGAAGGTCGTCACCGCGACCAGCGACGAGCTCACCGCATTCATGATCGGCATGCCCGTCGCAGCCATCAGCGCCGGCACGATCAGGAAGCCGCCGCCGATGCCGAAGAAGCCGGACAGCGTGCCGGTGGCGAGACCGAAGCCGACGATCGCCGGGATGTTGGCCATGCTCATCTTCACATCGGGGGTGCCGATGCGGGCGCGCGTCTTCAGCATCAGCATGGCGATGACCATCATCACCAGCGCGAACAGCGCCAGCAGCTTCTGGCCATCGACCATCTTGCCGAGCAGCGAGCCGGTGAAGGCGCCGACGATTCCCGCCGTTGCGAACAGCGCCGCGATCGGCCAGATCACGGTGCCGCCGCGCGCATGATTGGCGAGATTGATGGCAGCGTTGGTGGCGACCGCGATCGCGCTCGAGCCGATCGCGATGTGCGGCTCGGGCACGCCGACGACATAGACCATCAGCGGCACCGCCAGCACCGAGCCGCCGCCGCCGACGAGGCCGAGCGAGAACCCGACCATCGCGCCGCAAACCAGGCCGAGCATACCTTGGACAGCAGAGATCATGGCGAGAGCAGGGTCATTTCCCGCACCGGAAGGCAAGCCCCAAAATCACCGGAGCAGTAATGCCCCGCCACCGGCGAGGACCGCCGCGCGACCGGCGTTGAGCCCGGTCCGGCCGGCGGTCTCGCGGCGATGCATGGCGTCGAGAGCGGCGGCCGGCCGCATGATGCCCCCGGCCCGCCGGCAACGTCACGTCAATCCGGATCAGGCAGCGCCCTTCAGCTTCTTGGTGCATTCGCTGTAGTAGCCGCCGCCCTTCTGGATCCACTTCAGGCCGCCATTGGCGTTGGTCGCCTTGTTGGCATTGTACTGATCGACGCAGGTCTGCAGCCGCGCCTTGCCGGGCTTCTCCTTGGCGTATTTCGGGTCCACCGCGTTGGGGAACACGGCGGGACCGGTCGGCGCGGGAGCGGCCTCCTTGGCGTCGGATTTCGCCTCCTTGGCCGGCTTGGCCTCGGCCGCGGGTGCGGCCGGAGCCGCCGGTGCCGCGGCCGCGGTGGCATCGCTGCCGCACTGGGCCTTGCGGAAGTCGTTCCACTTCTGGCCGCCCAGCGTGCCGGCCTCCTTCGCCTGCTTGTACTTGGCGCTGCATTCCTGCGCGGTGAGCGCCTGCGCCGGCGCCGCGGCGAACGTCGCGAGGCCGATCACGGCCAGCGTGGCGAGTGATGAAGCAACCAATGATTTTGCGTGAAAACTCATCCCAGATCTCCCTGTGGAGCATGTTGAATGGGACGGTAATTCTAGCGAGACGCCTGCGACCGACAAAGCAGGCGGGAGCGTGGCCGCGCGAAAATATAATTTGCCTCGCGCGGCGATCCGGCTCATTCCATTCACTGCGGGTTCAGCATCGCCGGACATCGCACCATGCCTTTCGTTCGAGGACTTCAGCATGAGAGTAACTGCCCGGGCGGCGATTGCGGCCATCGCAATGGCCACCCTGTCGGCCGCGGGCCCCGCCCGCGCGCAACCCGGATTGACGCTGCCGGCGCGGCCCGATGCCGCCACCGACAAGTTCGCCACCCTGGACAAGGCTGCGCGCCGGACGATTTCCATCGCCTGCTCCAAGGAGGCCGACGAGCAGGGGCTGAAGGGCAAGGCACGCGGCAAATTCCGCTCGGCCTGCAAGCGCGACAAGGCGGCGGCGGCTGCCGCGACGACACCCGTGCCCGCTCCCTTGCCGACGCCGGACAAGCCGAAATGACCGGCGCCCGCGGACGCATGCGCGCATGGCGCCTGCGCAACGGCGGGAATTGTTCGCGCAGGCGGCTTTTGGCATAAGGCGGCGTGCGCCAGATCATCTCCTCCCTCCCCTTCGACCTGCCGAGCCGCGCCAAGACCCTGAGCGCGATCGAGACCCTCGTGCTCGGCACCGCCGGCGGCCTGATCTTCCTCGTCGCCCATCTGCCCGGCGGGCTGATCTCCGGCGCGATGATCGCGACCGCGATCGCCGCGATCGCCGGCCGCCCGCTGGCGATGCCGCCGATCCTGACCCAAACCGTTCTGCTGCTGCTCGGCATCTCGATCGGCGCCGTCGTCTCGCGCGAGCTGATCAACCATGTCAGCGCCTATCCGGTGACCATCGGCCTGCTGGCGCTCGCGACGTTCTGCTCGACCTTCGGCTCCAGCCTCTATCTGCAGCGCGTCCATGGCTGGGACCGCACCTCGGCGCTGCTCGCCGGCAGTCCCGGCGCGCTGTCGCAGATCACGATGCTCGCGGTCGAGCGCGGCGCCGACCTGCCGGCGATCGCCGTGGTGCAGACGCTGCGGGTGATCATCCTGACGGCGGCGCTGCCGCTGGTGCTGGCCGTGGCCGGCGTCGCACCGGCCGCGCCGATCTCGCTCGGCCAGAGCGTCGCCTCGCCGCTCGGCCTGCTCGCACTGCTGGTGGCCTCGCTGGTCGCGGCGATGCTGATGCAGCTCATCAAGTTTCCGGCGAGCTGGCTGTTCGGTGCGATGGTCGCCAGCGGCGTCCTGCACGGCACCGGCCTCGTCGAGGGCGGCCTGCCGGAATGGATGCGCGGCGTGGCGCTGGTCGGCATCGGCGCCCTGATCGGCAGCCGCTTCGCCCGGATGCGGGTGAAGACCCTGGTCGGCCATATCAGGGCCGCGCTCGGCTCGTTCGCGATCGCGGTGGCGATCTCGGCGCTGTTCGTCACCGTGATCGTGCTGGTGACGCATGTGCGCTTCTCCGACACCATCGTCGCGTTCGCGCCCGGCGCCATGGACGCGATGATGGCGCTGGCGCTGACCTTGCACATCGACCCGATCTTCGTCGGCGCGCATCACCTGTCGCGCTTCGTGTTCGTCACCATCGCCACCCCCGGCATCGTCCATCTGTTCGGACGGCCGCAGGAGGATGTCGACGACTAGGCGCGCTTCCGGGTGATGCCCCAGCCGGCGATGGCGGCGATGGCGAGCGAAATCAGCACGCTGTAGCCGGCAAGCGACAGGCCGAGGAAGCGGAATTGCACCTCGTCGCAGCGCACGACCTTGACGCTGTCGAGCCGCTCCAGGAGGCTGCCGGCGCTGCCGAGATTGCCGATCGGCCCGGTGCATTCGGTCGGGCCCGGCCAGAAGCCCCATTCGACCCCGGAATGATAGACGCCGAGCCCGGCATTGCCGAGCGCGGCCAGCGCGACCACGCCGAGCCCCGCGAGCACCAGCGCGCGCGGTGCGCCGCCTTTGGCGGCGAGCGCGATCAGCAGCCCGAGCGGGACGATCGCATAATAGGCCCAGCGCTGCTTCAGGCAGAGCTCGCAGGGCTGCAGGCCCCAGACCAGCTGCATGTACCAGGCGCCGGCCAAGGCCGCCGCCGCGATGCCGGCCGCGAGCAGCGCCGCCGCCACCGCCGGGCTCATGCTCCCCGCCGCAGGGCGCGCCATCACAGAAGTATTGGTCATCGGTCCTCCCGAACGGGGCTGCCTCCGGTCCCATGCCGGGCCGTTCCGGCTCCTACTCCGGCCCGCGAAAGCTGTCGAGATGCGCGCCCATCACGTCCGTGCGGGTTGACCCGGCCCGACCGCCCGCTATAGTCCGCCCGCTTCGCTATGGTTCCTGCACAGGCCCGGCGAATGCCCCTGTGGCGGAACTGGTAGACGCGCTCGACTCAAAATCGAGTTCCGCAAGGAGTGCTGGTTCGATTCCGGCCAGGGGCACCACGCTTCGCCCTGCGGGCTACGCGTGGCGCAGCCGCGCGAGTAGCCCGCAGGGCGAAGCGTGTCCGGCGAAGCCTCTTGGCGAAGCCGGACGTTTGAGCCCCCCAAGTCTCGCTTGAGCCGCGCTCTCTGATTTCCCATCAACCCTGTCAAACAGCCTGCGCTCGTCGCAGCTACTGACGCCCATGCCACCGCGATCTCGCGACCTGTCAGGCCCGAGCTCTGCTGCAGTCTGGCGTCCTCTTGAATTGAGAGGGCGCAGGGAAGGCCGAGTGCCGACTGGCACCCATGGCCCCCGTGCGGAAAAAATGCACGGGGCAGGAACCACAGGCTCAGCCGGAAACAACCCGGCCTTCCCTGCGCAATGGTTTGAACGGCTGCTCCGGGCTCTCCCTGGGGACCGGCTTGCTTGCCCCCGTCATCGACATCGTCGCCGACCAAGACACCAGCGTCGGGGTGTCGGGACCACACGGCTTGACCGTCCGCAAAACGACGTTCGTCCGCACCTCCATGAGATGCTGCGTCGCCCCGCGGCCACCGCTCCCCGCCGCAACGTCCCGTGACGATCGCGATACGCCCCTCTCAGTGCGGGCGGGATGGCCGGAGATGTGGAGCTGATTTGCCCGACGGCGCAAGGGGATTTTTTGCGGCCGAGTAGCACGACGGGCAGTTTGCGCAAGGCTGGGATGCGTGAGGGTTAGAGGCGTTGGTAGAAGAGTGCACCATCACCATGACTGCGCGATTGGTTGGCGGCCATCAACCAACACGTATTCGGCGCGCTCGTACGAAGAAGGGCGAATGCGTGTTCGCCCTCCCTTCGTTCGGGTTCAAAGGCACTGAATAATGCAACCGCCGGCACAGCCCAGCCAGCACTGCCAGTCGCCACCACAGGAAATACATTGGGGCGCGCAATTCTTAAGACAATCCCAATTTATCAACGGGCGGATCTCTTTCGCCGTCTTCCCGAGGTCAATGGTCACGTTGCAGCTGCCTGGCTTCGTAACGTCGTCGCAGTGAATTGTAATGGTGCCTTCAACCTTGAAAACCCCGTTGTCTAGCGGATCGAACTTGAACCATAGAACGACGTCAGCCTTCGGGTACAAAATGTCGAACTTCTTAAGTTCGATCTCGAGACCGCCAAAGCTCCCAAGCCGCTGGAAAATCAGCAAGCTACGCTTATCGGATGGGTTGTCACTGAGAATTTCCAGCGCAGGATTGCCCCGTGCGTCCAACAACGACACCCGCACATCGCTAGCCGCCAACTTCGACTGAAATTTCGTCTCAGCTTGCTTCTTGAGGGCGCCGATAGCTTCCATATTAGTACGTGAAGGCTGCTTTGATCCCGCACAATTGCAACTATTATCGCACATGATAAATCTCCTTACTTCCAGTTGGGGCGCACCGCTTCAATACGGGCAGGAAAATTCTGCCTGACCGGCGTGAAGTGAGCGTCAGACAGCTGCAAGTTCGCCGTGAAAACTCAGTTGACATGGAGATATTTGGCGACAGCAAACAGCGCGACAATCAGCGTTACGATACCGCTCATGAATATCAGCCATTAGACGCCCCAATCTATTCCACATACCATCGCATACTTAAAACTGGGACATGACCGTCGGCGGCGTTCGCCTTGCAAGCGACACGACACCCTCGTGATTTCACTTAGCCGCCAACTAATTATTTATACTTTCTATCACCACCGAGGTAGCCGGCCGCCCCAACCGAATGTCCGGCACTCAGTTGGGCTACGAGAGGCGGCTGGTTCTTATCCGAAGCCGGGATTGAGCTCGACGGAGAACCAGACTTCGCGGCAGGTTTGCAAGGCGCAGCAAGCTCTCACTCTGTCTATTGCGCCAAGTCGTTGGCGGTTTGCCCTGCCGTATGCGACGCGGCGACCATGATGATGCCTTCGTCCTGATCCCCGCCCACTGAATATTCCCGCAACAGCGCGACTCCAGGGCGTATCACCATCAGCAATGGCTGAACAATCGGAACACGGCCTCGGTTTGATCGCGCCGCGGGCAATGCAGTCGGCTAGCCAACAACGCTCAGATGCCTCGGTGGAGACAACAATGGTGTGATTTGTTTTGTCGGTCGGCGGCAATCTAACGCCGCCTCTTCTCCTTTGGCTCCTTCACCGCCGGATATCGACGCCTCGGAATGTGTCGATCGGAGCGGGGCCGGAAGATGTATTTTCCGAGCCGCGGATCGGGTGGATCGATGGGAATCGTGACCGGATTAGTCACCGCCGAATTGATGCCAACCGGCACATCCGGACTGTCGGCAGCCGGATGAGCCATCGCCCGCAGTTCGTCTGCCACCTTCCGCACGATCTGAGGCGCGGCGACGCTGGTGCCGTTGAGCTTGACAGCCGAGCCACTGAACGTGCCCGCGGCGAGGACGCCCCAGAGCGCATTGCCTTCGTCAGCGAACGCCGAGCAGTCCGGCCCCGGCCGAACCAAAGCGGGGCCGCTCGAAGTATAGTCGGAAGGGGGATGCCCCTCAGACGCCTCGGCGGCGCCGACGACGATGACATGGTCGCTCTCAATCATCGAGCCGGTTGCGATCGACGATAGGGTGTCCGCATACCTAATTGGACAACCGTCCCTCTGCATTCGATAATCGCCGGTCCGCGGATCTCGGTCATAAGCACCGGCGTGATCGAGGTAAGATTGGCGGCCGCGCCGCGGGTAGCCGAACGGCGTATCGTCGCGCTGAACGTAGACATGTGCCGTGATCGCCGTCCCGGTCAAATTCCGAAGAGACAGCTTCCAGCGACCGGAAGGTGCGATCTCGCGGCAGTCGTCGTTGCGCACGGTCGGATTGACAGCGAGCAGGATCCGCTCGCGTACGGATTTTCCGCGCTGAATGCGGTCGAAATAAATCCCAGCGATCGGACCGCCACCGATCGTCGCCTGGTGAATGTAACCCTCGCTAGGCCGAATGGGTGGGCTCGTCCTCGCGTCCTGTGCGGTCAGCCAGATCTCCACCGGTGCCTGTCCCGGCTTGCCTTCGGCGCCGGTATCGAGCCAAATCTCGACGTAGTTCGTTGCTGCACTATCGGGGTGGATGACCCAATCCAGGGTTTCGACCTCCTTTTTGAGCTCCAGTTTTGCGGCGGCGCGAGTGCGATAGCTGTTGCCCGCCGGCATGACCAAGCGGGTCAGATTGGGGTTTTGATGGCGCTTGTTGCGGTGGCGGACCATGCCGGCGAGCGCTTTTTCGAGATACTGAGTGCCATCCTTAGGACCCGCCAAAAGGCCATAGCTGAAGTTCATGACCAGCGGAATTGGCTTCCCGGCTTCGCTCAATGCATCGGCCCACGTCATGATCATCCTGACCGCCTGCAGCACATAGCTTCCCATCGTCAGCCCCGACGTGTCGATCGTCGCCACCGACGGCAATTGGACAGCGAGGATCGACACTCCTTCGCTGCCCCGACCTCCGCCTGCAGCCAGATCGAGCAAATGCGTCCCATGGCTGACGCGTGCGGCCAGTGGATTGTAGGCGCGGGTCTTGCCGAAATCGGTCGCACCAACCTTCCGGTAAATGCGGTCTTCGCTTTTGGATTCCTGCAACAACTGCTTGATCTCGTCATGCATAAGGCGGCGGCCGAATACGACGGCGTTGTCTGCCGGACTCCGCTTCTCCGTCTCCTGTAGCCACATGGCCGCGATCTTCGAGACCATACGGCGATCTCGAAATCTTTCGTGCGCAAAGGCAATCCCGTCGTCGATGATGCCGATAGCAACCTTGGTAGCCGCCAGGAAGGAAGGTTCGAAGCTGGTCGGATCGGGCTGGGGGTTGAAGTCGTTGAACTGCAAACCGATGATTGGCGGCCCCACGAAAAGAGAGCGATAAAATCCGGGATCGCGGTATTGGCCGTCGCGATAGATGAACGATTCCTGTCGATAGATGAAGAACTGCATGTCGACTTCATCGATCTCTGGCGGCTTAGGCCCTTCCAGGGCCTTGATCCACCAACTCAGGAGAGTCCGCTCGTCATCGCTCATTCGAATGGTGAATTTCTTGGCCGGGACGTCGTGGTCAGGCACGTAGCCCTCATCGACGGCGCGTTGTAGCTCGTAAAGGCTCGCAAGAGCGCTGCGCAACGGCCTGATCTGGATTTGCACAGAGCACCAGGGATCCGGGTTGGGCTTGCGCCGGGTCCGGAATTCCCAGTCCAGATAGGGATCGGGACGGTCGCAAGCGGTCTTTTTCCAATGAAGCTTCATCGCGATTTGCCTACCACTCCGATCATCAACTGACACTCCGCGACCGCCTGGTCCCAGAGATGGTTCAGATCACAGGATTTCGGCACTTCGGCGCGCGTATTTCCAGATATTTTGCGTCCGCTGTCGGACTTGGCCTTTCGCTCCTGAGGGTCGTCGACGAATTCAGATATCCAATCTTCGTAGCAGAAGTCGCCGTCGAATCCTCGCCCATCGAAAGCATGCGTCTTCAGAAAACGGCCGCCGCAGAAACGCGCAATATAGAACTCCGCCAAGGCGAGACCGAGCTTCATGCCGGCTACACTGTCGACTGGGAAGTGAACACCGGCAACCGTCCGGTTTATGGCGATGCGTTCGGCAATCCGCATCAGTTGCTCAAAAGTCGGATCGTCGCTATCGAATTTGATGCGTGCGCTTCTGGCTTGCGACAGCAACGCATAGAACACGAAAGCGGCGGCAAAGGATTCCGTCGCGTGCCCGCTTGGCAGTGAGCCGTGACCGGGCGTTGGAATCATCGGCTGGATCTGGGGCGAGTACTCGACCGGTCGCCGGCAGGTCAGCGCATGCTTGACCCGCATCTCGATTAGGCCGGTCACGTTCAGGACCAGCGTCAGCAGCTCGAACGTCCGCCGAGTTCGATCCGGGTGCAGGAAGCCCACCGAGCCGAGGAACGACAGGATGTCCGTCATCTCCGTCATGATCTCGCCGCTGCGCTCCATCCGAAGTGCCGCATAGTTATGCACAAAGATCAGTTGTTTGGCGAAATCGGATGGACTTGGCCTGATCATGTGAATCAACGCACATGTACCGTCTTCGCCGCGCCCCGATATTCGACGCAAACGGACTCGCTTGTTTCGTTGCAATCTCCGACATCGTAGTAGATTCCGGACAGCAGTTCGGCGGTCAGGGTTCGCAATCGCACCGGCGTCGACCAGCGGTCCAGCGCGTACGGTTTGGCTTCGTAGTTTGCCGGAGGGGTACCAACATCCCGCCATATCCCCACCACGCCCTCGCGACCCGAGATGAGCGCCCGTGCTGCCGTGAACGACCGGGAGCGCGCGCTTTCGCCACTTTCACCGCTCTCGCCGCTCTCGCCACTCTCGCCACTTTCACCGCTCTCGCCGCTTATCCGCGCCATTTGCGCCTCCCCGGGAAAACCCGACGAACAACCTCAGGTACGTCGCGATGCTCAGTTCGAAGCCCTGAACGGTCAAGTCGTCCGCAGTCGGAATTAACGCAATTTCACGCATATTTCACGTTGACAGGTGTTTGCCGCAGGATTTCACTCCATGGTTGAGAAACGTCTTCCGCTACCTTTGAGGGTAGCGGGCTACGAAAGACAGGGCAGGACCCTCAAGAGCGATCCATGCGAAGTTCGACAGCCAAGGTGCATCTTCGGTTATTTGGTCCGCCCAAGATCATCAATTCGAACGGTGAAGATTGCACGCCGCGGGGACGGAAGGCATGCGCACTGCTGGCAATGCTGGCGCTATCGCCTGAAAACAAAAGATCGCGCGTCTGGATCCAGGATAAGCTGTGGGGCAGTCGAGGCAAGGAGCAGGGCGCGGCAAGCCTTCGCCAAAGCCTGTCAGAAATTCGAAAGGCATTTGGAAACGATCACGGAGTGCTTTTTGCGGACAGCTATGTGCTGGCGCTCGATCCGACCTTATTTGATACGGATTTCGATCTTGCCACAAAAGCGGACGACTCCGGCGAACTCCTGGAAGGCATCGATATTGGCGAAGATGGTTTCGAGGACTGGCTTCGATCGCAACGTCAGAACTTCAGCGATCGCCGCACTACGCGCCAAGCAAGGACCGATCGCCCTGCGGACATTGCCCTCGAAGAGCCGGTGCGCGGACGTTCGATTCCACGGAATCGGATCGTGCTGGTTCGCAACTCCAAGTCTGGAGAGTCCGACGCATCGTTGCTCGCGGACAGCCTGATCGACTCGGTAGCAAAAACCATACAGGAACTCGGCGTCGCCGAGGTCATCGATTGTCGGGATACGATGGACCCGGCTTGCAACGACAAGGGCGCAGCGCCGCGCAAGACGCTTTCGCTACATTCGGACGTGTTCGGAGGCCACACGAGGCAAATCGTCCGCCTCGCATTGTCGCAGCGACCGGAACATTCCCTGAAGTGGTCGTCCACGCTGCAGCTACCCGGCATTCAGGCGCTGGACTTGAACGATGCGGATGTCATGCGGTGCGTCAATCTCGTCGTCAACGTCGCCATCGATCAGTTCATCACGGTCCGTTCGGGAGGGCCGGATGCCGAGGTAGCCTCCGATCTCTGCTATTCGGGGATTCTGCATCTTTTCAGGCTCGGCAAGATCAACTTTGCGACGGCCGATAAGCTCTTCGCGGCCGCATTCGATATTGAATCACGCGGGATCTATCTTGCTTGGCGGGCGTATCTGCGAACCTTTCTACTTGCTGAACGACAATTCAGTTGCCGTCAGACACTGCAAGCCGAGGCCCTCGACTTCATGTACCGCGCCCTCGAACTCGAACCTCACAATTCTTATGTCGCTGGCCTGAGCGCGCACGTTCAGACCATGATGCGGCGGTCCTACGTCGCCGCATACGAACTGGCCGAACGCAGCATCCAATTGAACCACGCCAATCCGATCGGCTGGGCGTGTCTGGGAATCGCCAAGAGCTATCTCGGCAAGCCCGACGAGGGCTTCCAACATACGCTGCTTGCGCGCACCATCGCCGGAACTGCACCATTCAGATACCAGATGGATGCGTTGAGCTGTATCGCGGGGACGATGGCGGGCGAACTCGATAAGGCCGTCCATCTGGCGGAGGCCAGTCATGCGCTGGCGCCGACCTTCGCACCACCCTTGCGTTACCTTTCAGCGCTCTATGCGCACGAAGGCAAGCACGATCTCTCTTCCGAGATGGTGAGGAGATTGCAGGCCAGCGAACCGGACTTCTCATACGACAAGCTGCGCGACAAGGCCTATCCTGCGGCCGGCCTGCATCGGTCATCGATCATCGATTCGTTGCCGGCGAGACAACTTTGATGACGTTGAAGTCCGCCGGTATGCTGACCACGCAGCTCATTGATCCTCATTGCACAACGTTGATGAAGATGAACCGCCGTGGACGGCTCCATCAAGAGAGCCGAATGGCCTATGGAATCATAAATCATGTGAGTAAGGCTGTGAGTACCGACTTCGGGTGCTTCCAGGAAGCCTTGGTTACAGCATTCTTCGCGGTGCTTCGATTCCGGCCAGGGCACCATTTGGACCGTTCGCCCGCATCCGCCGTCGGCCGTTTGCCCCTCAACATCAAAGACAAGCCGCATTTGCCCTTCGCTGGCGTCCGCCCCCTCTGCCGGTATTCTTGATGGAAGTTCGCGGAGGTCATGGTATCGCGAGTCGTGGGTGGAATCGAACCGGCCGAGTCCGCCCCGTATCTCCGGCACCTGAAGCCGGCAGACAAGGATTACAAACGCTGAGATGAAGGCGGGTTTTTCATGCTCGCCACCGCGGCTTTGGCGCTTCGCCTATCGTCGCCGGATTGGCGACAATACGCTCAATGCTGCGCTCTGCAGACTCGGCTGCGATAACACTGAGCGCACCACTCACGGTCTTCGTTCGCCCCCTCGGTCCCATCGAATGAAGGTGGCAGATGGAACGTGGGTGGCTGCGCGAACTGAACCACGCCAACCCGATCGCCTGGGCCTGTCTGGGAATCGCAAAGAGCTATCTCGGCAAACCAGAGGACGGCTTTCAGCACACATTGCTTGCCCGTACGATCGCTGGTGCGGCGCCTTTCCGTTTTCAGCTCGATGCCCTGAGCTGCATTGCGGGGACCATGGCGGGAGAACTGGACAAGGCCGTCCATCTTGCAGAAGCCAGCCATGCTCTTGCTCCGACCTTTGCTCCACCCTTGCGATATTTGTCAGCTCTCTGTGCCCATAATGGGCACCGTGAGCTTTCTTTCGAGATGGTTCGCAAGCCGCAGACAACGGAGCCAGACTTCTCATATGACAAGCTGAGGGATAAAGCCTATTCCGCGGCTGGCCTCCATCGAACATCAATCATCAACTCGCTGCCAGCCCGACAGTTCTAGCGGCGTCCCCCTTCATCCGAGAGGTCATGGAGCGGCAATCCACGAGCGCCTGCCGGTCGAGAGGAGCCTCGCGTTGAGACAATCAGCTCCGCTGGCTTGCTCGATCCGCATCCCCCTCCCCCGAACCCGAACATGCATCGTCGCTGAAGGCTATTCATTTCGCTGCCGCATTTCACGGCCTTTGGATCTCGCCAGCTTGCTGGAATGCTCGCGAAACAGGGCCTTGCAACCTTCCGGCGGCCGCTCTTAGACTACCTCCAGTCTGCTGACGGCAATGGGGTTGTCGCGGGTGAGGACCCATGACCAAGAATAGTTCTGTCAACCTCGCCCTATTCGCGACGCAGCAAAAGCTTCTTTTTGCGGACTTCTTCAAGCTTTACCAGACTGTCGCACAGCCGTGCCGGATCTTCGTGATCGCGGCGGACGTCAACGCGGTCGCGCGGGTCGAGAAGCTCGCAAAGCGCATCAACAAGAGCGGATTCGTCGAGGGCAAGAGCTTTGTCGAGATGGCGTTGCTGCGGGTGCCGATCTCGTTTCGAGATGTCGCAGGCCGAATCGAGAGGTGGGTGGCGCCGACCCGCAGACACGGCCCCGCCCTGCTCGTCGTCGACATGAGCTGGGGCCTCGAGACCAACTCGGCGACGGCCAATTTCGAGGGTTGGCCCGCACTTGCTGAAACGCTCACCCAGCAGTCCGAGGTCTCGATCGCCTCTCTCTATAACCGCCGGGTGCTGATCGACGAGCAGTTGCTCGTCGCGCTGCGCGGCCATCCGCAGATCCTCACCAGCGCCGGACTGGTGGACAATCCGCATTGGCTGCCGTCGCGGCTGCAGACGCGCGGCGCGTTGCGTGAGCAGGTCGATTTCTGGCTCGGCGCGATCGCGCCGGAGTTGCGGATCGGGACATCGGCGGCCGCGCTGCACGCAGCCGAAGGCGCCGACCCCATGTGGCTGTTGCGGCGATCGGCAGAAGAGCCCAGTACAGTTCATCTCGACAGCCGCGACCGCTGGAAGATCCGCTGCTTCGGACGGTTGCGGATCTATCGCAACGACGGCAGCCAGGTGAACTGGGACCCGCCCGGCGGAGCGACCCGCAAGACCAAGACCCTGTTCGCCTATCTGCTGCAGAAGGGCGGCCATGGCGCAGCCACCGACGAGCTTGCGGATCTGCTCTGGCCCAACGCCGAGGACATCGAGGCCGCGCGTAACCGCCTCTATCACACCGTGCGCTATCTGCGGCTGGCGCTCGGCCAGCCCAACGGACGCGACGAGACGCGCAACTATGTCCGACGCGAGGGATCGCGCTACGTGCTGGTGCCCCCGGAGCGCAGCTGGCTCGACATTTCAACCTTCGAACAGCTCTGCCGTCAGTCCCAGGGTCACATCAAGGCGGGCGCCAGCGACGAGGCGCTGATCTGTCTGCAGGCGGCGGACCGTCTGTACACCGGAGACCTGTTCGAGGACATTCCGGTCGAGTACGCCGACGATGGCGAGCGCGACTGGTGCTGGAGCAAGCGCTATTGGCTGCGCGACATGTTCTTCAAGGTGCAACGCGACGCGGCACGGATCTATCTCGAACGCAACGACCACTCGGCCGCGCTCGCGCATTGCCAGAAGGCGCTGGCGATCGATCCCTTGTGCGAGATGGCGCACGCCGAGGCAATGCAGGTGTTCAAGGCGCAAGGACGACGCGAAGCGATCGACCGCCAGTTCAAGCTGTACCTCGACTCGCTCAAGCATTTCGACAACCGGCCGAAGAGCGCCTCGCTTCAGGAGCTGCACCGCAAGCTCACGGCGTAAGGCCGCTCGTTCGCGACCGGCTCGGCAACGCGACCTTTGCCGGCCAGGCCATGCGCCATGGGGCTGCCGCCGCCCGCATAATTGACGATTTGTCTCAAATTGTCATAGAGTTAAGGGCTAAAGAAAACCCAAAGGCCGCCGCTTAGAGTGAGCCCATGACAACGTCGCCACCAAGGGCGGCGAATGGGAGGACGACATGCCAGGTTCGGCAGCTCAGCTGGCGCGGTGTCCCTACAGCGACGCCGCCAAAGACTTCGATCCCTTCGAGATGCGCGATCCGTTCCCGTTCTATGAATGGGCCCGCGCCGAGGCGCCTGTCTTCTTCTCCGACGAGCTGAAATATTTCGTGGTGGCGCGCCACGCCGACATCAAGGCTGTGTTCGACGACTGGCGCACATTCTCCTCGGAGAACGCCCAGGCCCCGCTTCGCCCGATGTGCGAGGAAGGCAAGCGCATCATGCGCGAGGGCGGCTTCACCGCCTATTCCGGCCTGTCGGCGCGGGTACCGCCCGATCACACCCGCATCCGCAAGCTGGTCCAGGGCTGCTTCGGGCCGCGCCGGTTCAGGGCGATCGAGCCGGAGATCAAGGCGATCGTCAACCAGGCGATCGATGCCTTCGCCGATCGCGGACATGCCGACTTCTTCCGCGAGTTCGCCTATGATGTGCCGGCGCTGGTGCTGTTCAAGCTGGTCGGCATTCCCAATATGGACGTGCCGCGCGTGAAGTCCTGGGCGGTGAGCCGCGCGCTGCTGACCTGGGGCGACCTCAGCGACGACGAGCAGATCGTGCATGCGCGCAACATGGTCGAATACTGGACCTACTGCCGCGCGCTGGTGCGTCAGCGCCACGACGATCCGACCGACGATCTGCCGGGCGATCTGGTCCGACTGCAGAAGGACGGCGCCGAGATCAGCGACGAGGAGATCGCCGGCGTTCTCTACAGCGTACTGTTCGCCGGCCACGAGACCACGACGACCCTGATGGCCAACGGCATGCGCGAGCTGCTGCAGCGGCGCGACAACTGGGAAGCCATCATCGCCGAGCCGCAGCTCATTCCGAAGGCGGTCGAGGAATGCTTGCGCTTCAGCCCGTCCATCGTGGCCTGGCGCCGGCGCGCCCTGAATGACACCCAGATCGGCGGCGTGCCGGTGCCGAAGGATTCCAATATCCTCCTGCTCATCGGCTCCGCCAATCGCGACGAGGCGGTGTTCTCCGCGCCGACCCGTTTCGACGTCCGGCGCACCGACGCGAGAAGCCATCTGGCCTTCGGCTACGGCATTCACACCTGCGTCGGCCAGCAGCTGGCCCGCATCGAGTTCGCGATCGCGCTCGGCGAGCTCACCCGCAGGCTTCCTGGTCTCCGGCTCGCTGCCGACCAGACCATCGACTTCGTTCACAACATCTCGTTCCGCGTGCCGACGGCGCTTCGGATCGAATGGGACGTGACCTGACGCGACGATCGTCACTTGGCCGCGTTTCACAAGCAACAACAAGTCCGGAGCCGATCCGGGCCATAAGGTGGGGAACAGACGCATGGGCGCCAACGCAGCCGCATCCTTCATCGTGCCGTTCGAAGTCGCACGCGAGGACGACTTCCCGCGCATCGGCGGCAAATGCGCGAGCCTGGCGCGCATGATCGCCCAGGGCGTGCGCGTTCCCGCGGGATTTGCGGTCGCGACCGACGCCTACGCCCTTCATCTTCGAAGCAACGGACTCGAGGCGACGATCAGCGAGCGCCTGTCGCGGATCGTGCTCGACGATGTCGATGACGAAGAGAAGTTGTCGCACGAGATCCGCGACGCAATCATGGCGCAGCCGATGCCGGGCGCGGTCGAGCAGGCGATCCGCGAGGCGTATCGCCGGATGTCGCCCGACGGTCAGTTGCCGGTGGCGGTTCGCTCGTCGGCGACCGCCGAGGACCTGCCCGACGCCAGCTTCGCCGGCCAGCAGGATACCTATCTCTGGGTGGTCGGCGAGGACGCCGTGGTCGAGAAGGTCAAGGCGTGCTGGGCCAGTCTCTTCAACGCGCGCGCGATCTCCTACCGTGCCGAGAACGGGCTCGGCCAGATCGACGTGCTGATGTCGGTCGGCGTCCAGAAGATGGTCAACGCCGCCGCCGCGGGCGTGGCGATGACGCTGGATCCGATCAACGGCGACCGTACCAAGATCGTGATCGATTCCGCCTTCGGGCTCGGCGAGCCCGTGGTCTCCGGCGAAATCACGCCCGACAATTTCGTCGTCGAGAAGGTGCTTCTGCAGGTCATCAAGCAGCGCATCGCCGAAAAGGACTTCGAGCTCGTCGCCGATCGCGCCGAGCGCCGGACCGTCGAGCGCGTGATCGCGCCGGAACGTCGTACCCTGCCCTCCCTGTCCAATACCCAGGTGCTCGCCGTCGCCAGGCTCGCCAAGTCGCTCGAGCGCAGCATGGGCTGTCCGCAGGACGTCGAATGGGCGATCGATGCCGATCTCCCTGAGGACGAGAACCTCGTCGCGCTGCAGAGCCGGCCGGAGACCGTCTGGAGCCAGAGGAAGAAGCAGTCGACCGCGATCTACGAGACCGGGATTGCGGGTGTACTTGGAACGCTGCTGGCCCCGGTCCAGGCCAAGCGGTGAGCATCACGACAACAAACAACAGATAACCGAGGGGAAACGACAATGACGGCGCATGCGAAATTCCCAAGTCCCTATGACCTGAAGACGCCGGTCGGCGCCGAGGGCTGGGAGAAGCTCTACCCCTATTATCTCCAGTTCCAGAACAGCCTGCGCGACAAGGAGGACGGCAAGTTCTGGTTCTGCGACTCGCAGCACTGGCCGAGCCCGTTCAAGCCGTTCGACGCCGTCACGGTCGAATTCGCGGTCAAGTGCCTCGGCCAGTACAATACGCGGCACTATCTGATCCCGCCGGCAAACGGCGTCGAATACCGCATCCACAATGGCTATTGCTACATGAGCCCGGTGGCGGTGGCGCCCGAGCTGATCGCAGGCCGCGTGCCGCATTTCATGGAGCGCGCCGGCTACTACTTCCAGAACTGGGATCGCCTGCTGGCGAACTGGGACAAGAAGGTCCGAGCCAACATCGCCGATCTCGAGGCGCTCAACTTCGAGCCGCTGCCCGAAGCCGTGCCGCTGGAGTGGATCACGGCGGGAGTCGGCCTCGACAACACCTACGCGCTGATGGAGACCTATGACCGGGCGATCCAGCTGCTCTACAAGACCTGGCAGTATCATTTCGAGTTCCTGAATCTCGGCTACGCGGCCTATCTCGACTTCTTCAGCTTCATGAAGGGGCAATTCCCCACCATTCCCGACCAGGCGATCGCCAAGATGGTGCAGGGCGTGGAAGTCGACCTGTTTCGTCCGGACGACGAGTTGAAGAAGCTCGCCAAGCACGCCGTGACGCTCGGTGTCGCCGATGCCCTGAAGAGCGGATCGGTTGACGAGGCGCTGGCCGCGGTCGGCCGTGCGCCGAACGGCGCCGAATGGCTGAAGGCCTGGAGCGAGGCGCAGGATCCCTGGTTCAACTTCACCTCCGGCAACGGCTTCTACTCGACCGACAAGTACTGGATCGAGCATCTCGACATCCCGCTCGGCTATGTCAGGGACTACGTCGTCCGCGTGCAGCGGGGCGAGGAGATCGACCGGCCGACGGAGGCCATCGCCAAGGAGCGCGACCGCATCACGTCCGAATATGCCGAGATGCTGGACGCCGATGCACGCGCCGCCTTCGAGGGCAAGCTGGGCCTGGCCCGGACCGTGTTTCCCTATGTCGAGAACCACAATTTCTACATCGAGCATTGGTCGATGAGCGTCTTCTGGCGCAAGATGCGCGAGCTCGGCGCCATCTTCCGCGATGCCGGCTTCTGGAAGGACGCCGACGACCTGTTCTATCTGAATCGTCAGGAGGTCCGCGACGCGCTGTTCGACTACGGCAATGGCTGGGCCGTCGGCGCACCGGCGATCGGTCCGACCTATTGGCCGCCGGAGATCGAGCGGCGGAAGAAAATCCTGGCTGCGCTCGCGACGACACCGCCGCAGCCCGCGCTCAACAATCCGCCCGACGTCATCACCGAGCCGTTCACGATCATGCTGTGGGGCATCACCACGGAGAGCATCGGCCGATGGCTCGATGGCGCTGCCAACACCACCAAGCTGTCCGGCATGGCCGCCTCCCCCGGCCTCGTCGAGGGCCGCGCCCGCGTGGTGCGCTCCGCTGACGAGCTCGGCCAGATCCAGCAGGGCGAGATCCTGGTCGCGCCGGTCACCGCGCCGAGCTGGGCGCCGATCTTCGGCAAGATCAACGCGATCGTCACCGACATCGGCGGCATGATGTCCCACGCCGCGATCGTGTGCCGCGAATACGGCCTGCCCGCCGTCACCGGCACGGGACGCGCCAGCTCCTCGATCAAGAACGGACAGATGCTGCGCGTCAACGGCTCGACCGGCGAAGTGACCATCCTGTCCTGACCCAATCGAGAGAGGCCGGCAGCGCCGGCCTCTCTCCGCATATGGAACATTGCAATGCTCGATAGGTCCGATGTCGGCAACCGCTATGACGAGGTCTGGCGCATCAGCGAGCCGTACATGCGCGCGCGCAAGAACGACGTCCACATTCCCCTGTCCTATGCCTACGCGCGCAAGCTGCTCGTGCACTATCCGGACGCGGACGAGGACATCGTTTCGCTCGCGATCATCCTGCACGACATCGGCTGGTACGCGATCGACATGAAGGACATCATCGAGAAGGGTTTTGGCCCCAACATGATGCAATCAGACGTGCGCTTTCTGCACGAGAGCGAAGGCGTGCGCATGTCGCGCGAGGTGCTGGAGCAGGCCGACTGGCCGGAGTCGGTCATCGTCGCGGTCGGCGAGATCATCGACGGCCACGACACCCGTCCCTACCCGCGCTCGCTGAACGACCGGATCGTGCGCGACGCCGACAAGCTGTGGCGCTACACGACCACCGGCGTTGCGGTGGCCTGCGACTGGTTCAAGATGACGCCACGTCAATATGCGTCGCGCCTGACGACCCAGCTCGCCGTGCTCGAGACCGAAGCCGGACGGCTGATGGCCGAGGCGGCGTTGGGCGAGACCCGGGCCGCGCTGATGCTCGACCTGATCTGAGCGAGGGGCGCGGACATGGACATGTTCATCGGCGGCCGCAGGGTTGCAGCCCAAGGCGGCGCGACCTTCGACGTCGTCGATCCGGCAACGGGCGAGACGATCGACAGCGTTCCGGAGGCCGGGCCCGCGGATGTCGATGCCGCGATCCACGCAGCCGAGATCGCATTCCAATCGTGGAAAACGACGCCCGTGGCAGAGCGCGCCCGCCTGCAGAAGAACGCGGCGCGGCTGATGCGCGAGAGTGCCGGTGAGGTCGGCCGCCTGCTGACCAGGGAGCTTGGCCGTCCGCTGGCGGGAGCCATCAGCGAAATTCAGCGCTCGGCCGAACTGCTCGACGTCTACGCCGAGGAAGGCCTGCGCCTGCACGCCGAGATGCCGCTGACGGGTGTGGCCGGCGAAAAGATCGTCATCACCCGCGAGCCGGTCGGCGTCGTCGTCGCGATCACGCCCTTCAACTATCCGGTGACGCTGCTCTGCTTCAAGCTCGGCGCCGCACTGATGGCCGGCTGCACCGTCGTCGCCAAGCCTGCCGAGGACACGCCGCTGTCGACACTGCGGCTCGCCGAGATCTTCCATGCCGCCGGCTTTGCCGAGGGCTGCTTCAATGTCGTCACCGGCCGCGGCCCCGACCTCGGCATGCAGATGATCGCGCATCCGACACCGCGCAAGATTGCGTTCACCGGCGGCACCCGGGCTGGCAAGGCGATTGCCGCTGCAGCCGCAGGAACGATGAAGCGGATCACGCTCGAGCTCGGTGGCCAGTGCCCGGCCATCGTCTGCGCCGACGCCGATATCGGCGCAGCGGCCGCTGCGATCGCCCGTCACGCGTTCGCCAATTCCGGCCAGTTCTGCTACCGCGTCAATCGCGTCTATGTCGAGCGCCCCATCTACGCGGCCTTTCTCGCTGCGCTCGCCGACAAGGTCGCGCAGCTCGACGTCGGCAACGGGCTGACCTCGAATTGCGCACTCGGACCTGTTGTCAACGAGAAGATCTACCGCAACAGCGAGCGGCAGATCGCCGATGCCCGTGCCAATGGCGCAACCGTGCTGACCGGCGGTGCCCGGTTGACGGGCGGACTCTACGACAAGGGCTGGTTCCTGCCGCCGACCGTGATCGCCGATGCGCCCCCCTCCGCGCTCGTCATGACCGAGGAAACGTTCGGTCCTGTGCTTGGTGTCGCCCCATTCGACGAACGCAGCGAGGCGCTGCGGCTCGCAAATGCGACAGTCTATGGACTGGCCGCCTTCGTGTTCTCGCGCAACCTGGCGACAGGACTGACCTTGGCCGAGCGCCTCGAAGCCGGCTCCGTGTGGGTCAACGACATCCAGCGCTCGAACCAGCGCGCGCCGTTCGGCGGCATGAAGCAGAGCGGGATCGGCCGCGAGAAGGGCCGCTACGGTATCGAGGACTATCTCGAATACAAGACCATCTATCTCACCTACGACGCGGAGCTGCGGTGATGCATTTTCTGCGCGACCAGGATTGGCCGGTCTGGCTCGCGGCGCGGCCGTGGCTCGACGTGCGCTCCAACGACGAGCATACGCTGATCTCCTATCGTCTCGGCCAGGCGCTGTTGCGGATCCATCCCGAAGCGGACGCCTCCGTGGTGCTGCCGGCGATCCTCATGCACGACGTCGGCTGGAAGAAATTCCCGCCCGAGCAGCTCGCCGCCGCCGTCGGTCCCAATCCCAGATATCCCGAGCTGCAGCGCGCCCACGAGATCGAGGGCGTGAAGATCGCGGCCGAATCGTTCGCACGGCTGGCGATTCCAGGGCTGCAGGTGGAGACCATCCTGGCGATCATCGACGGCCACGACACCCGCAAGAAGGCGATCTCGCACGAGGATGCGCTGATGAAGGACGCCGACAAGCTGTGGCGCTTCACCGGCCATGGGGTCGCGACGATCGGCGGCTGGTTCGATACGCCGCCGAAGGAGACGCTCGCGATGCTGGAAAGCTTCGTGCTGCCGTCGATGCTGACCGAGGCCGGCACCACCATGGCCCAGGCACTGATCGCCGAGGGCACAGCGTCTGCCTTCATGACGGATCTGCTGCACATCGAGGCTTCAGCATGAGTGCGTTCCAGCTGCATGGGAAACGTGTGGTCGTCACCGGCGCCGCCGGTGGGCTGGGCCGCGGCTTCGCGCTCGCCTTCGCTGCGGCCGGCGCCGAGGTCGTGGCCGCCGACATCCGTCTCGGCGGCGCCGAGGACACCGCGCGGCTGATCCGCGACCGCGGCCACAAGGCGCACGCCGCCGAGGTCGACGTTGCCAACGAGACGTCCACCACGGCGCTGGCGCAATTCGCGCTTGCGCGCATGGGCGGCCTCGACGTGCTGGTCAACAATGCCGCGATCTATGCCGGGCTCGCGCGTCGCGGCTTCGAGGCGATCCCCGAAGCCGAGTGGGACCAGGTCATGCGCGTCAACGTCAAGGGCGTGTGGATGATGAGCAAGGCGGCCGCGCCGCTCATGCGGCGCGCCGGCGGCGGCGCGATCGTCAACGTGTCGTCGGCGACCGTCATGAGCGGATCACCGATGTGGCTTCACTACGTGTCATCGAAAGGCGCCGTCATCGCGATGACCCGTGCGCTGGCGCGCGAGCTCGGCGACGACAAGATCACTGTCAACGTCATCGCGCCGGGCTTCACGCTCACCGAGGCCAGCCTCGGCCTGATCGAGAACGCCGCCGAATATGGCGTGTCCCGCGGCGCCCTGAAGCGCGCGGCCGATGTCGACGACATGGTCGGCGGTGCACTGTTCTTCGCGTCACACGCCGCGGCCTTCATCACCGGCCAGACCCTGATCGTCGACGGCGGCCGGCAGTTCAACTAGGGACCCGAAGATTCATGCCCAGGATCACCTTCATCGAGCCCGACGGCACCGTACGGACAGTCGATGCAGAGCTCACCGAAAGCGCCATGCAGGCGGCGAAACGCAACGGCGTCGACGGCATCATCGGCGAATGCGGCGGCTCCTGCATCTGTGCCACCTGCCATTGTCACGTCGACAAGGCCTGGCTCGACCGTGTCGGCCCCGCCGGTGACATCGAGGCCGACCTGCTCGAATTCGAGGCCGCCGACGTGCGCCCGGAGAGCCGCCTGGCGTGCCAGATTTCGATCACCGATAAGCTCGACGGTCTGGTGCTTCAGGTCGTCGGCCCCGGCCGTTGAACGGCCGGAGAGTTGCACCGGTCTTTGATCCCGCCGCACGCATCATCGGCAGCGGGACGATGACGGGCATCGAGCTGCTCGCTTGAACAGATCGGCCCGCTTGGTCGATACGGCCGCGCCGATCCTCGCCGCCGCCTTCCCTTCGCATTGCATCATCTCGTCACCTGCGTAGCAGCAGGAATGCGGTCGCCTGCGCTCCCGATCGCGCCCGAATACACTCGATGTTCGTGCGCATCCGCGACCTAAAGAAAAACCAAAGAATGCGTCCTACACTGGATCGTACAACATCGCGCGACGATCTATCAGGTCCAACCGCCTGACTCGTACGCCATCGCCACGCGCCGCACAACGTTCGCCCATCAAGGGCGGCAGCGGACCGCAACGAAGAGCAACGAACGCGATCACATAGCTCGGGAGGAGCAACGCATGCCGAAGCTGCAGCGGCGGGACTATTACGACACGGCCCGCGACATGAACTGGGCTTTCTCCTACGTCAGCGAGGACGAGGTCTTTCCAGAGGAGCTATCCAAGAGCTTCGGCATCCACGGCGAGGAATGGTGGGTCTGGGACGAGCCGTACAAGCTGACCTATCGCGAATACGTCCACAACCAGGCCGGCAAGGACGACGGCATCTACTCGATCCGCTCGACGATCGCGCGCTCCAATCTGTACGACAATCTCGACGCCGGCTGGAAGTCGGCGATCAAGGCGCATTACGGCGCGATCCCGGTTCCGGAATATTTCGCCTCGATCGGCGAGGCGCGCATGGCACGGTTCGGCCGCGCCGCAGCCTGGCGCAACATGGCCGCGTTCGGGACGCTCGACGAATGCCGCCACGGCCAGGCGCAGATCTACTTCCCCTATTGCCTGCTCGGAAAGGACCCGCAGTTCGACTGGGCCCACAAGGCGATGCATACCAACGAATGGGGCGTGATCGCGGCGCGCAGCCTGTTCGACGACATGTTCACCGCCAACGACGCGGTGTCGACGGCGATCCAGCTGACCTTCACCTTCGAGACCGGCTTCACCAATCTGCAGTTCCTCGGCATGGCGTCCGACGCGCTGCATGTTGGCGACATCGAGTTCGGCGCGCTGATCTCCTCGATCCAGACCGACGAGGCGCGGCATTCGCAGCAGGGTGAGCCGACGCTGAAGATCATGATCCAGAACGGCAAGAAGGCCGAGGCGCAGAAAATGGTCGACCAGATGTTCTGGCGGTCGTGGAAGCTGTTCGCGTTGCTGACCGGCATCTCCATGGATTACTACACGCCGCTGGAAAGCCGGACGATGTCGTTCAAGGAGTTCATGCAGGACTGGATCTGCCGGCAGTTCATGGACCAGTTCAAGGACCTCGGCATGAACGTGCCATGGTACTGGGAGGAGCACTTCCTGCCGGAGCTGGACTGGGTCCATCACGCCTATCACATGGGCGTCTGGTTCTGGCGGCCGACGGTGTGGTGGAATCCCGACGCCGGCGTGTCCGCCGCCGAGCGCGACTGGCTCGAGCAGAAGTATCCCGGCTGGAACGATCGATTCGGCAAGCTGTGGGATGTAATCGGCGACAATGTCCGCACCGGCCGGATCGAGAAGACCTATCCGGCGACGCTGCCGATCGTCTGCAACTGCTGCCACATCCCGATCTGCAGCCCGAGCATCGGCCAGGCGCCGCGGATCACCACGCATAATGGACGCAAGCTGAACTTCTGCTGCGAAGTCTGCGAATGGGTGTGGAAGAGCCAGCCCGAACGTTACGACACCCATCTCTCCGTCGTTGACCGCTTCCTGGCCGGCCATATCCAGCCACCGACCCTGGAAGGCGCCCTGCAATATATGGGCATCACCCCCGATGTCGCCGGCAACGATGCCCAAGCCTATGCCTGGGATGGCGCGTCGCGGCTCGCGGCGGAGTGACCCGGCCGCGACGGACGGCCAGCACGGAAAGGGGCGCCGCTCGCGAGCGACGTCTCCAATCGAAAAGACCACCGACATAACAACAATCCGGGAGGCACACATGGCCCTGTTTCCGCTCCAAGCCAATTTCCGCGGCGACTTCGTCGTCCTGCTGATCCCTGTCGACGACGGCGACGACATGAGCATCGTGGCAGACAAGGTCGCACAGCACGCGGTCGGACTTCGCGTCGCCGAGCAGAAGGCACCAAAATGCGTCTACTACAACGGTCGCGAGCTGCCGTCGGCGATGACGGTGGCGCAATCCGGCATCGCGCCGATGGATTGGATCGAGGTGGCCTATGTCTGACGATGCCGACGTGACATGGACGCAGGTCGCAACGCTGGACGATCTTTGGGAAGGCGATTTCATCGGCGTCGAGGTCGACGGCGAGGAAGTGATCGTGATGCATCTGCCCGGCGGCGACTTGCGCTGCTTCCAGGGCATGTGCCCGCACCAGGAGATCCTGCTGGCGGACGGCAAGGTCGATTTCGAATCCGGCACCATCACATGTTCGGCCCATGAATGGGAATTCAGCATGGATGACGGCCGCGGCCTCAACCCGCGCGACTGCCGCCTCTTTCGCTACGCCGTGAAGAAAGACGGTGAAGCCATTCTGGTTGGCGTGCCGAATGACGGCCGGCTGCGCCGCCTCCGTCACAAGACCGAGCAGGACGCATAGGACAAGCCCATGACCACGACAGCAGCTCCGAAACTGGTCGGCCCCGTCATCAGGGGCGTCGACGAGGACATCATCGACGCCGTGATCGCGGCGAGCGAGCAGGACAATCCGGACGTCGAGATCGTCATCGAGGACCGCGGCGGCTACGTCCGCGTCCAGGCCGACCGCAACTTCCGCCTGACGCAGAAGAGCATGCAGGCGGCGCTGGGGCGGCCGTTCCGGCTCGCCGAGATCGAGCCGAGCCTGGTGTCGTTCGGCGGACGACTCGAATCGATGGACGACGAGTGGGTCTGGACCATCCACACATAACAAATCCCGGGAGGACACGTCATGACCGCAATGACCGCGAAGCCGGCTGCGCGCAAGCAGAAGAAAACTTGGAGCCTGTGGACCGAGCGCCGGCTGCCGTCGGAATACGAGGCCGTCACCTACAAGTTCCACAGCCACTTTCGCCGCGCGCCGGCGCCATTCGAGCTGTCCGAGAACTGGTCGATCAACCAGTTCTACCTCACCAATCGCGAAGGCTCGAAATTCGCGCTGGACGACTGGGAGGGCTATCGCGATCCCCTCACCTACACCTATCGCCGCTACGTCGGCGATCAGAAGGACCGCGAGGTGTATTGCGACAACCTGATCGACGAGTTCGAGCGCCAGGACAGCTATCGCAAGCTGTCTGCGCCGTGGCTCGACTTCCTCGGCCAGGCCTATCTGCCGGTGCGCTTCCCGGGACACGCGATGCAGATGAGCGCGGCCTATGTCGCGCAGATGGCGCCGTCGGCGTTCGTGACCAACACTTTCTACTTCCAGATGGGCAATGAGATGCGCCGGGTGCAGCGCCAGGCCTATCTGGCCAAGGCGCTCGCGCTCGACACCGGACGCGAGGAGCTCGCCGACAGCGGAATTGCCCGTACCGTCTGGACGCAGGCGCCGCAATGGCAGGGCCTGCGCGAGCTGATCGAGAAGCAGCTGATCGCCTACGATTGGGGCGAGGCGTTCGTGTCCCGCAATCTGGTGCTGCGGCCGATCTTCGATCACGTCTTCAATCGCGAGATCGCCGATCTGGCGCGCACGAACGACGACGACCTGCTGGCGCTGCTGCACGACGACTTCCGCAACTACGATGAAGCCTATGCGGTCGAGACCACCAAGGCCCTGGTGCGCTACGCCACCGGCAAGGTCCCGGAGCACGCGGTTCTGCTGCGGGAGTGGGTCGCGAAGTGGATGCCGCTCGGCGAACGCGCCGCGCGCGGGCTCAGCGAGGCACTTTCGACCGCGCCCGGGGCCGACGGTGCACCGGCGATCCTGGAGCGGACCATGACGACCCAGGCGAGGCTGATCGCGGATTGCGGCTTGTAGTCTGGCAGGCGCGCTCGGCGTGCTGCGCCGACCGCCTGGACTGGAAGGATGGCGTGGATGACCCGACAACTCCGCATCGAGCCCGACGGGGTCGTGATCGACGCGGCCGACCATGACACCATCCTGCAGGCAGCACGACGCCGGGGCATCGCGCTGGCCTACGAATGCGGCTGGGGCAGTTGCGGCGCCTGCAAGGTGACGCTCGTCGACGGTCAGGTCGATCCGATCTTTCCCGGCGCTCCGGCGATGAATCCGCGCGACGCGCGACGCAGCCGCATCCTGGCCTGTCAATCACGCGCGATCTCGGACGTCACGATCGCGCGTGGTCCCGGCGACTGGTCCGCGCCGACGCCGCGATGCGTCGAGCAACAGGCGATCCTGCGCGGCGTCGACGATCTCGCGCCGGAGATCCGCCAGTTCAGCTTCGAGACGGCCGAGCCGATCGACTTCCGGCCCGGTCAGTATGCGATCCTGCATCTCGGCGAAGGGCTACGGCGCTGCTACTCGATGTGCAACCTGCCGGGCAGTAAAGCCCTGCAGTTCATTGCCAAGCGCTACGATGGCGGCAAGGGCAGCAACGCGCTCGCCGCTTTGGCCTCGGGCGCACAGATCACCATCGAGGCGCCATTCGGCGCCTGCACGCTGCGTCGACAGCAGGGACGCAAGGTGTTCGTGGCGGGAGGCACCGGCATCGCGCCGATCCTGGCGATGCTGCGCGAGGCCGCGGAGGCGCGCCTCGATTTCGGATCGCCCGTGGATGTCATCTACGGCGCCCGCACACCGGCGGATCTCGCCGCCGATGACATGCTCGAGACGGCGATCGCGCGCATTCCGCAGGGGCGCTACCTGCCCGTGGTCGAACACGCGCCATCCGACTGGCCGCATGCGGCCGGCTTCGTTACCGATGTCATCCAGAGCGCAGTCCTGGATCACGCGGCGGCCGAGTTCTATGTCGCGGGCCCGCCGGTCATGGTGAACGCGGTCAGATCGCTGCTGCGCGCCGTCGATGTTCCGATCACGCGGGTTCATTATGACAGCTTCGGCTAGAGCAGGCTTGCGCAGTGCTGCACCCGTCTGGGCGATGGCACCGGGACTGCGTCGTCTCGCCACACGTTCCGGCAGCGCACCGCGGCTCGCACCGACATGGCCCTGCCACCAGCTCGACGGCACCTCGCCCGCCGGATACGCCGCACAGCTCGTGTCCTGCACATGCGCGCTGGCCGGGGTCGAAGAGGTGCCGGCGCCGCTGAACGCCGCAGGCCGCGCCTTCGCGCTCGATGACATCCATGCCATGGGCCAGCCGGAGGCCTTCGTGTTCGCGCCGGTGTGGCTCATCGTTCGCCCCGACGGGTCGCTGCACCTGACCTTGCGACCGGAATGGGCGCAGAAGGTCGCGGCCAAAGGCTGGGGCACGGTGCATCCGTTCGCACGCTACATGGCGGGCGCCGTGCCACCGCAGAGCCTCGTGGTCTACGCGCCGCGCGATCGAAGCGAGCTGGCGGTTGCGGCGCGGATCATCGCGGCCGCGCACTGCTACGCCAGCGGCCGCATCGGCGACGTCGCATTGCCCGACAGCCGGTGGTGAGCGATGACGGAGCTCTCGGCCATGACCAATGAAGGCGGCACCAGGCGGTTTCGCATACGGCTGGAACGTCCGGAGGGGACGTTCACATTCGACGCCGCATCCGACGAATATTTGCTGTACAGCATGATCGACGCCAGCATCGAGACCCCCTACATCTGCGAGCAGGGCTGGTGTCTCGCATGCGCCGCGCGCTTGGTGTCGGGCACCGTGGACCGCTCCGATGCGCTGACGGTCTACCCTCAGGACGCTGAAGCCGGCTTTCTGCTGCTGTGTTCGACCAAGCCGTGCTCCGATCTGGTCCTGATGCTCGACGAGCGCCAGACCCGACGGGAGATGATGCAACACCGGATCGAGCACAATCAGCTGGCGCGAGCCTATCCGCCCGGCGCACGTCTCCGGTTTCGCCGCGGACGCGCTACCGCGCGGGTCGACGCGTGCACCCGTTCAGCAACAGGAACTCGAACAGACGAGCCGGCGACATCCGCTCAGATGGGGCTGATTGGGCCAAAACCCAAATAGCGTCCTTCTGCATATTATGAGGACTGGTGGTCACCAAAGCCGCAAAAAGGTGAAGCTGGTTCTGTCGCTGACTCATTCGTTTGTTGGGATCCGGGCTGGGTCGGCCGCCAGCGCAGCTTTGAACTTGAACGATCCACCGCATCCGACCGGCCGGTTCAGAACAGCTCGAACGATCGTCTCTGTGTCCCGCAACACGGGTTCTCTCAATCGTTCTTGCCAAGAGTGAAGCGCCATCGCTTTCATTTCGGGGCCCCCGAGGAGGGCACACAACATCGCTTCAAGTTGAGTGACGAATCCCTCGTCATTCGTCCAACAGATCCAAGAACTGCTCGACCCTTCGTAAAGCAGGTTCATCGCTGCGCCCGGGGTAGACGACGCGATCGCCCTCGCGCTGCAGCGACCGTGAGCGTGACTTCTTGATCCTCCCTGCGAGCATCGTTGCGGCAATTGCATCCGGACCGACATCGAGACGCATGATCCCCCGTTGCCTGCAACTTACCCTGAGCTTGGCGACAGCAAAGAAATTGCTGGCCTCGGATGGCAGCTTGCCGAATCGACGGTGCGTTTCATCCTCGAGCTCCTCCAGATCGTCATCACTCCGGCACCGAGCGGCTCGAGCGTAGATCTCCAGCCTGACCGCCTCCGATTGCACATAGCTCGAGGGAAGCAGCTCAGGGATGGGAAGATTCAACTCAGGGATCCAGAGCGCGGACATTCCATCGCGGTCTCCCTCCAGGGCAAGCGTCAGAAGGTGGCCGTAAAGCGTCGGTCCGAACACCTGCGTGTGGCCGGATTGTCGATCGGAGCGAAGGTCGCCACCACCGCGCAGGTCGAGGTCGCGAGCGCTGATCGCGAAGCCAGCGCCCGGACGACTCAATTCCTCAAGAGCGGAAAGCCGTTTTTCCGAGCGTTCGGAGCCGCCTTCCGTCAGGAAATGCGCAAACGCCCGGATGCCGCCCCGTCCTACTCGCCCCCTGAGCTGATGCAATTGTGCCAGGCCGAATTTTTCCGGCCAGCACACAACGATGGTATTTGCACGTGGGATGTCGAGGCCACTTTCCACGATGTTGGTTGCAAGTAGTACATCGGCACGACCTTCGACGAACCCCATCAACCTCTCGTCGATCTCGTCGGTTGGCAACTTGCCGTGAATGGTCATGATACGTAGTTCCGGCGCCAGCGCGTGGATCCTGGCGAGCATGGGATCGAGATCCTGGATCCGCGGACAAATGACGAAACTCTGACCGTTACGTCTGTGCTCACGAACCAGGGCAGCGGCGATCGCGATGTCCGAGAGCGGTGCCACCTTGGTGGCAACCGGAACACGATGGATCGGCGGGGTTGCGATCACGCTGAGGTCCCGCAAGCCCGTCAAGCCCGCTGCAAGTGTGCGGGGGATCGGTGTCGCACTCATCCAGAGCCGATGGCCGTTCTTATTGAGGCCCGACAGCATGGCTTTCTCAGCAGCGCCGAAATGCTGCTCCTCGTCAATAATGATCAGACCAAGGTCGGCAAATCTCACCTCCTTGGATGCGAGCGAGAGGGTCCCGACGACGATCCTGAGTTCTCCGCTCTTGAGGCCCTCCCTGACCTTTCGCGCTTCGGCGGTCGAGGCAACCCGCGACAGGTTTCCAACATCGATGCCAAGAGGCGCAAAGCGCTTGCGAAAGGTTTCGACATGCTGTCGCGCCAGCACTGTCGTCGGCACGACGATAGCGACCTGCTTTCCGGCCAGCACGGCGGCTGCCGCTGCTCGCAGCGCCACCTCGGTTTTGCCAAAACCGACGTCTCCACAGACGATCCGGTCCATCGGGTGCCCCGATGCAAGATCATCCAGAACGTCGCGGATGGCCTTCGCCTGATCGGGGGTGGTGAAATAGGGAAACCGCGCGACGAACTTCTCATAGACAGCAGGACGCGGCACGAGCTTCGGAGCTGGGCGCCGCCGGCGCTGACTCATCTGCTTGGCCAGCTCCTTTGCGACCACGTGAATTTCCGTCTCGGCAGCCGTTCGCCGCGGCCGCCACGAGCTGCCGTCGGCCTTGTCCAGCGAGGTGTCTCCGAGCTCGGCGGCGTAGGGCCAGATCAGGGCCAATTCTGCGAGAGGGACGAGAACGGCGTCGTTTCCGGCGAATACCAACCTGACCATCTCGCGCGCCGAAAGATCGCCCGCGCCCATGGATCGCAAGCCGCCAAGGCGTGCGAGTCCACGTTGCAGATGAACGACCACGGATCCGAGTTCGGGGAGATCTCCCGAATCGAAGCCGGGCGTCCACGCCCAGTTCGTCGGTTGCGGCTGGTGCGCCCTGCTGCCGAGCACGTCGGCAGCAGTGACGACCACGAGCGGCTTCTTTCCAGGAACGACAAAGCCCGCATCGAAGCCTGCCAGCAACGCAGCCTGCTGCCTGCCCCTTGCGGTCGCCTGCGCCCAATCGGGCACGCATTCGGCCTTGATGGCGCTCATCCGGGCCATCACACGCAAATCCGCTTCGACCGCAGCGACGAAGAGCACACGTGCGCTGCCGCGCTGGGCTTCCTCGATAAATGCACGGAGGGCCTTCCGCGGAGAGGCTGCCTTGTAGAACTCTGGCGTCGCACGATACGGAGTGGTTGGCGGCAAGACAGTGATCTTCTTCGCCGTCAGCTCCCATTCGCGCCGGCTGAGATAGGCACGGTCACGCTCACTGCGGGCGGCCGCATCGTCGATCGTGCTCAACCAGGTCTCGGCGTGCCTGGGCACGGTGCTGTCGGCGATCCATTTGGCGCGCGCACAATAGTCCAATAGGCTGGACCTTCTTCGCGCCCGGCCCGTGAACGCCAGCCGCTCGGACATCGGGTCAATCAGGAGCTCCTTCGCTTCGGAAATCACCTCCTGGTCTATCGGATTGATCGCTGCAATACGCCGGATTCTCCCTCCGGAATGCTCGATCCTAAAAGGTCCGAGCGCGCCGGCAGGGAATATCTCGAAGGTGTTGCCGTGAAATAAAACTCCACCGGGATAATCCGGACTGTCGTCCAGGTCGTACCCGAGAGCTGTCAGACGGGCCTCAAGGTCTTCCTCGGAAAAGACGGCCCCGGTCCGAAGTGGAAATCCGATACGAGACCAGTTCGCAGGCAACGGCAGGAGTTCCATTATGGCCTCCACCGTCGTGATCAGCAGGATCGGCTTCTTTGCCCTGGCAAGGCGTCTCAAGACGGAGCTCCGCCGACCCGCGATATCACGTGACGGCTCAAGCTGATCGAACGGAAGCGTGTTCAAACGGGGATAGACGAGCACATCACAAGCCGGCTCGATAACTGGGATGATCGAACCCAACAGCTCGGCTCGGCTCTCATTTTCGGCGAGGAACACAAGTCCGCCTCGGCCCGAGGCACGCCATTGCGCAGTAAGATACAGCGCCAACATGCCCAATGGAGACGAGGAGGAAATGCCGGTCCGAATCGGAGGCTTCGTTGTTGTCGTAACAGATGTCTTCTTCCGCAGGGCGACCTTTGGTGACGCGGAGCGCTTTGCTGATGTGTTCTTGCGCGGCGTTGAGCCACGGGGCGTACGAAGAGCAGTGGTCACTGAATTCTCGTGCTGAATTGACGAATGCGATGCAAGCCTGCGAATCTCTGTCGAGCTTTAGCGGATTCGACGGCTTCAAGGGATCCAAACTTCGGAGTGTCGATCACCGTTCTCCCCTTAAGTGCGACGGTGTCACCGACCAGCACCATCGTCGCGCTCCACGTGGGCAGACTGGGGTGTGATTTCAACTATGACGCAGAGAGATTCGTTCTTGAACGACCATGGCACGAACGCGTTGATAAGCGTGATCGCGGCCTTGGTGACTGCGCTGCACGGAATTTGCGAGCCGGGCTGAGACGGCCTGCGCTGGGGCTAGCCGTCATCAGATTTGAGCAGAGCCGGCGGTTGCTCCATGCCGTAAGCGATGCAGCCTGATCTCTGCCCTTGTGGCTACGGCCTCTGCCGAAGAGGCTCGGGACGCAACGCACGATAACGCACCAGCTTCAGCTTCGGCACAATCAATGCGAACTTATCCGCGCTCAACCTTGAACGGTGCTCCTCGTGCTCGCTCTGCGTTGCTCTTCCCATATCATGAAGGACGCGCTCAGGTAGGGAATGGGTCTCGGCTATTCAAGCTTGCCGGGTCGCGACGCAATATTGGGGCACCGAGCGCCTGCTGTCGCGCGAGAAATTACCGACTTGGGAATGACGCGCGCCGTTCGACCTTCCACCGTAAACGGCAGCACCACGCGATATTCGACCTTCATGCCTTCCGCTTCGGAAGAATCGTGTCGAAGGCGCGCTTGCTCGATCGTCGTCGTTGGACGGTGTAGTGCGGCTTTGTGAGGTGAAGACCTCCAATCGGAATATTGACGTTGCAAAGCTCGCGGACATGGCTCTTCACGTAAGGCCAGCCATCCGACCCTCGCGATTATGGAGCCTCAGTCGGCCAACACAGATCGGCAGCTAGCGGAGGCTACGCCGTTGCTGAAAGGTTTGGGTGTTGACGCAGAAGTAATGACCGGTCAATCCGTGTCCCAATTCCAGCACTGTCACCTCTAAATCCCCCATCAGCCATCCGCTCGTATCGCCGCGGCTGTTTGACAGTTCTCCCCGCTTTCGTCCGTTTCGCGCCGCAGCGTTGCCAACAGGGCGAATTGAGCGCAGGCTCCTCCGCATGCGCAGAAGTCGCATCAGGGGAGAGACGCATGAAGGAACCGGGCCTCGACGGCCGTCATCGGGACAAGGACGGCGAGATCAGCCGGAAGCATGGCAATACGCTGGTCGGCACGCTGCGCAAGATCTATGGCAAATCGTTCGCGGCGGGCTATCCGGATTCGACGAAGCTCAGTGACGTGCTGCTTCAGCTCAACGAGACGTCGCTGAGCCAGTTGCGCCGGGACCACGGCACCGGGCATTTGGATCACAAGATCAAGGAAGCTTCGAAGTGATCGGGTTTTGCTGATCGGGATTCGTCGCCCGATTGGCGAGGCCGATTGGTTCGCAAGGTTTGTTCGCTCCCGCGGCTTCGTGCCGTCCGGCCACGTGGAGCGCGTCGTCTGCGGCGCTGCGCGGAGCGCCATCGCGCGTCGGAAGCCCGGGCACCGGGCACTCCGACGCGGAATCCGAGGGACGATTCCGTCCTACTTCCCCATGCTCCCCGCCTGGTTCGTGCCTGGGCCGACGTTGCCCTGGCTCGACGAGGTGGAATCGCGGCTGGACTTCATCGCGCCGCCGGTCGCCCGCATGTTGCTGCCGGTGGTCTGCGACGAGGTCGTCGAGGTCGCGGCGCTGTGCTTCTTGGCATGCTTGGCTTGCGCGGCGAGCGGGACGGCAGCGAGGGTGGCGGCGACGAGGGTGGCAATGGCGAGCTGGGTCTTCTTCATGGATCCGATCTCCATCCGGTTGAACCCCACGCTCGCCCAACCCGGCTGCGACATCGCAGTTCCTGCCGGTGGATCAAGCGTTGTTGTCCGATTCCGACAGCGCGCGTGAAGGTGCGATGCAGCAGCGTCAGGCCGGCGCCTGCATCGGCACGGCGCCAAGCTGCGACGCCGGCTTGGGAAACGGCCGGAATGTCATCATCATCATGACAGCGCCGAGGCCCATCACCCACGAGCCGACATAGAGCCAGGTGTAGCTGGCAAAGCTGTCGTAGATCAGGCCGCCGGCCAGCGGGCCGGTCGCCATGCCGAGGCTGCCGGCCATCGCCGTGCCGCCGATCACCGTGCCCATGATGCTCTGCGGAAAGTTGTCGCGCGCGATCGCGGCGTAGAGCGGCATGGTGCCGGCATAGAGGAAGCCGAACGTCGCCGCGACGGCATAGAACGCGGCGAGGTCGCGCACGGCCACGTAGGCGAGCGCGCCGAACGCCTGCGCCAGCAGGCCGAGAACGAGCACACGCTTGGCGCCGAAGCGGTCGCCGAGCAGGCCAAAGGCGATGCGGCCGCCGAGGCCCGCGAGCCCCTCGACGCTGTAGATCGTCACCGCCGCCATCAGCGGGATGCCGCAGGTGACGGCGTAGCTGACGGTGTGGATGATCGGGCCGGAATGGGTGGCGCAGCAGAAGAAGTTGGTGGCGAGCAGGATCAGGAACTGCGGCGAGCGCAGCGCCGCCGCGCGCGTCATCTCAGCCGGCCCGGCGGCCGGATCCGACGCGACGGCGTCGCCGGGCGCTGACGATGGCGGACGGCCCACGAGCAGCGACGTCGGGATCATGATGGCGGCGACGATGGCGGCGATGCACTGCATCGCGGTGCGCCAGTCGTAGCTGGACACGAGCCAGGCCGCGAGCGGCGACATCGTCATCGGCGCGACACCCATGCCGGCCGAGACCAGCGAGACCGCGAGGCTGCGGTGGGTGTCGAACCAGCCGGTGACGGTCGCCATGACCGGCGGGAAGATCGCCGCTGTCGCGATGCCAGCGATCAGTCCGAACAGCAGTTGGAACGCCAGCAGCGAGGACGTCAGGCTTGCCAGCAGCAGGCTGACGGCGAGCAGGACCGATCCGATCAGCAGCACGGGACGCGGGCCGATCCGGTCGGACAGCGTGCCCCAGCCCATGCTGGTGACGGCCATCGCCAGGAAGCCGATGGTCATCGCGCTGGAGATCCCCGCGACCGACCAGCCGGTCTCGGCGGCCATCGGCTTGAGGAACACCGGCAGGGAGAACAGGCCGCCGACCGCGACGCAGCCGAGCACGCCCCCGGCCGCCACGATCACCCAGCGATAGTGCGATGTGATCATTCGTCTCCTCCTCTGCCGTTCGATGACAAGACGAACGGCGCGGGGCTCGGACGACATACGCGCGGACCATTTTTCGTCGCCCCTGGACCGTCGAAGGGATCGGCCGACGCGCGCAACCGGCAGCCGCGCCCCAAGCCGGTGCCGATGCGCTGGTCGCTTCCGATCCGTGCCTACTCCGTCTCGATCTCGGGAAAGGGCGAGTAGACGCGCTTTGCGTCGCAGCTGAGCATCGCGATCTCGCGCCGGCCTTTCAGACCTGCGTGATTCAAGCGCTTGTTGGTGAAGGAAATCGATTCGACCAACCGTCCGCGGGCTGAGCTCCTGTCCAAAAGCACGCGGTCTGGTCATGTAGCGCACGCAGATGCCGACCACGGTTCCACCATTGAGGATGTCACCGAACTCCTTGGCGGGATTCGATATCTGGGCCTTGGTGATGGGCATGCCAGCGTAGTCCGGCCAGGTCTTGAAATCGTTGGCGAGGATCTGACGATAGTCGGCCGGCAGATGCGTCGCCATCGCGGCGGCTTCCGCAGCCTTGTCATTTTCCGCGCTCTGCGTGACGCAGCCGGTCAGCAACGGAGGGATGAGAGATACGAGAGGCCAGCGACGCATGAGTCCTTCCATTCGCTTTCAGCACACGTCCTTCCATAGGGCGCGGCGGGGCGAAGTTCCATGCGGAAGTTGCGAGGCACGTGACGTCCAGGACGATCCTTGCCCCTCGCCGCCTCACACCGGCGTCATGCCGTGCTGGCGCTTGGTTTCGGCGGTCTCGTCGGAGACAAGATATTCGATGAACGCGCGTGCGGCGTCGGTGTGTGCGCCGGCCTTGCACAACGCGGCGGCGAACACGGTGCCCGGCTGCAGCGCGTCCGGCAGCAGACCGACGATGTCGATGCCAGGTGCGCCGAGCATCTCGCTGAGCTGCTGGAAGCCGACATCGACCTCGCCATCGGCGAGCAGCTTGGCCACGGGAATGCCGGGCTTGGCCTGGACCAGGCGCGAGGCGCCATCGCCCTCCAGGCCCCAGTCGCGGACGAGCTTCTGCACATATGTGCCGCTCGGGCCGGTGGAGATGCCGATCGCCTTGGCGTTCTCCATCGCCTTGCGCACGGCGGCTTCGTCGAGCGGATCGGGCTTGGCGCTGCCGGCGCGCACCGCCATCGCCATCGGCGATTCCGCGATCTCGATGATGCTGCCGGGCACGAGGTGGCCGTCGGCCTCGAGCTTCTGCAACGCGTCGGAAGCCAGCACCGCGAAATCGAACGCTTCGCCGGCGCGGATGCGCTTGGCGGCATCGACGCCGCCGACGGATTCGATCGTGATCACCTCGCCGGTCGCCTCCTCATAGGCGGCCGCGAGCTCGGCGAGGATCTGCCTCGTCGCCATCGAGGAAATGCCGGCGGCGGTCACGCTCATGGAGGGGCTCCGTTTGAAGAGGCAATTGCAGCGCCGCAAACTACGCTGCGACGCTTCTTCGGATATGGCAAGCGGGGCAGCGGAGCAAGACGGTGGGAGGCAACAGCGGTTACGGCGAGCGCCGGTGCGCTCCCTCTCCCCGTTCTTACGGGGAGAGGGAGCGCACCGCCCGTGATGCAAAACGGTGCGCCATCAACATGCCACGAGAACTGCGTCCCTCACTTCGGCACGCTCTCCAGGTCCTCCAGCCACGCCGTCGCATTGCCGTCCGACGGCGCGCGCCAGTCGCCGCGGGGCGATAATGCGCCGCCGGCCACCACCTTCGGGCCGTTGGGCATCGCCGAGCGCTTGAACTGGCTGAAGGCGAAGAAGCGCTTGAGGAACACTTCGAGCCACTTCCTGATGTCGCCGAGCGCATAGGCGTTGCGCTTGTCGGGCGGAAAGTGCGGCGGCCAGGCGCCCTCGCCCGCATCCTTCCAGGCGTGATGCGCCATGAAGGCGATCTTCGACGGGCGCATACCGTAGCGCAGCGTATAGAACAGGTTGAAGTCCTGCAGCTCATAGGGGCCGATCGTGGCCTGCGTGCTCTGCGGCGTCTCGCCCTCCTTCACCGGCACCAGCTCCGGCGAGATCTCCGCCGACAGCACCGCCTCAAGCGTGCGGTCGACGTCAGCCGAGAACTGATGCGAGGCGATCACCCAGCGGATGAGATGCTGGATCAGCGTCTTCGGCACGCCGGCATTGACATTGTAGTGCGACATCTGATCGCCGACGCCATAGGTGCACCATCCGAGCGCGAGCTCGGAGAGATCGCCGGTGCCGAGCACGAGGCCGCCGCGGTCGTTGGCGAGGCGGAACAGATAGTCGGTGCGCAGACCGGCCTGCACGTTCTCGAAGGTGACATCGTAGACCTCTTCGCCGCGGCCGAACGGATGGCCGATGTCCTTCAGCATCTGCGTGGCGGCGGGGCGGATGTCGAGCTCGGCGGCACTGACTTGAAGCGAAGACATCAGCGCATGCGCGTAGGACTTGCTCTGCGCGCCCGTGGCAAAGCCCGGCATCGTGTAGGCCAGGATGTTGGTGCGAGGCAGGCCGAGCAGGTCCATCGCCTTGGCGGCGACGATCAGCGCATGCGTGGAATCGAGGCCGCCGGAGACGCCGATCACGATGCGCTTGGTGCCGGTGGCGCGCAGCCGCTGCGTCAGGCCGGCGACCTGGATGTTGTAGGCCTCGTAGCAGTCCTGATCGAGCCGCGCGGCATCGCTCGGCACGAACGGAAAGCGCTCGATGCTGCGCCTGAAGCCGATGTCGCCCTCGGCCGGCTGCAGCTCGAAGCCGATGCGGCGCCAGTGCACGCCGGCGCCTTGCGCGCGCGCATTGTCGTCGAACGTGCCCATCAGCGCGCGCTCCTGGCGCAGCAAATCGAGATCGACGTCGGCGACGATGGTCTGGCCGGTCTGGCGGAAGCGCCCGCTCTCGGCGAGCAGCACGCCGTTCTCGAAGATCGAGGTCTGGCCGTCCCAGGCGAGGTCCGTGGTGGATTCGCCGGCGCCGGCCGCCGCGTAGACATAGGCGGCGAGGCAGCGCGCCGAGGTCGAGCGGCACAAGAGTGAGCGAGACTCGGCGCGGCCGACCGTGATCGGGCTGCCGGAGAGATTGGCGAGCACGGTGGCGCCGGCAAGCGCAAGTTCGGACGCCGGCGTGACAGGGACCCACATGTCCTCGCAGATCTCGACGCCGATCACGAGCCCGGCGACATCGGCGGCGGCGAACAGCAGGTCGGTGCCGAACGGCGCCATGGTCTCGGCGACCTCGATCATCTCGCCGCGGATGCCGGCACCGGAGGCGAAGTGGCGGCCTTCGTAGAACTCGCGATAGGTCGGCAGGTAGCTCTTCGGGATGACGCCCAGCACCTCGCCGCGATGGATCACGACGGCGCAATTGTAGACCCGGTGGGCGAAGCGCAGCGGCGCGCCGACGATCAGCACCGGCATCAGGTCGTGCGAGGCTTCGACGAGGGTGAGCAGCCCGCGCTGCACGGCATCGAGCAGCGGGTCCTGCTTGACCAGGTCCTCGATCGCGTAGCCGGACAGACAGAGCTCCGGAAACACCGCGACCGCCGCGCCCTGATCATGGCAGGCGCGCGCCGCCGCCAGGATCGCCGCCGCGTTGGCGGTCGGGTTGGCGACGCTGGAGACCGTGACGCAGGCGGCGACGCGGGCAAAGCCATGGCGGTAGATCGAATGGAAATTCATCGTGGCAGTCCATCTCCTGTCGCCGGAGCATACGACATGGACCATGACGGGAGCCATAACAAGCGCGGCAGGTCAGCACCGCCCCGCCCGCAGGCTGACTCCGCGCGCGTCATTTGAATTGCGCGGGCCACCCGGCGCCGGGTAACTCGGAGGCTCATCTATTCGCGCAGTGCAGGTGAACGGCATCCATGAACCTCTTCGTCATCGGCTTCGGCTACACCGCCCAGCGCTTCGTCGAGCTCCACCGTGGCGCGTTTGCCCGCATCGGCGGCACGGTGCGCAGCGCCGGCAAGCGCGCGGAGCTGGCGCCTGATGACATCGATCTGTTCGACGGCACGGCGCCTGCCGCCGCGACGCTGGCGAAGACGGCGGACGCCGACGTCGTGCTGATCTCGGTGCCGCCCGGAGGCGGCGACGACCCGGTGCTGGCCGCATTCGGCGACGCGATCACGGCGGGGCGCGCGCGGCGCGTGGTCTATCTCTCGACCGTCGGCGTGTACGGCGACCACCAGGGCCGCTGGATCGACGAGGACACGCCGCTGGCACCCGAGCACGACCGGGTGCAGGCCCGTGTCCGCGTCGAGGCGGAATGGCGCGCTGTCATCGGCGACCGGCTCGCGGTGCTCCGGCTCGGCGGCATCTACGGGCCCGGCCGCAACGCGCTGGTCGAGCTGCAGGCCGGGCGGGCGCGCCGCATCGTCAAGCCGGGCCAGGTGTTCAACCGCATCCATGTCGATGATGCCGCCAGCGCGATCATGGGTGCGATCCGGCACGGACAAGGCGGCGCCTGGAACATCGTGGACGACGAGCCGGCGCCGCCGCAGGACGTCATCGCCTATGCCGCCAGCCTGATGGGCATCGCGCCGCCGCCCGAGCTGCCGTTCGACAGCGCCGAGCTGTCGCCGATGGCGCGCAGCTTCTATGCCAGCAACCGGCGCATCCGGAATATTCGCGCCAGGCAGGAGCTCGGCGTCGGCTTCGCCTACCCGACCTATCGCGCCGGGCTCGACGCGCTGTGGGCCGCCGGCGACGGGCGCTGAGGCAAGATTTTCGCCGCCGGGCGGGAAACCTTTCATGCCACCGGCGATTGCAACGAACAGAGATTGTCATGCGGGTTTGACGCGACTGCACGTCGCGCAGCCCTCACGGATCAAAGGATGTTCGACATGCAAGGCGATCAACCCATCAGCTGGCTGATGTTCTTCACGCTCGCGGCTGCGATCATCATCGCCGCCGGCGCGTTCCTGGCCTTCCTGCGCTCGCGGCACAACCGGGAGATCGCGGCGGTGGCGCTCGAGGGCGACGGCCGGAGCCGCGGTGTCGCCCCATCTGGCGCGCTGCCCGAGCTCGGCGGCCTGTTCGTGCTCGGGCTCGTGGTCGCCGGCCTGCTGGTCGCCGGCTATCAGAGCGGCGGCGCGACGCGCTTTGCCGGCGGCGACAAGCCGACCCCGGTGCCGTCGGCGCCGACCAACACCGATCGCGGCACCACGGTCGGCGCCGGCGCCGCGATCACCCCGCCGGAAGCTCCGACCATGACCCAGCCGGCGCGGCCGGGCCCGGACCTGCGCACCGCGCCCGCGTCGTCGCCGACCGGAGCCGGTCCCGAGAGCGGCGGGCATCCAGAGGCCAATCCGCCGGCGCGGTAAAAAATAGACCCAGCCCGAACAAAAGGCCGCGCAATGCGCGGCCTTTTGACGTGTTCACGATGGGGCGGACCGATCAGATCGCGGCGGCGACCTTGTCGAGGCCGATCGTACGCGCGAGCCGCCGCACTTCGTCCTTCTGGTCCTCGCGCAACTGCCAGAGCAGCGGCATCGCGGCCGACTTCAGCTGTTGCACCTCATCCGAATCCGGATCGAGCGCCACCGCGCCCGGCTTCGCCGCGCCCTGCCGTCCGGCGTGGATCTTACGGGCGACGGCGCGCAGCGCGGTCTCGACCGCCGGCCAATAATATTCCTGGCTCGACGAGAGCCGCAGCCGCTCCTTGATGCCGGCGATCTGGCCGTCCGACAGCAGCGAATAGGCCTTCTGCACCTCGGGCTTCAGCGGCGCCGGCGTCGGCTCGCTCCGGGCGAGAATCTTGGACTTCGGCACCACCGGCTCGGCAGCAACGACCGCAGCGGCCGACGCCTTGGCCATTTCGGCCTCGGACGGCGCATAGGCATAGGCCTGGCGGAGAGTCGTCTTCGGGGCGGCACTCGGCTGCTGCACCTCGGGGGCCGCAAGTGTGACCATCGCCAGGCGGTCGCCCTTGGCTTCACGGTTGGAGAGCGGGCTCTTCGCCACCACGGGCGGCATCATCGCACCGGCCGAAGGCACGCTGTCCTGCATCAGGACGCTCGTCACGGCCGCGCCTGCGATCAGCACGCCCAGCAAAGCGACAAAAGCGATCGACTTCGTCACGCAATTCTCCGTATCCCGGCGGAAAGCCGCACTTTGCCGAAAAGTGGGAGTTAATTAAGGCTTTACGATGCCACAGAAACACGCCGGCCACCATTCCGCCCTGTGAACATGACGGATATTTTTTTCACGCCGCCGAAGACAGCTCGGCCGGGATCAGCAGATCGTACGCGGCCTGGATGTCGGCAACGATGTCGGAGGCCTCCCAAAGCGCCGCCGGTTCCACCGAATGCAGGCTGATGGTCCAGTTCCCGCCGCGGGCGGTGCGGGGAACGCTCATGATGTCGAACTGGACGTTGCGGCACAGCGGATGCCGCTGCAGGGCATGCCCGACACGGATCCGGATCTCCTCAAGCGTCGCCCGCTCTTTGTCCTGCCGTAGCCCGATGCCCATCGCACGATTCCGCCAAGTTCAACCTCCGCGGATTGTGGGACCCGATGGTTAATGGTGCCTTAAGGACACACATCACGTTTTCTCACGAGCGTGGCCACCGGCGCCCATGTACTCATCGGCCGTGCGCGCGACCAGTTCGGCAACGGACGGAATGTCGGTGACCCCAGAGGTCGCGTGCCCCGCACTCCAGATGTCGCGCCAGCGTTTCGGCCGCGCCTCGCGCGCAGCAATGTCGATGTCGCTGCCGATCTCGATCGCGCCGCGCGCCGGCAAGGCTTCGGGGTCGAGCCCGGCGGCGACGATCGACGGCCGCAGCATGCTGGTCGGCAGGCCGGTGAAGGCGGACGTCAGCAGCACGTCGTCGGCCGAGCTCGCGACCAGCATCGCCTTGTAGCGATCATCGGCCAGGCTTTCGCGCGTGGCGATGAACTTCGTGCCCATATAGGCGAGGTCGCAGCCGAGCATCTCCGCCGCGCGCAGCGCGACGCCGTCGCTGATGCCGCCGGCAAGCACGATGGGACCATCGAAGAACGCCCTGACTGCGCGCACGAAGGCGAATGGATTGAGCCAGCCGGTCTGGCCGCCGGCCCCGGCCGTGAGCAGCACCAGGCCATCGGCGCCGGCCTCGACCGCGCGCTCGGCATGACGGATCGAGGCAACGTCAGCGAACACCAGCGCGCCCGCATCATGCAGGGGCGCAACGACCTTCGCCGGCGAGCCGACCGAGGTGATCACGATCTCCGGACGATGCCGCAACAGCACCGCGAGATCGTCCTGCAGCCGCGCGTTGGAATGGTGCACGATCAGGTTCGGGCAGACCGGCGCAGCCGCCGCCCCACTGGCATCGCTGCGGCGCGCAAGCCGATCGGCAATCTGGAACAGCCAGGCGTCAAGCTCGTCGGGGGTTCGACAATTGACCGTCGGGAACGCGCCGATCACGCCGTTCCCGCAGGCCGCGCTCACCAGCTCGATCCCCGACACCAGAAACATCGGCGCTGCGATCAGCGGCAATCGCAGCCGCGTCCGCAGCCCGGCCCATCGAGTCTCCTGCACGGCGCGTCCTCCCCGATCACTGTTCGGCTCACGGATAACGACGCCGCCGCGTGCGATCAATCGTCGCCGAAGAAGCTGAAGCGCGGTCCATCCATGCCGACCGGCTGCGCCGCATAGGCGCGCGGCGTCGTGTCATCGCGCACCGCCTGCTCGACGGCGCGCATATCCTGCTCGCGGCGCTGCCGCCGGCGCTCGACATATTGCCGGTGCCGCTCGGCGCGGCGCTGCTCCGCGGCGCGCTTGCGCTCGGCGCCGCGCGACTTGAGATCGGCCTCCTCGGGCTTCGCCGCGGCCTTGTCCTGAACGTCCTCGGCCGTCGCGGTCTGGGTGACGGCGGGCGCCGAAGAGGCCGCCGTCGCCTCCGCTGCGGCAGCTTGCGTCGCCGGCGAGGAATCGGTCGAGACCGGGGTCACGGGCCTCGCCTCCGTTGCGGCAGGCGCCACCTTGATCGGCGTGATCGCAGCCGCCTGCGTTGCCGCAAGATACGAGGTGACCGTCGGACTTGGCGACGGCGCCTCCGGCACGGAGCGCTCGAGCTTGGCCTGCTCGACCGCCGGCGATCTCGGATGCATGCCTTCCGCGATCATGAGCCCGCCGCCGAGACCGGCCGCGACGGCAATGGCGACCGTTCCGGCTCCCGCAAAAAAAGCTGTCGAGGTGCGCATGGCCTTGCTCCGCTGTTGTTCGGCCGGGCAACGCGGCGCGCGCAGCGATGTTCCGAGGACGACAAGCGCGCCTTGAGCGCGATGGACTTTCTGATAGCGTCGGCGACAAGCCCGCGACGCAACAACGATCGCGGCATCTCGGGAGGATCGTCCATGAGCCCACAGCTTCATTCGTTTCCGGTCGTCTGCGAGCAGACCCTGCTCACGCTGTCGCGTCATCCCTCGCGCACCGCCTTCAGCTGGCCGGACGGATCGCTGACCTATCAGGGCGCGATCGACCTGATCGGCCGCATGCAGGGCGTGTTCATGCGGCTCGGCCTGCCGCCGGGAACACGCGTCGCGTTCCTGAGCGCGAACCGCGCCGATGCCTGGTGCGCCGGCACGGCGGCGCAGCTGTCGCGGCTCGCCATCACCTGGCTGCATCCGCTGGGCTCGCTTGACGATCAACTGTTCCAGCTCGCCGATTCCGAATCGCAGGTGCTGGTGATCGATGCCGCCGCGTTCCACGACCGCGGCGGCGAGCTGGCCGCGCGCTCGGGCGGCCTGCGCCACGTGTTCACGCTGGGCGCAGCCGGCTATGGCGTCGACCTCCTCGCCGCGATCGAGCGGTCCGGCCACGCCAGCGCGCGCAACTTCGCCACGCCCGAGGACATCGCGACCTTGAACTACACGGGCGGCACCACCGGAAAGTCGAAGGGCGCGCTGCGCCATCATCGGGAATATGGCGGCTTCGCCACCGCGATCCTCGCCGATTTCGAGATTCCGGACCGCGCACGCTACCTGACGGTCGCCCCGATCAGCCATGTCGCCGGCACCAAGGTGCTGCCGACCCTGATGCGCGGCGGCACCGTGCACATGCTGAAGGGATTCGATCCCGAGGCGGTGCTGGCGACCATCGCGCGCGAGCGCATCAACTTCACGCTGTTCGTGCCGACGATGATCTACGTGCTGCTCGATCATCCCGCGCTGGCCAGGACCGATCTCTCCTCGCTCGAGCTCGTGCTGTACGGCGCCTCGGCGATGTCGCCGACCCGCCTCGTCGAGGGCATCGAACGCATCGGCCCGGTGTTCTCGCAGCTCTACGGCCAGACCGAATGCTATCCGGTGTCGGTGCTGCGCAAGGCCGACCACGATCCGAAGCAGCCGGAGCTGTTTCTGTCCTGCGGCTTTCCGATCGCCGCCTGCGAGGTCAAGATCCTCGACGACAATGATCAGGAGGTGCCGCAGGGCGAGGCCGGCGAGATCTGCGTGCGCGCGCCGCATGTGATGGCGGAATACTGGAAGCGGCCGGACACCACCGCCGAGACCCTGAAGAACGGCTGGCTGCACACCGGCGACATCGCCCGCCGCGACGAGCGCGGCTACATGTACATTCTCGACCGCAAGAAGGACATGATCGTCTCCGGCGGCTTCAACATTTTTCCGCGCGAGATCGAGGATGTCCTGACACAGCACGCCGACGTGGCGATGTGCGCCGTGGTCGGCGTGCCCGACGACAAATGGGGCGAGGCCGTCACCGCCATCGTGGTGCCGCGCGCCGGCGCGCAGATCGACGCCGACGCGCTGATCGAGCTGGTCAAGGCGCGCAAGGGCTCGGCGCACGCGCCGAAGCGCGTCGAGTTCGTGAAGGAGCTGCCGGTGACGGGCGTCGGCAAGATCGACAAGAAGGTGCTGCGCGCGCGGTACTGGGAGGGACGCGGGCGGATGGTGGGGTAGCGGCACGGCAGCGCGGCTTCGATGGTCGTCGTCATTGCGAGCGAAGCGAAGCAATCCCGGGTCATCGCGGGACTCTGGATTGCTTCGTCGCTGCGCTCCTCGCAATGACGGCGAACCATTCATTGAAAGAGACCAGACGAAACGACGGCGCGAATGTTTGGCCAGCCCTGCTCGCAACCGCCGCACTCCGCTGTCGTCCCGGGCAAGCGAAGCGCGACCCGGGATCCAAAACCACAGGATGGCGTGGTGAGCGCGGATGTCGCGGCAGTCGTGCCTCATACAACGTCCTGTGGTTATGGGTCCCCGCGTTCGCGGGGACGACACTATTTGCGTGGCCCGAGGCGCCGGAATCCAATAGGTCACCCTCGACCGATATGCGCCGCTCAAATCGACCTGAACGTCTGTTGCACGATCTGCAAACATGACATCGCCATCTCGCGGCGCATCGGCGTCCGAGTCTTGCTGACGTCTCCCCTCCATCAGACGGAGGGGGCAGGGAAGGCCAGGCCTCGACCGAGGCCTGCGGTCCGCGTGCAGCAAAAAAGCACGCGGCAGAACCACAGGTTCGGCCGGATAGACCCGGCCTTCCCTGCGCGATGGGTTGACGGATTATACGCAGTCTCCCCGGCGACCGGGCTTGTTTGCCACCGTCGTCCCGCAAGATGCCCCTGGGCGATCTCACGAAACTTGACCTCAGCGTCGGGAGGCCAGGACCCTGCGACTTCACCGTCCGCGACGAGACGTACGTCGGCATGCTTGGAGCACGCTGCGCCCGTCGCGGCCACCGCCTCCCACCCCAACGCGTCGTGACGTTCGCGAAGCACCCCTCGTCAGTGAGGCGGGATGAGACGAGGAAAGCAGATATTTCGGATAATGCAAAGTCATTTATTTTTTGTCGAAGATCTGGACAGGCCAAATCAGTTTGAAGGCGTTGCCGAATTTCACATGATTGCGCACGCGGTTTCAGCTGCGCGGCGCCGCCGTGGAGCCGGGTAAATGTGAGAAAGCCTGCTCGTCGGGCAAATCACCTCGCGCGGTCGATGACCCCGCTTCTGCACGATGGCCGACGCACGGGGATTGGCGTCCGCTGCCGCGCCGGGCCGGCTACGGCTTTCGACCGCTCCGCTTCGTCCCGTTGAGCGCCACCGCGGCGCGGATGAGGGCCGTGAACGCCGCCTCGTCGATGACATCGCCTTCATGGATATCGATGGCGCGGCGGTTGTTGCCGTCGAGGCTGGCGTTGAAGAGGCCGGAAGGGTCGGGCAGCGAGGCTCCCTTGAGGAAGGTCAGCTTCACCACGCTCTTGTAGGTTTCGCCGGTGCAGATGATCCCGCCATGCGACCAGACCGGCACGCCGCGCCACTTCCACTCTTCGACGATCTCGGGATCAGCTCGTTTGATGAGATCGCGGATGAAGCTCAGCCTGGTGCCACGCCAGTCACCGAGTTCCGCGATCCTGGCGTCGATCGACTCCGACGCCGATGGGCTCCCCTTGTCGACGTTCGCAGTCCCCGCTGGTTTTGCCATGACGCTTGTTCCCCATCACCCGCTTGTAGTTCCATCTGCGTGTAGTTCGCAGCGTGCCGTATTTATACGGCCGGCCTGCTCTGCTCAAGTTTAGAGCAATATTTATAACTCCGAGGCCAAATCAGCAGCACGCGCGGACCACGATGCCTCAACGTTGAGCGCTCGGCGCGCGATCTGCAGCACGCGCACATCTCAAGCCGGCTGCCCCCAATCCCCGGAACTATCGAAGCTGGAGTCGCAGATGCCGTCGTTTTCCAACCTGTCCATTCGTAACAAGGTCCTGCTGGCCTTCGGCATCGTGCTGATCACCGCGATAGGGCTCGGCGGCTTCTCGATCGATCGTCTCGGTAGCGTGAACGGCTCCGCTGCGGAAGTGCGCGACAACTGGCTGCCGGCGACCGGATGGCTCGGAACCATCTCCAAATCGATCGAGCAATATCGTGCCCGGCAGGGTCAGTTCCTGCTGGCGACCACGGCCGACGAAAAGGCAATCCAGGAACGGCAGATCGCCGAAAGCCTCGAGCTGTTCGACAAGACCTGGCGCCTCTACGAGCCGACGGTGACGACGTCGGAGGAGAAGGCGCTGGTGGCTGCGTTCAAGACGCCGTGGACCACCTATCTCGACGACAGCAAGCAGTTGCTCGAACTGTCACGCAAGAACCAGGTCGACGCCGCAACCGCGCTGTTCATGGGCAAGCTGCGCGACGACTTCGTGCTGGCCCGCAAGGCGCTGGAACAGGACCTCGCCTGGAACGTCGAGCAGGGCAAGAAGGAAGCCGACAAGGGCGCCGCGGTCTATCTGTCCTCGCGCGCCTGGATTCTGGGTGTGATCGCACTGGCGGCGCTGCTGTGCATCGCGATGGGCTACCTGATCGTGGCCGGCGTGTCGCGCCCGATCACGGCGATGACGGAGGCGATGCGCCGGCTCGCCGGCGGCGACATGGCTGCGCCGATTCCCGGCACCGACCGCAAGGACGAGATCGGCAACATGGCGGGCGCCGTGCTGGTGTTCAAGAACAACGCCATCGAGACCGAGAAACTGCGCGCCGAGCAGGCGGAGGCCGAGAAGCTCGCCGTCGAGCGGCGCAAGCGCGACATGCATGACCTGGCCAACAGCTTCGAGAGCGCGGTCGGTGAGATCATCAACACGGTCTCCTCGGCCTCGACCGAGCTCGAAGCGTCGGCCACGACGCTGACCTCGACCGCCGAACGCACACAGCAGCGCACCACCACCGTCGCGGCCGCATCCGAGCAGGCGACCGCCAACGTGCAGTCGGTCGCATCCGCCACGGAGGAGCTGAGCTCGTCGGTCACCGAGATCAGCCGGCAGGTGCAGGAATCCGCGCGGATGGCCAACGAGGCCGTCGACCAGGCGCGCAAGACCAACGACCGCGTCGGCGAGTTGTCCAAGGCCGCAGCGCGCATCGGCGACGTCGTCGAGCTGATCAACACCATTGCCGGGCAGACCAACCTGCTCGCGCTCAATGCCACCATCGAGGCGGCGCGCGCCGGCGAAGCCGGCCGCGGCTTCGCCGTGGTCGCCTCCGAGGTCAAGGCGCTGGCCGAGCAGACCGCCAAGGCGACCGGCGAAATCGGCCAGCAGATCTCCGGCATCCAGGCGGCGACCCAGGAGTCGGTCGGCGCGATCAGGGAGATCAGCGGCACCATCGAACGGCTGTCCGAGATTTCCTCGACCATCGCCGCGGCGGTCGAGGAGCAGGGCGCAGCGACGCAGGAGATCTCGCGCAACATCCAGCAGGCGGCACAGGGCACGCACGAAGTGTCGTCCAACATCACCGAGGTGCAGCATGGCGCCAGCGAAACCGGCTCGGCCTCGTCGCAGGTGCTGTCGGCGGCGCAGTCGCTGTCGCAGGACAGCAACCGGCTGAAGCTGGAGGTCGGGCGCTTCCTCGGCACGGTGCGCGCGGCGTGAGAGCGAGATCATTCGTGGTCGGACTCGTTCAGTCGCGACAACGGCAGTGCGTTCCCTCTCCCGCTTGCGGGGGAGGGCTAGGGAGGGGGCCGCTCCAGCGGCGGTGTGCGTGGCGCCCCCTCTCCAACTCTCCCCCGCGAGCGGGGGAGAGGGCGCAGCGGAGCTTGGCGCAGGGTTGATTGGTTCACCCGTAACGAAGCAAGCAACCGCCGATCACCGGCGCAACCTCATGACACCTCGCCGCGGCGCGCCGTTGGAAGCGAAGCAGCACTGGTGCGATGATCAGTTCGCCAACCCGCTATGAACGAGATACGGACGGCGGACCGCCCCCTCACCGCTTCTCGATCACCAGGCTCTGCACCACGCGGCCGAAATAGCCTCTCGCATCACCCAATCGCGCCATCGCCAGCCCGGCGCCGTCCGGGCCGATCCAGCTTTCGGCGTCCAGCAGGATCCAGTCGCCGACCGGCTCGCGGGCCATGTTCACGGTGAGGTCGGCATTGAGGAACGTGTAGCTGTGGAAGTCGAGCGCGGCCGAGGTGCCGTTGCAGAAGTCGCTCGCGACCACGGCGCGCATCGCCTGCGATACGGCATGGCCGTCGACGAGCGGCCAGTCGACGCGGTACCAGATCGCGCCCGGTCCCTTGACGCCGAAGCGGCCGCGCGCGGCGCGGAGCGTCATGCCGCGCACGAAGGGGCTGGTCGAGAAATCAGCCGGCTCCGGCAGCGCCTCGTCGGGGCCGACCAGATCGACCGGCAGCTCGCCGACATCGTCCGGCAGCGGCACCGCATCCTGCCTGATCTTGAGCACGGTCGCCGTGACGACCACCGTGTCGCCGGCGCGCAAGCGCACGGCGCAGAGCTGGATCTTGCGCCCCTCGCGCAGCACCTCGGTCTCGATGAGGAGCTCTGCGAGCGGCACCGGGCGCATCAGGTCGATGGTGACGCGGGCGATGCGCATCGGCGACTTCGTGGGAATGCGCTCGGCCGCCCACACGGCCAGCGCCGATGGCGCAGACCCATGTTGCATGGTCGGATCCCATGGTCCCGCAGCATCGGAGCTGACGGCGACCCGATTGTCCGCGATGCGGAAGATCGGCCGCATCAACGCGCGCCTCGCCACGTCTCAGCCGGCGCTGGCAAAGGCGCGGTCGGCGCCATTGGGCAGTTCGATGTCGACCTCGAGCGTCGAGACATGCTTTCCCCGGTCCATGCGAACGATGACCTTGTCCGGATCAAGTACCACATGGCGCGAAACCACGGCGAGGATTTCCTCGCGCAGCTGCATCAGGAGATCGGGCTGGCCGCGCAGGCTGCGCTCATGCGCGAGCAGGATCTGCAGCCGCTCCCGCGCGACGGGCGCGGAGGCCGCACGCCCCGTAAAGAGCCGCAGCACACTCATGCAGCCCTCCGTCCCAGGAGCAGGTTCATCAGGCCCTTGCGCTCGGTCGGGATCTGCATCTCGACCTCCTCGCCGAGCAGGCGGCGCATTGCATCGTGATAGGCGCGCGCCGGCGCGCTGGCCGGGCTGTTGAGCGTCACCGGGCAGCCGACATTGGAGGCGCGCAGCACGTCCTGGCTCTCCGGCACGATGCCGAGCAGCGGCGTCGCCAGGATCTCCAGCACGTCGTCGATCGACAGCATCTCGCCGCGCGCGGCACGGCCCGCATCGTAGCGGGTGATGAGGATGTGCTTCTCGACTCGCTCGCCGTTCTCGGCGCGCACGGTCTTGGAATCGAGCATGCCGATGATGCGGTCGGAATCGCGCACCGACGACACTTCCGGATTGGTGACGATGAGCGCCTCGTCGGCATAGCGCATCGCGAGCATCGCGCCGCGCTCGATGCCGGCCGGGCTGTCGCAGATCACCCAGTCGAATGTCTTGCGCAGCTCGGTGATGACGCGGCCGACGCCGTCCTCGGTCAGCGCGTCCTTGTCCTTGGTCTGCGAGGCCGGCAGCAGCCACAGATTCTCCAGCCGCTTGTCGCGGATCAGGGCCTGCGGCAGCTTGGCGACGCCATGCACCACGTTGATGAGATCGAACACGACGCGGCGCTCCGCGCCCATCACCAGGTCGAGGTTGCGCAGGCCGACGTCGAAGTCGACGACGACGACCTTCTCGCCGGCCTGCGCCAGCGCCGCGCCCATCGCCGCCGTCGTGGTGGTCTTGCCGACGCCACCCTTGCCCGACGTCACTACGAGTACTTTCGACATGTCACGAATCCTCCTGCTACTCAGTTCAATGCAACGATCTTCATGGAATGACCTTCGAGCCGCGCCTGCACGGCCCGGCCGCGCAACGCGGCGTCGATCTGCTCGGCGGTCTGGTAGTAGCCGTCGATCGCGACCAGCTCGGCCTCGATCTTCTGGCAGTAGATGCGCGCCGCCGCGTTGCCGTTGATACCGGCCATCGCGCGGCCGCGCAGCGCGCCGTAGACGTGGATCGAGCCGCCGGCGACGATCTCGGCGCCCGACGACACCGCGCCGAGCACGGTGACGTCGCCATCGGGAAACACGATCGACTGGCCCGAGCGTACGGGCTGGTCGAGCAGCAGCGAGGTCGGCTGCTGCAGCTGTGGCTTCTCCGGCTCGATCTCCTGCACGGCGCAGTGACGGCCGCCGGACAACAAGGGCGGCATGCCGAGCGACAGCCGCCCCTGCTCGACGCCTTCGAGGCCGAGCACGCGGATGTTGCGCGACTCGATGCTCTTGATGAGATGGGTGATGGCGAGCGGGCTCAGATCCAGCGCCGAGAGATCGAGCACGATCGGCTTGCCGACGAAGAAGCCGGGCGAGCCCGCGAGCGTTGCATCGAGCTCAGCCAGCCAATCGGCAATCGGCACAACCGGCGAAAACACGAAGGCGACGTAGGAGCGCCCGCGCAGACGAATAACAGGACGCACCGTTTCAGCGCTGGCACTCATGACCATCCGACCCAACCATTCTTAGTGATTGGTTAACTGTCGGCGCCAGATGGTTAACGGATGGTTAAATCGACGCTAAGCCGCTCAAAAATCGACAGCGGCCCGCCCGACATAGTTCGATGATGATCGAATCAAGGCGCAATGTTGGCATCAATGAGACGCAATTCATGAGCATCTGCGTCAAGACCTGTCATGCCTCATTTTAATCACATCATGATGATAACTTTAACGTACATATAATTCGGAACCGACGGCTTTAGGAAGTTCCGATCGATTGACACTCGTCAGGGGGCGGGGCATGGGATCGATAGAGGCGCCCAAGGCACGGCAAACGTGCCACGGCGCCTTGCAGGAAGGGACTGCTGGCGTGCGATCGCTGATCGACGCGAAACGTCTGATTCTGCAAATGATTCCGTGTGATCTGAAGTGGCAGAACCGCTCCCGCTCTTCGTTTGAAACTAGCTCTCATACGACCGTGGCAGAAGCGTATCAGTTTACCGGAATCGAGCGTCAGAGGAGTAGCGTATGAGTTCGTTGAGTGAACAGAATCCGATGAACCCGCAGGACCCGCTGCACTATGCACCGCGGTGGCTGCGCGAACGTCCGGAAGCCGCGCGTCTATCTCTCGTCGGTGACAATGCCAAGGCAGCGGAGGCGGCCGAGCGTCCCGCTTCGGGACAGCAAGGACCGCTCGATGCTCGCCTGGAGACCGCCGTGTTCGAATCCCTTCGCCAATCGCTGAATCCCCAGGTCATGCGCGAGCCGCCGGATCTGGAGCGCGAGCGCGACCGCCGCTCGGTCGTGTTCAAGGTGGCCGGCCGCTTCGCCGCCGCAACCGGCGTCGCCGCCGTCGTCGCGCTGTTCTTCGTCAACATCGTGCCGGTGTGGCGCCAGCCCGACGCGAGCTCGTCCTTCGTCGCCGCCGTGCAGTCGATGAAGACGCTGCCGCCGGTCGCCGCCGACGTGCAGGACGCCAAGGCGGATCAGACCAGCGCGCTGCCGGAGCGGGTCGAGGCTCAGGCCGCCCCGGCGCTGTCGCAGTTCAAGTCGCTGCTCGCGGACGCTCCGGAGCCCGCGGCAGATTCCGACAATCCCGAAAAGCCCATGCTGCAGCAGTTCATGCAGTGGAACCAGAAGACGGGTCAGATGGAGCGGGTTCGCTAACCCTCTACGACTGATCCAGCTTCCAACACTTCACAGGCGACGATGATCGACGTCCTACCGCAGAAAGCGGCAGCACGCCGTCCGCTGGCTCACGCCCGTGTGGCAGCCATCCTGCTCGCGTCCCTCGTGGCCGGCGAGGCCGTTGCCGCGCCCGGCGAGAGTGTGAGCGTGGCGCGCCAGCTCGGCAGCCGCGTCGGCCCGATCATTGGCGCAGCACTCGCGTGCCGCGACATCGCCCGGCCGCGCATCCAGGCCATCATCGAGAAATTCCAGCTCGTCATCCGCGAGGCCGCGTCCAGCGAGGCCGACCGTGACGAGCTGACGCGCCTGCTCGACCGCTATGTGGCCGAAGGCCGCAGCCTCGTCACGTCAGGCCGGATGGATTGCGGCGGCGCCGACCGGCAGCTTGCCGATCTCGAACGATCCATCGCAGCGCCGCCTCCGGCGCGCGCGAACCTGCCTGCCGTGAGCATCGGACCTGCGACGGCGCAGGCCGCGACCGTCCCGGCGCAACTGCTGCCGCCGGCCGGCAACGTGCGCGGGGTGACGCAGAGCGAGATCAAGCTCGGCATGGTCATTCCCTACAGCGGACCGGTGAAGGAGAGCGGGCGACTGCTCAAGATCGGCGTCGAGACGGCGTTCAATCGCGCCAACGAGGCCGGCGGCGTCAACGGCCGCATGCTCAAGCTCGTCACCGCCGATGACGGCTACGATCCCGCGCGCACGCTGGATGCGATGAAGCAGCTCTACGAGAAGGAGCAGGTGTTCGGCTATATCTGCAATTTCGGCTCGGCCACCGCCGCGGTCGCCATCCCCTACGCGCTCGAGCGCCGCACGCTGTTCTTCGCGCCCTATACCGGCGCCAACGTCGTGCGCCACGATCCGCCCGACCGCTACGTCTTCAACTACCGGCCGAGCTATGCCGAGGAGACCGACGCGCTGGTCCATTATCTCGTGAAGATGCGAAGGCTGCATCCGCGCCAGATCGTCGTGTTCGCGCAGAACGACGCCTTCGGCGACGCGGGCTTCGCCGGCGTGGCAAAGGCATTCCGGACGCTCGGGGTGAGCGACAATTCGATCGTCCGGGTCAACTATCCGCGCAACACGGTCGAGGTCGACGACGCCATCAATCAGCTGAAGCTGCTGAAGACCCCGGTCAAGGCGGTGGTGATGCTGGCGACGACGCGTGCCGCCGCCAAGTTCATCGAGAAGGCCCAGGGCGTATTTCCAGGCGTCATCTTCGCCAACATCTCGGCGGTTGCTGGCTCGGCGCTCGCCAGCGAGCTGATGCTGCTCGGACCGCGCTACGCCGAGGGCGTGATCGTCAGCCAGACCGTGCCCGGCGTCTCCGGCTATTCGAGCCTGGTGCTCGAATACAAGACCGCACTTGCGAAATATGCCCCGGGCGAGCCGGCCGACTACACCTCGCTCGAGGGCTACATCGCGGCGAGCATCCTGATCGAGGGACTGAAGCGCGCCGGTCCGAACTTCGATACCGAGCAACTGGTCGAAACGCTCGAGAACATGCGCAACGTCGATCTCGGCCTCGGCACGCAGCTCGGCTTCGGCCGCGCCGAACACCAGGCTTCGCACAAGATCTGGGGCACGGCGCTTGACAACAGCGGCACCTACCAACCCGTCGAACTTGAATAGGATACCGCTGGAGGCGCGACGGCCTCGACTACCACGACAAAAGAGCGACAGAGAAACCCGACATTAATTCGAAATGCCACGAATAGTAGAACGAAGAGGGTTTGAAACAGGCTGAGCAGGTGGAAGGTTCGATGGCCGTGCGTTGGTCCACGTTGATCATCGGGAGTGTTTTCGCAGCTCCCTTCAGCCCCGCTCTGGCGGCGGCTCCCGACGTCGTCAGGGAGCTCGGCAGCCGGGTTGGGCCGATCGTGGGACAGGCATCCGCCTGCCCGGACATCGCGCAGGGCCGCGTCCAGGGCATGGTCGACAAATTCCGCGAAGCCATCCGCCAGGCGACGAGGAATGACGGCGAGCGCGATCAGCTGACCCGCAGCTTCAATGGCTACATCGCCGAGGGCCGTAGTCGTACGGGCGCCTCGCAGGCGACCTGCGCGGCCGCGGAGCGGCAACTGACGGAGCTCGAACGCTCGCTCGGCGAGCCGGCTGCGGCGACGGCCCCGATCACACCGGTCAAGGCCGAAACGACGACCGGCGCCGTCACCGCCGGCCCCGTGCGCGGCATCACCGACCGCGAGATCCGCTTCGGCATGGTCCTGCCGTTCTCCGGCATCCGCAAGGAGACCGGGCGTCAGATGCGCCAGGGCATCGAGGCCGCGTTCGCACGCACCAACGATGCCGGCGGCGTCAACGGGCGCATGCTCCGTCTCGTGGCGGCGGACGACGGCTACGATCCGAACCGCACGCTGGCGGCGATGACGCAGCTCTACGACAAGGAGCAGGTGTTCGGCTTCATCGGCAACGTCGGCACCGCCAACTCGCAGGTGGCGATCCCCTATGCGCTGGAGCGGCGCACGCTGTTCTTCGCGCCGAACACCGGCGCAGCCGTGGTGCGACGCGATCCTCCGGATCGCTACGTCTTCAACTATCGGGCGAGCTACGCCGAGGAGACTGCCGCGCTGGTGCGCTACCTGATCAGGATGAAGCGCGTCTCGCCCAAGCAGATCGCAGTGTTCACCCAGCAGGACCCATTCGGCGACGACGGTTACACCGGTGTCGCGAAGGCCTACCGACAGTTGAACATCGGCGATACCGTGACGCGAATCAACTATCCGCGCGCGACGATGGACGTGGAAGAGGCGGTCAATCAGGTCAAGGCGCACAAGCCGGGACTCAAGGCGATCATCATGGTCGCGACCGATCGCGCCGCCGCGAAGTTCATCGAGAAGACGCGCGACGCGGTGCCGGGCCTGATCTACGCCAACGTGTCCGCCGTCGGCTCGACCTCGCTCGCGACCGAGCTCAAGTTGCTCGGCCCGCGCTTCACCAACGGCGTCATCGTGACGCAGGGCGTGCCGGCGGTTTCGGGCTACTCAAGCCTCGTGCTCGACTACAAGAACGCCCTGGCCAAATACGCGCCCGGCGAGGCACCGGACTACACGTCACTCGAAGGCTATATCTCGGCGACGATTTTGATCCAGGCGCTGAAGCAGACCAATCCGCTCGACACCGAGCGGCTGATCGACACGCTCGAATCGATGCGCAGCCTCGATCTCGGCCTCGGCACGACGCTCGCATTTGGACGCGCGGAGCACCAGGCCTCGCACAAGATCTGGGGCACCGCACTCGACGAAACCGGCACGTATCAGGCAATCGAACTTGAGTAGAATTAGCTTCGAAGGGGAAGAACTGGTGAAGACGTTTCGTTAGCAGGTCCTAAAGTATGATCGGAAAAAGGCGTGTCGGGTTACCGAAATGGTCATGCTCTTAGGAAAGGCTGGTCTGTGCATGGTGACGGTCTTATGTCTTCTCCGTCGCAGACACGGCGTCAATTCACCAGGCGGAAGACCTGGATGGGGTCCAAAGTGGGATAGTGGCAATGAACTTTCGTTGTAGCGTGTTCTTGGTTGCGGCATTGCTCGCAACGCCCGCCAGCGCGGCGGGCACCAATGCGGATGTGGTGCGTAATCTTGCGAGCCGGGTCGGGCCGATCGTGGGAGCAGCATCCGCCTGTCAGGCGATCGACCAGGGCCGCGTTCAGGCCATTGTCGACAAGTTTCGCGAGGTGATCCGGGAGGCCTCCACCGGCGGCTCGGATCGTGACGAGCTCACCCGCGTCTTCAACGGCTACGTCGCCGATGGACGCAACCGCGTCGGGGCGGCTCAGACCGACTGTAACTCCGCGGGCCGCCAGCTCGCCGAGCTCGAGCGCTCGCTCGGGCAAAGCGCGCCGAGCCAGACCGCCACCAGCCTCGCCGGGGTGATCGCCCCGTCCGCGGCTGTCGCTGCGACGGCACCGACCGCGACGCTGCCGCCGGCGTCCACGACCAACGTCCAGGGCGTCACCGCCAACGAGATCCGCTTCGGCATCGCCGCTCCGTTCTCCGGCGCTGCCAAGGAGCTCGGCCGCCAGATGAAGATGGGCATCGAGGCCGCCTTCAACCGCGCCAACGACGCCGGCGGCATCGCCGGGCGCTCGCTGCGGCTCTATTCGGCCGACGACGGCTACGAGCCGTCGCGGACGCTGGACGCGATGAAGCAGCTCTACGAGAAGGACAAGGTGTTCGGCTTCGTCGGCAACGTCGGCACCCCAACTTCTGCCGTGGCGATGCCCTACGCCCTGCAGCGTCGCGTGCTGTTCTACGGCGCGTTCACCGGCGCCAACCTGCTGCGCAACGATCCGCCGGATCGCTATGTATTCAACTATCGCGCCAGCTACGCGGAAGAGACCGACACCGTCGTGCGCTACCTCGTCAAGCTGCGCCGCCTGCCGGCCAAGGACATTGCCGTGTTCGCGCAGCAGGACGCCTATGGTGATGCAGGCTTCTCCGGTGTGGCCAAGGCCTTCCGCACGCTCGGCCTTGCCGACACGTCCATCTTGCGCCTCAACTACAAGCGCAACACGGTCGACGTCGACGACGCGGTCAACCAGCTGAGGGCGTTGAAGAACCCGCCCAAGGCGATCGTCATGGTCGCAACCTATCGCGCTGCCGCGAAGTTCATCGAGAAGACGCGCGATCTGTTCCCGCACATGATCTACACCAACGTCTCCTTCGTGGGTTCGACCGAGCTCTCCGACGAGCTGATGCTGCTCGGCCCGCGCTATGCCAGCGGCGTGATCGTCACCCAGGTGGTGCCGGCCGTCGGCGGCTATTCGAGCGCCGTGCTCGAATACAAGAGCGCACTGGAGAAGTACTTCCCGGGCGAGGCACCGTCCTACGTGTCGTTCGAAGGCTACGTCTCGGCCAACGTGCTGATCCAGGCGCTGCGCCGGGTTGGCCCGCAGCTCGACACCGAGGCGCTGATCGATACGCTGGAGAACATGCGTGACATCGATCTCGGTCTCGGCGCCAAGCTCGGCTTCGGCCGCGCCGAACACCAGGCCTCGCACAAGATCTGGGGCACGGCGCTGGACGAGCGCGGCAAGTTCCAGGCGATCGAACTGGAGTAACTCGTCCAGCTTATTACGGGTTAAAAAAAAGCGCGGCAGCCCAGGCTGCCGCGCTTTTCCTTTTGTCCGTCGCTGAGCCGCCTCACAGCGGCGGGTCGATCGCCTCGTCATATTCCTTCTTGAAGCGCGCGATCAGCTCGGCGGCGGGCAGCACGTCCTTGATGGCGCCGATGCCCTGCCCCGAGCCCCAGATCTCCTTCCAGGCCTTCGGCTTGGCGCGCTCGCCCGAGGCATCGGTGCCGAAGCTCATTTTCGACGGATCGGAGGTCGGGAGATTGTCCGGGTCGAGGCCGGCGGCGACGATCGACGGCTTCAGGTAGTTGCCGTGCACGCCGGTGAACAGGTTCGAATAGACGATGTCGTCGGCGCCGGACTTGGTGATCATGTCCTTGTAGCTTTCGACGGCGTTCGCCTCCTTGGTGGCGATGAAGGCCGAGCCGATATAGGCGAAATCGGCGCCGAGCACGCGCGCGGCGCGGATGGCGCGGCCGTTGGCGATCGCGCCGGACAGCGCGATCGGGCCGTCGAACCAGCTACGGGTCTCCGCCACGAAGGCGAACGGCGAGATCGTGCCGGCATGGCCGCCGGCGCCGGCCGCGACCAGGATCAGGCCGTCGGCGCCCTTCTCGATCGCCTTGTGGGCGAAGAACTGATTGATGACGTCGTGGAAGACGATGCCGCCCCAGCCATGCGCCGCCTGGTTCAGCTCCTCGCGCGCGCCGAGCGAGGTGATCATCATCGGCACCTTGTACTTCTCGCACAGCGCGAGATCCTGCTCGAGCCGGTTGTTGGAACGATGCACGATCTGGTTGACGGCGAACGGCGCCGACGGGCGTTCCGGATGCGCCCGGTCATAGGCGGCGAGCTCTTCCGTGATGCGCGCCAGCCATTCGTCGAGCAGCGCGGCCGGCCGCGCGTTCAGCGCCGGAAACGAACCGACCACGCCGGCCTTGCACTGCGCGATCACCAGGTCGGGCACGGAGATGATGAACAGCGGCGAGCCGATCACCGGGATCGACAGGCGGCCCTTGAACAAGGCGGGCATGGACATGGATGGGAATTCCTCGTTGTGAAATGCGGAGACGCTCGTGATCGCGAGCATGCCCGACATCAAGCCGTGATGGCAATTCGCCCGCAGAGGGACCGGAAAAGCCCGATCACGGTCTTGCGTTGAGGCGCTGGCATGCAGGCGTCATTGGCAGAGCGCCGAGGTGACGAAGGTATCTGTGCGGCAGTCGCCCGGCTTGCGCTGCCGGCCCGGGATCAGCACCCTGGCCGAGCAGGTCTCCGCCGAGTCGGTGTTGAGGCTCTTGCCGTCCTTGTAGCCCTTGCCCTGGCACAGCCGGTCGGCGCCGAGCTTGCAATCCGGTGTGCCGTTGGTGGCAATCGGGCAGACCGAGCGGCCGGTGATCATGCTCGAGGGCTTGGCGAGGCGCGACAAGGTCTCGCCGGTCTCCTTCAGCACGTCTTTGGTGTCGGCGCCGCCCTTCGGCGCGACCGGGCCAGTGGGCTGCACCGGGGTCGCGGCGGGCGGATCCGCGGCAGCGCCGGTGGGATCGCTGCCGGCCGCCGGCGGCTCGGCGCCGGCATCGCCCGAAGGTTTCAGCGGAATGATCGACATCTTCTCGAACAGCTTGCCAAGCTCCTCCACCAGACCCGGATTGGAGGGCGGCGCAGGCTGGACGGCAGGCGCCTGCTGCGGTGGCTGTTGCGGCGCTTCTCGCAGCCCCAAGGAAGGCGTCGTTTGCGCCCATGCCGCGGCGGCAGAGAGCACCGAGACGACGACGAGCAGCGCCGCCCCCGCCCCCCGCCCCGGGCGCAGCGGCCGCATCAGATCAGCTTCACGGCGATGACGAAGCCGGCCACCAGCACGGCCGCGCCGATCGCCACCCACAGGCCGAGATGCCTCTCGATGCGCACCCTGATCCATTCGCCATAGCGGTTGAGCAATATCGCGGCGATGAAGAAGCGGCCGCCGCGCGCGATGATCGAGCAGACGATGAACAGAAACAGATTATAGCCGGCGAAGCCCGACGTGATCGTGACCAGCTTGTAGGGGATCGGCGTCAATCCCTTCAGCAGGATGATGACGGCGCCCCACTCGGCATAGGACGCCCGGAACGCCTCGACCTTGTCGCCGAGGCCGTAGAGCTGGATCAGCCAATGGCCGAGGGAGTCGTAGAGCAGCGCGCCGATGGCATAACCGACCAGGCCGCCCGCCACCGAGGCCGCGGTGCAGACGCCGGCGAACAGCCAGGCCCGCTGCGGCTTCGCCAGCGACATCGGGATCAGCATCACATCCGGCGGCACCGGAAAGAACGAGCTTTCAGCGAAGGCGACCGCGGCCATGATCCACATGGCATGCGGCTTGTGGGCGGCGTCGATACACCAGTCGTAGATCCGTCTGAGCATGGTGGCGATGAAGCAAACCGGGCAGGATTTGTCCATGGCCCATATGCCGGTCCGAATCGGACCGCCACACTAGTGCCGCTTGCGGATCGTCCGGTCGGCCGCGACGATCGGTCGCCCCGCCACCCGTCCGGGCGCGGCCTTGGCGACCTTCGCGGGCGATTTCGGCAGCTTCTCGGCGATGCCGAGCATCAGCTCGCGCCGTTCCATCTCGCGCCAGACGTCCTCGGGCTGGACATCGAGCTCGGCCCACAGCACGGCCAGATTGTAGATCAGGTCGGCGCTTTCGCGCACCACGGCCTGGGCGTCGCCGCCGACGGCATCGATCGCGACCTCGATCGCCTCTTCGGCGAGCTTCTTGGCCATCTTGGCCGTGCCCTGCTGCATCAGCTTGGCCGTGCGCGATCGCGCGGGGTCGAGATCCCTGGCCGCCAGGACAGCGCGATAGAGCCGATCGATCGAATCAGTCATCTCGCCACACTAGTTAAAATCGATGGCCCGCATATTAACGTTCGCAGCACGCAAGAAAAAATCCGCCGGCACGGGGCCGGCGGATCGTCTCATCCGATCTCACATCACCAATGCGGGTGATGATGATAGCCGCCACCGTAATAGGGGCCGCCGCCGTAATACTGATAGCGCGGCCCGTAGCCGTAATAGGCCGGCCGGCCATAGTAATAATTATCCTCGTAGTAGGAACGGCGGTTCTGCGCCGCCGCGATGGCGAGGCCGGTGCCGACGATGCCGGCAAAGGCAGCCGCAGCCGCCGCACCGCCATTGCCGCGATAGTGGCGCCGGCGCGCGCTGACATCGGTCAGGCCGCCATCATTGGCCGTCTTGGCGACGACGCCCTTCTCGGCCGGCGCGGAGCCGGCAAAGGCGAGTGTCGGCTGCACGGCCGTCAAAGTCACCGCGGCCACCGTCGCCAGGACGGTAGCACGGCCAAAGCGGGAAAAACTTCCGCGCTGTGCGATCATATGTTTTCTCCGTACGATCCAATCTCGCGCACCAACTCGCGAACTGCGCCCACAGTTCCCCTCGCGAAACCCGGAGTCGAAGCCGCAAATCGCCGCAGGCCTTGCTCATGGACCATTCACATTCGATCCGACATGATCAGGCACCGCCGGCCCTGAGCGGGCAGCGAGACAGCGACGTTGTCACGAAATTGACATGACGATCCCGCGGCTCGATCCCGCGACGGCCGGCGAACTGATTAGAATACCGGCGTGACAAGACCGGTACGGCCTGCGAATACCGGCGTGACATGATGCGCATGCGACGATCCCTCACCCTGCTTGCTTTGGCGCTCCTCGCCGTCGTCGTCGTGCCCTCATGCCTGTCGCGACAGGAAGCTGCGGCGGAGGAGCCGAAACGTCCGGTCGCCGTCATGTTCGCGCTGGATCGGCCGCTCGATGGCAGCATGGCGCCACTGGTCCTCGCCGCCAGCCGCGGGCTGTTTGCCACCGAAAGCGTGACGGTCACCATCACCACGGCCAAGGGCTCTCCCGATGCGATCGCGCGGGTCGCTTCCGGCGAGGCCGACATGGCGCTCGCCGACATCAACGAGCTGATCCGCTATCGCGACGCGTCGAACAGCCAGCCGGTCAAGGCCGTGTTCGTGCTGTTCAACAGGGCGCCTTACGCGATCATCGCGCGCAGGAGTCGCGGCATCAACGGGCTCGGCGACATCGAAGGCAAAACGCTCGGCGTCGCCGAGGGCGATCTCTCGATCCGGCTGTGGCCGGCGGTCGTGAGGCACAACCATCTCAGGCCCGAGACCATCAAGCTGTCGCGCGTCGGCGCGGCCGTGCGCGAGCCGATCCTGTCGGCCGGCCAGGTCGATGCCGTCAGCGGCTTCTCGTATCTCTCGGCGATCAATCTGCGCGACCGCGGCGTGCCCGCCGCCGATCTCGCGGTGCTGCGCTTCGCTGATTATGGCTGCGAGGCCTATGGCCATGCGGTGATCGTCAATCCCGGCTTTGCGGCCAAGCAGCCGGCTGCGGTGAAGGGCTTCCTGCGCGCGCTGACGTCGGGCCTCCAGCTTGCCATCAAGGACCCTGCCGGCGCGATCGCCGACGTGGTGGGCCGGATGGATGACGGCTCCCGCGAGCTCGAGCTGCAGCGGCTGCAGAGCGTGCTCGTCGACAACGTGCTGACGCCGGACGTCCGACGCGATGGCATCGGCGGCATCGATCCCGCCCGGTTCGAGCGGGCCCTCGACCAACTCGCCGAGGACGGCAAATTCCACCACAAGCGTCCGCAACCCGCCGACATCTTCGACGACAGCTTCCTGCCGCCCGCCGACAGCCGGCTGGTCAACTGAGCGCTCGCCGCGGCGGCCGTTCCCTTGCTAACATGGCGCCGCGCGCCCAGCGCTGATTCCAACTGCCGACACGAAGCGCCCCGCCCATGTCCCTGCTCCGCATCTATGCCCGCGTGCTCCATCTGCTCGGAAAGGAGGCGCGGCTCGGCTGGTTTCTCGCGATCGCCAACCTGGCGCTGGCGGTGGCGCAGTTCGCCGAGCCGGTGCTGTTCGGACGCATTGTCGACTCGCTCTCGGGCAACGCCTCGACCAGCACCGCCTGGCCGCTGCTCGCGGCCTGGGCCGGATTCGGGCTGTTCACGATACTGGCCAGCGCCTGGGTCGCGCTGCAGGCCGACCGGCTGGCGCACCGGCAGCGCCATGCGGTGCTGACGAGCTATTTCGAGCACATCTTGCAGCTGCCGCTGACGTTCCATTCCGGCACCCATTCCGGCCGGCTGATGAAGGTGATGATCAACGGCACCGACGCGCTGTGGAAGCTGTGGCTGTCGTTCTTCCGCGAGCACTTCGCCGCGATCATGTCGGTGCTGGTGCTGCTGCCGCTGTCGCTCTATCTGAACTGGCGGCTCGCGATCCTCTTGTTCGTGCTGTGCGTGGTGTTCACCGTGCTGACGACCCTGGTCGTACGCAAGACCTACGGCATGCAGAGCGAGGTCGAGGAGCATTACAGCGACCTGTCGGCGCGTGCCTCCGACGCGCTCGGCAACGTCGCGCTGGTGCAGAGCTTCGTGCGCATCGATGCCGAGGTGCAGGGCCTGCGCACCGTGGCCGGACAATTGCTGTCGGTGCAGATGCCGGTGCTCGGCTGGTGGGCGCTGGTGACGGTCATCACGCGTGCCTCGACCACCATCACCGTGCTCGCGATCTTCACGCTGGGCATCGCCCTGCATCAGGCCGGACTGACGTCCGTGGGCGAGATCGTGATGTTCGTGTCGTTCGCGACCATGCTGATCCAGAAGCTCGAGCAGGTCGTGTCCTTCATCAACAACGTGTTCATGGAGGCGCCGCGGCTGGCCGAGTTCTTCACCGTGCTCGATGCGGTGCCGGCCGTGCGCGACCGTCCCGACGCGATCGAGGTCGGCCGGCTCTCGGGCCTGGTCGAATTCAACGACGTCTCGTTCTCCTATGACGGCAAGCGTCCGGCGGTGAAGGACCTCACCTTCACCGCGCTGCCCGGCCAGACCATCGCGCTGGTCGGACCGACCGGCGCCGGCAAGTCGACCGCGATTGCGCTCTTGCATCGCGCCTTCGATCCGCAATCCGGCTTCATCAGGATCGACGGCATGGACGTCCGCGGATTGAAGCTCGCGGCACTGCGCAGGAACATCGGCGTCGTGTTCCAGGAGGCGCTGCTGTTCAATCGCTCGATCCGCGAGAACCTTTTGGTCGGCAAGCCGGACGCGACCGACGAGGAGCTGCGCACCGCCGCCGCGCGCGCCCAGGCGCTCGACTTCATCGATCGTGCCGACCAGGGCTTCGATACCAACGCCGGCGAGCGCGGCCGCATGCTGTCCGGTGGCGAGCGCCAGCGGCTCTCGATCGCGCGTGCCCTCCTGAAGGATCCTCCGATCCTGATTCTCGACGAGGCGACCTCCGCGCTCGATGCCGTCACCGAGGCCAAGCTCAACGCGGCGCTCGACGAGGTGATGAAGGGACGCACGACCTTCGTGATCGCACACCGGCTCTCGACGATTCGCAATGCGACGCGAATCCTGGTGTTCGAGAACGGGCGCGTGATCGAAAGCGGAACGTTCGATGAACTCGTCGCCAAGGGCGGCCACTTCGCGGAACTCGCGAAGGCCCAGTTCATGGTGCAGGAGAGCGCACGTGCGTCGCTTGCCGCGCCGGACAGCGAGAGCACCACCGTCAAGGCCTGATCGCGGGACGCTTTCATCGTGGAATTGAATGGCTGGGCTCTGTTCGCCAGCGTCGAGCCGGTATAGGTTCGCGACCTGCCGCAACCGAAGCGGCACCGGACACGCTTGAAACCCGAAAGCCCGTTTGCCCACCTCGCCGCGCGAGGCGGGTCTCAAAGGACCGGATCTGACCAGTGCAGACGCTTCGCCTGTTGTTCCGCTATTCCCCGCTTCAGATCATCGTTCTCGCTGCCGCTCTCGTGCTCGCGCCGCGCTGGGCCCATGCCGAGGCGCTGCTGCTCGTCGAAGCCGACACCGGCAAGGTGCTGGAAGCGCAGAACGCGACCTATCCCTGGTACCCAGCATCAGTCACCAAGCTGATGACGGCCTATGTCACCTTGAAGGCGGTCAAGGAGGGCAGGATCACGCTCGACACGCTGTTCACGGTCTCGCCGACCGCGGCTTCGCAGTCGCCGTCGAAGATGGGCTACCGGCCGGGCACGCAGCTCACCGTCGACAACGCGCTCAAGATGATGCTGGTGAAGTCCGCCAACGACATGGCGGTGGTGCTCGCCGAGGGCGTCGGCGGCTCCATCGACGGCTTCTCGGCGATGATGAACGACACCGCCCGCAAGCTCGGCATGACGCAGACCAGCTACGTCAATCCGAACGGACTGCCTGCCGACGGCCAGATCACCTCGGCGCGTGATCTCGCGATCCTGGCGCGCGCCATCATCCGCGATCTTCCCGAGTACGAATACTTCGTCCACATCCCGTCGATCCGCTACGGCCGCCGCGTGGTGCAGAACTTCAACAAGCTGATCGGGCGCTATCCCGGCGCCGACGGTTTCAAGACCGGTTTCATCTGCGCCTCGGGCTACAATCTGGTGGCGTCGGCGACCCGCAACGGCAAGCGCCTGATCGCGGTGGTGCTCGGCGCCTCCTCGGGACAGATGCGCGCCGTGCGCGCGATCCAGATGCTCGACCGCGGCTTCAACGGCAACCAGCTGAGCTGGCTGAAGTCGCCGCTCGGCACGGTCGATCAGTTGGCCCCGGTCGACGCGACGCCGCCCAACCTGCGCGACGACATGTGCAACGGCCGCCGCCACCGGCCGGCCAGCGATGAGGACGAGGACACCGTTGCCGGTGCGGACGGCGAAGCGACCGGCGGCACCCTGCTCGCCGGCCTGCAGGCGCCGTCCATGAAGCCGTCCGAACTGCTGGCGGCGGCCCCCGCTCCGTCCGAGCCGGTCGTGGTCTACACCGGCCCGACGCGCACCGGCGCGGCGCTGATCGCCGCCGTCGCCGCCGATGCCGACGCGCAGACCCCGGCCAGGCACCGCGGCAAGAAGGCGCACGCCGCCGCCCGCAAGGATGCCAAGCCGGCGACCCGGACCGCCGCCAAGACCGATGTGGATGCGAAGGCCGCGGCCAAGCCGTCGGATGCCAAGCCGTCGAACGCCAAGCCGGGCGCGGCACGCCACGTCGCCGCCAAGCACGAAGCCGGCGGAAAACCGGCGGAAAAAGCCGGCTCCGACGCGCCCAAGCCCACCAAGCCCAAGGCCGCCGCAAAGCCGAAGACGGACGGCAAGCCCTCGCCGAAGGACGGCTGATCCCGCGCGGCGCATACTGACGCAGCCAGCAACTGGCGCGGGCCCTCGGCCCGGACTGCCTGTACCTCCCCTTTCATCGACGCGCCGGCCGCTTGCCTTGAACGGCCGGAAATTCGATATTGGCGCCGCCGGCCCCAGAGAGGCGGCTGCCGATATACGAACAAGAGACGATCAGAGAGGAAGGGTCATGGAGCGCATCTGGCTCAAGCACTATCCGGCCGGCGTTCCCGCCGATATCGATCCGGGCAAATACCCGTCGCTCGTCGACCTGCTGGAAGAGAGCTTCAAGAAATTCGCCGATCGCCGCGCCTTCATCTGCATGGACAAGGCGATCAGCTATCGCGAGCTCGACGAGATGTCGGTCGCGATGGGCGCCTATCTGCAGGGCCTGGGTCTGGCGAAGGGTGCGCGCGTCGCACTGATGATGCCGAACGTGCTGCAATATCCGATCGCGATCTCCGCGGTGCTGCGCGCGGGCTACGCCGTCGTCAACGTCAACCCGCTCTACACGCCGCGCGAGCTCGAGCACCAGCTCAAGGATTCCGGCGCCGAGGCGATCATCGTGCTGGAGAATTTCGCCCACACCGTGCAGCAGGTGGTGGGACACACCCAGGTCAAACACATCGTCGTCGCCAGCATGGGCGACCTGCTCGGCTTCAAGGGCGTGATCGTCAACCTCGTCGTCCGCCGCCTGAAGAAGATGGTGCCGGCGTTCTCGCTGCCGGGCGCCGTGCCGTTCAACGATGCGCTCGCCGCCGGCCGAGGCAAGCGCTTCCAGAAGCCCACCATCGGCCCCGACGACGTCGCCTTCCTGCAATATACCGGCGGCACCACCGGCGTCTCCAAGGGCGCCACCTTGCTCCACCGCAACGTCGTCGCCAACGTGCTGCAGAACGACGCCTGGCTGCAGCCGGTCATGGACCGGGCGCCGCACGTCGATCAGCTGCTGATCGTCTGCGCGCTGCCGCTGTACCACATCTTCGCGCTGACCTGCTGTTTCCTGCTCGCGGTGCGCGCCGGCGGCGCCAATCTCTTGATCCCCAATCCCCGCGACATTCCCGGCTTCATCAAGGAGCTGATGAAGTATCAGGTCAACACCTTCCCGGCCGTCAACACCCTCTACAACGGCCTGCTGCATCATCCCGACTTCAAGAAGATCGACTTCTCCAAGCTGAAGGTCTCCAACGGCGGCGGCATGGCCGTGCAGCGCCCGGTGGCCGAGCAGTGGAAGCAGGTGACGGGCTGCAGCATCGCCGAGGGTTACGGCCTGTCGGAGACCGCGCCGGTCTTGACCTGCAACGTGCCGACCTCGACTGAGTTCACCGGCACGATCGGCCTGCCGCTGCCGTCGACCTGGCTGTCGATCCGCGACGATGACGGCAACGAGGTGCCGCTGGGCCAACCCGGCGAGATCTGCGCCAAGGGCCCGCAGGTGATGGCCGGCTATTGGAACAGGCCCGACGAGACCGCCAAGGTGATGACGGCGGACGGCTTCTTCCGCACCGGAGACGTCGGCGTCATGGCTGCGGACGGCTCGGTCAAGATCGTGGACCGCAAGAAGGACATGATCCTCGTCTCCGGCTTCAACGTCTATCCGAACGAGGTCGAGGAGGTCATCGCGACCCATCCAGGCGTGCTGGAGACCGCCGTGATCGGGCTGCCGGACGAGAAGACCGGCGAGCTCGTCAAGGCGTTCGTGGTGAAGAAGGATCCCAACCTCACCTCCGAGGACATCATCAAGCACTGCCACGAGCAGCTCACGAACTACAAGGTGCCGAAGCAGATCGAGTTCAGGACCGAGCTGCCGAAGACCAATGTCGGCAAGATCCTGCGCCGGGAGCTGCGCGACGAGAAGAAGAAGCCGGCCGCGGCGGCGTGATCCGTCGGCGGCGCGGCAGCGTCGTGCGATGACGGAGTCGTGATCGCGGCGGGCCGTTGCCGTTTCCGGTCCGCCGAATAGTGTAGCGCGCACCGCGCAAGACGCGTTCGCAAAGACACGCTTGCAAGATACATCCAGGGGAAGGAGTTTTGATATGACGATCCAGGTTGGCGATAAGCTGCCGCAGGCCCAGTTCCGCGTGATGACCGGCGAAGGCCCGCAGGTCAAAACCACCGACGATATCTTCAAGGGCAAGAAGGTCGCGCTGTTCGCGGTGCCCGGCGCCTACACCGGCACCTGCCACAAGATGCATCTGCCCAGCATCTTCCTCAACGCCTATGCGCTGAAGGACAAGGGCGTCGATACCATCGCCATCGTCTCGGTCAACGACGCCTTCGTGATGAACGCCTGGAAGCGCGATACCGACCAGCGCGACGAGGCCGTGTTCCTGGCCGACGGCAATGCCGAGTTCACCAAGGCGATCGGCATGGAGCTCGACGCCTCCGGCGCCGGCCTCGGCATCCGCTCCAAGCGCTATTCGATGCTGGTCGAGGACGGCAAGGTCACCAAGCTGAACCTCGAAGCCGCCCCGGGCAAGGTCGAGGTCTCCGGCGGCGACACGCTGCTCGGACAGCTGTGACGGCGATCAGGCGCGCTGGACGGCTCGATCCGGATTCGACCGTCAAGGCGCTAGGAGCGGCCGACTCCAACGGATAAGTCCAGGATATGCGGCGAAGGGCCGGGGGAATCTCTCCCGGCCCTTGCTTTTTGCGCGCTGTCGACGTCCCAGCCCGGCCCTCCACGCTCGGCCGTCGACCGGGGAAAGGCCGCGCAATGGACCGCCTCGGAAGTGACCTCGCGAAGACATTTTGCGCCGAACCGAAGTTGCATGACGGCGTTAGAGAGGCCGGTTCCTCAGTTCGCCGGGAGGTCGACATCTTCAACGATCAGCCGCAACAAATGCAGCAGGACGACGTCCGGAGCGTCAGGCCGCCCTGGCCGGATGTACCGTCGTTTCCGACGGCGGCCGGTGTCGCGAGTTTTCGCTGCGACGTCCTGATCGTCGGCGCCGGAATTACCGGCGCGATGATGGCTGAACGGCTCACCCGCGAAGGGCACGACGTCGTCCTGATTGATCGCGAGCAGCCCTGCCGCGGCAGCACGGCCGCCAGCACCGCCATGCTGCTGTGGGAAATCGATCGACCACTCGGGCAGCTTGGGTCGCTGATCGGCTTCGACCGCGCCGCGCGATGCTATCAGGCCAGCCTGCGCGCGGTGACGGAATTGAAGCGCCAGATCTCGGAGCGGACGCTGCCCGGTGAATTGCGGGCCCGCCAGTCGCTCTATCTTGCGCGCGATGACGACTCGAGGGTTTTGCGTGACGAGCTCGCGCAACGCACCCGAGCCGGGCTGCCCGGCATCTTCCTTGATCACCGCACTCTCCTCGACAATTTCGGCTTCGCCCGAGCGGGCGCGATCCTGTCCCCCGGTGCCGCCGACGCTGACCCGGTGCAGTTGGCAGGCGGCCTGCTGTCCCTGGCGCTGTCGCGAGGCGCACACCTTGTTCAAGGCAATGCCGTCTTCTTCGACTGCGGGAAAGCAAGGGTGACCGTCGGCCTCGACGACGGTCACGAGATCGAGGCTCGTCACGTCGTGCTGGCAACCGGCTACGCGATCCCCCGAATCGTCAAGCCGACGATCCATCGCGTGACGTCGAGCTGGGCCATTGCCACCGTGCCCCAGCCGCAGAATCTCTGGAAGGACGAGGTTCTGATCTGGGAGGCCAGCGACGACTATCACTATGCCCGCACCACACCGGACGGGCGGATCATCTTCGGAGGCGAGGACGACGACGAGCTCATCGAGCCGGACGCTCGTGACCATGCCATCCCGGAGAAGTCGCGGCGCCTGGCTGCAGAACTCTCGGCCCTATGGCCGCGCGCTATTCTCGATACCGACTATCAATGGTCCGGAACATTCGACACGACCGATGACGGGCTGCCTCTGATCGGCGTCGTCCCGGGCTACAAGAACGTATACGGCGCCTACGGATATGGCGGCAATGGAATCACGTTCAGCTACCTCGCCTCGGAGCTCGTCGCGACGCTGATCGGAGGCCGCAGCTCCCCCTTGCTTGACGATTTCGCCATCGAGCGCAGCCCACTCGGAGGGACGTGACGAGAAGGCGACGCCACGATCGATGACGATCGACCGTGGCGATCGGGTCAGCCTCGCACGTTCTTCTGCATCCGCGCCATCGCCACCCCATCGCGCGCGAGCTGGTCGGCGCGCTCGTTCTCGGCGTGCCCCGCATGGCCCTTGACCCAGTGCCAGTTGACCTTGTGCGGCTTCAGCGCGGCGTCGAGCCGCTGCCACAGCTCGGCGTTCTTGACCGGCTTCTTGTCGGCGGTCTTCCAGCCGTTGCGCTTCCAGCCGTGGATCCAGCCGGTGATGCCCTGCCGGACATATTGGCTGTCGGTGTAGAGTTCGACCTGGCACGACTTCTTCAGCGCTTCCAGCGCCGAGATGGCGGCCATCAACTCCATGCGGTTGTTGGTGGTGTGCGGCTCGCCGCCCTTGAGCTCCTTCTCCTTGTCGCCGAAGCGCAGGATCGCACCCCAGCCGCCGGGCCCGGGATTCCCCGAGCAGGCGCCGTCGGTGTAGATGCTGACGACCGGATGCTCGCTCACGCCACTGCTCCACCGATGCCGTAGTCGCGCACGCTGGTCACCGCCTGGTGGAAGCGCAGCTTGCGGACATATTCGAGCGGATCCTTCGGCTTGACCAGCGCGCCCGCGGGCACGTTGAGCCAGTCCACCAGCCGCGTCAGCAGGAAGCGGATGGCGGCGCCGCGCGCCAGCAGCGGCAGCGCCTCCAGCTCGGCCTCGGACAGCGGCCGGACGCGGCCATAGGCGTTGAAGAAGGCGCGCGCCTTGGTGACGTTGAGCGAATGATCGGCCTCGAAGCACCAGGCGTTGAGGCAGATCGCGACGTCATACGCCAGAATGTCGTTGCAGGAGAACGGGAAGTCGATCAGCCCCGAGAGCTTGTCGCCGAGGAAGAACACGTTGTCCGGAAACAGATCGGCATGGATGACGCCCTCCGGCAGATCCGTCGGCCATGCGCGCGAGAGATGATCGAGCTCGGTCGACAGCAGCGCGGAGAGGCCGGGCTGCACCGTGTCGGCGCGGTCGCCCGCCTGGGCGAACAGCGAGCGCCAGCCGGACACCGAGAGCGGATTCTTGCGCACCAGCGGAAAGTCGCGTCCGGCGAGGTGCATCTGCGCCAGCGCCGCACCGACCCCGGCGCAGTGGGTGACGTTCGGCTTGCGCGGCCACATGCCTTCCAGGAAGTTGATGATCGCCGCGGGCCGGCCGGACAGGCTCGAATACACCGCGCCGTCCCGATTGCGCGCGGGCTGCGGACAGCTCACGCCGCGCTCGGCCAGATGCGCCATCAGTCCCAGAAAATACGGCAGGTCGTCCACCGCCACGCGCTTCTCGTACAGCGTGAGGATGTAGGAGCCCTTGGTGGTGTGGAGCAGGAAGTTGGAGTTTTCGACCCCTTCGGCGATGCCCTTGTAGGACAGCAATTCGCCGATGTCGTAGGTCTTGAGGAAGTCCGCAAGCTCGTCGGCGGCGACGTCGGTATAGACCGCCATGCGCTATCCCAGTTGTCGAAGTTCGCCTGCCCCCGCCTCTCCGATGCGAACTTCATCACCGGACAGGCCCGTTGCGCCCTTCATCGCGCATGCGGGCGCCGGGTTCAAGGCCGAGAGGCCGCCGAGGGCGGAAAACAAGCGGCCGGCTTACTCGGCGGCCGCTTCCGGACGCAGCGAGCGCGGCAGCGGGAAGAACTCGTTCTCCTCGGCCGCCGACACCGTCTCGACATGCAGCACGTAGCGCTCGGCAAAGGCACCCATGATCTCCTCGACGATCACCTCCGGCGCCGAGGCACCGGCGGTGATGCCCAGGCTCTTGATGCCCTCGAAGCGCGCCCAGTCGATGTCCGAGGCACGCTGCGCCAGCACCGCAATCGGGCAGCCCTCGCGCTCGGCGACCTCGCGCAGGCGCTGCGAGTTCGACGAGTTCGGCGCACCGACCACGATCAGCGCGTCGACCACCGGGGCCACCTTCTTGACCGCCAGCTGGCGGTTGGTGGTGGCGTAGCAGATGTCCTCCTTGTGCGGGCCCGAGATGTTCGGGAACCGGCCCTTGAGGATCGCGACGATGTCCTTGGTGTCGTCGATCGACAGCGTGGTCTGGGTGACAAAGGCGAGGTTGTCCGGGTCCTTCGGGGTGAAGGTCGCCGCGTCCTCGGCGGTCTCGATCAGCGTCACGGCGCCGGCCGGAAGCTGGCCGACCGTGCCGACCACCTCCGGATGGTGCGAGTGGCCGATCAGCAGGATCTCGCGGCCGCGCTTGAAATGGATCGCGGCCTCACGGTGGACCTTGGTCACCAGCGGGCAGGTCGCGTCCAGGGAGAAGAAGTTCCGCGCCTGGGCCTCGGCGGGAACCGACTTCGGCACGCCATGCGCCGAAAAGACCACCGGTGCGTTGGTACTGTCGGGAATCTCCGCCAGCTCCTCGACGAAGATGGCGCCCTTGGTCTTCAGGCTGTCGACGACGTATTTGTTGTGCACGATCTCGTGGCGGACATAGACCGGGGCGCCATAGATGGCGAGCGCCCGTTCCACGGTGTCGATGGCGCGCACCACGCCGGCGCAGAAGCCGCGCGGCGAGCAAAGCACGATTTTGAGGTCTGGTTTGGCTGCCATGGGGCTGGTCTGAGCTGATCTGTGCGGGCTGGTTTCGGCGACCACGGACCCCCGGGCCGGCAAGCGGGGGCGGTCGATACGCGAAGAGCTTGGGTCTGACACTCGTTTGGGTAGGACTTGGGACTGCTTTCGAGCGCTGTCAAGGCCGTTTTCTCCAGGCCATTGCGCCCCGCCCCCGGGACGGCTTATATAGGGCCAATTCCCGTCATCGCCGATGACCACAGGTTTCGCCTCCCAGGGCCGGGGCGGAGCACAAAGGAGATTTGCCATGAGCAACGCCCCGCTGATGCCGAAGGCAACTGCCGTGTGGCTGGTCGACAATACTGCGTTGACCTTCGACCAGGTCGCCGATTTTACCAAGATGCACCCGCTCGAGGTGCGCGCCATCGCCGACGGGGACGCCGCCCAGGGCATCAAGGGCATGGATCCGATCTCGACCGGGCAGCTCACCCGCGAGGAGATCGAGAAGGCCGAGCGCGACCCGAACTACCGCCTGCGGTTGCAGGAGAGCAAGGTGGTGCTGCCGCCGCAGCCCAAGCGCAAGGGCCCCCGCTACACCCCGGTGTCGCGCCGCCACGAGCGCCCGAGCGCCATCCTCTGGCTGGTGCGGAACCATCCCGAGCTCAAGGACGCCCAGATCATGCGCCTGGTCGGCACCACCAAGACCACGATCGCCAGCGTGCGCGACCGCACCCATTGGAACGCGCAGACGCTGACGCCGATGGATCCGGTGACGCTCGGCCTGTGCTCGCAGATCGAGCTCGACTTCGAGGTCCAGCGCGCCGCCAAGGAAAAGCCGCTCGACGCCAATTACAGCGGCGCCACCCTGCTGCCGGCCTCCGAGACCACCCGCAAGGACGAGTACGAGCCGGCGGGCCGCGACGAGGACGATCTCAACGTCGACGCCGTGTTCGCCAAGCTCAAGACCATCGGCGGCAAGAAGCAGGACGAGGACGAAGAGTAGGACGCGCGGGCGTCCATCTCTATCGGCCATCAACAGCGCCTGCCACAATCATCGGTGTCGTCCCCGCGAACGCGGGGACCCATAACCACAGGCTTGCGGAACGGCCCAAGCCGGTCGTGGCTCAGCGCCTCGTCCTTCATTCCCGCCGCGGCGTATGGGTCCCGGCTCAAGGCCGGGACGACAGCGGTGGGGGAGGCGCGAGCTCCATCCAAACTCAAAACTAGCCAGCAGCAATTCTCCCCCAAAAAAATGGCGCCGGGGATGCCGGCGCCATGCAGTCTTGGGAGGAACGCGACAAATCAGAACTTGTAGGTGACGCCGACGCCGACCAGCCACGGATCGATGTTGGCGCGGCCGGTGACCGGAATTGCGCCGTTGACGGTCGCCGAGTAGTTCGGCTGCAGCCACAGCTTCTTGACGTCGACGTTCAGGCCCCAGTGCCTGTCGAGCATGTAATCGAAGCCGAACTGGACCGCGGCGCCCCACTGGTTGGAGATGTGCAGGTTGGTGACGGCAAGGCCGTTCCAGACCTGGTTCGCGGCGCTCTGGTTGAAGAAGACCGTGTAGTTCACGCCCGCGCCGACATACGGCTTGAACGCGCCGAAATCGGTGAAGTGATATTGCAGGGTCAGCGTCGGCGGCAGCAGCCAGGCCTTGCCCATGTTGAGGCCGTCGAGCGAGCCGGTGCCGCCGATGGAATGCCGGGTGACGCCGAGAATCAGCTCGGCCGCGATGTTCCTGGTGAAGAAGTAGCTGATGTCGAGCTCGGGCACGACCGAGTTGGAGATCGACAGGCCGGAGTTCGGCGACGACAGGGCCGGCACGCCGGTCACGTTCACGGTGGCGCCGCCAGCATCCGGCAGCACACCCAGCGCGCGGACACGGAGCATCCACGGATTCCACGCCTCGACCACCGGCGCCTTGGTATAGACCGGCGCCGCCTGCAGGTCGGCTGCTTGCGCCGAGCCCATGGCTCCGCAGATCGCCGCCAGCACCAGCAGCGATGACGAGAGTTTCAAGATTCTGTTCATCGAGGTCCCCATAACCACCCTTGAGCAACGTTTGCGCGGGCACGGCCGCGCCTTGCGGTCACAGGTGTGGCAGGGACGCCATGGGCTTGGATTTGATCTCAATCAATCGGCATTGTTGCAGCGCCGATGTCACGCAACTGTTGCATCGAAGTCACGGGCCATGAGAGGCGCTTGCACTGGCGCTCAGGGCCGGTCGGGATGGTTCATCATGTATTCGCCGAGATCGCGCTGCCGGCGGTCGGCACGCGCCTCGGCGCGCTGCCGCTGCACGTCGCGATCCTTGCGGCAGGCGACATATTCGGCGGAGCCCGGCGCGACCTTGCCGCCGGCCTGACAGACCGCATCATCATCGTCATTGCCGAGCGCCACCGCAGGACCCTGGTTGCGCGAGGCGCAGGCCGAGAGCGAAAGCACGGCCATCAGCACCAGGGCCAGGCGGGCGGAGGTCTGTCGCATCGAACGTTCCATTCTCGTCAATCGGGCGGTCCGGCCCGTTGCTTGACGACAATGGGCGCCCGGGTCAAGCCCGAGGGCGCGGATGTCGACGCCTCATGATGCTCCAGGGCAGAGCCGTGTTCGAGTGCAACTTGTGCTCCTCACCCTGAGGAGCCCGCCAGAGGCGGGCGTCTCGAAGGCGAGGCCCCCACTGCAGCCTCATGGTTCGAGACGCGCCTGTCGGCGCTCCTCACCATGAGGGGCAAGCGACGGAGCGGCCGCTGCATACGGGACCATGACCACGCTGTTTGCGTGTTCATGGAGAGGCTTGAGAGTGACCCGCGCCGCCCGGTGACCTGAGCAGCGTGACGCTACACCCGGCTCTTCAGTGCCTCGCCGATTTCCTCGAGCACCTTGGGATCCTCGATCGTGGCCGGCATGCTCCATTGCTCGCCGTCGGCGATCTTCTTGATCGTGCCGCGCAGGATCTTGCCGGAGCGCGTCTTCGGCAGCCGGCCGACGGTGATGGCGAGCTTGAACGCGGCGACCGGTCCGAGCTTGTCGCGCACCAGCGCCACGATCTCCTTTTCGATCTGCGACGGGCTGCGCGAGACGCCGGCCTTGAGCACGATGAAGCCGCAGGGCACCTCGCCCTTGATCGCATCCTTGATGCCGAGCACGGCGCATTCCGCGACGTCGGGATGCGACGCCAGTATCTCTTCCATGCCGCCGGTCGACAGCCTGTGGCCGGCGACATTGATGATGTCGTCGGTGCGGCCCATCACGAAGATATAGCCGTCCTCGTCCTTGTAGCCGGCATCGGAGGTCTTGTAGTAGCCGGGGAATTCGCTGAGATAGGATTCCTTGAAGCGCTCCTCCTGCTGCCACAAGGTCGGCAGGCAGCCCGGCGGCATCGGCAGCTTGATCACGATCGAGCCCATCGTGTTGGCGGGCACGGGCTTGGCGGCTTCGTCGACGATGTCGACCTGGTAGCCCGGCATAGGAACCGTCGGCGAGCCGTGCTTGACCGGCAATAGCCCGATGCCCACCGGATTGCCGGCGATGCACCAGCCGGTCTCGGTCTGCCACCAGTGGTCGATCACCGGCACCTTCAATTGCTGCTCGGCCCATTCCACCGTCGGCGGATCGGCGCGCTCGCCGGCCAGGAACAGGGTGCGGAAATGCGATAGATCATATTTGCGCAGGAAAGTGCCTTCCGGATCCTCCTTGCGGATGGCGCGGAATGCCGTGGGCGCGGTGAACAGAGCGACCGCCTTGTGATCGCTGATGACGCGCCAGAACGCGCCGGCATCGGGCGTTCCGACCGGCTTGCCCTCATACATCACCGAGGTCGCGCCATGGATCAGCGGGCCGTAGATGATGTAGCTGTGGCCGACCACCCAGCCGATGTCGGAGGCGCACCACCAGACCTCACCCGGCTTGATGCCGTAGAGATTCTCCATCGACCATTTCAGCGCGACGAGGTGCCCGCCATTGTCCCGCACCACGCCCTTCGGCTTGCCGGTCGTGCCGGACGTGTAGAGGATGTAGAGCGGATCGGTCGCCAGCACCGGCACGCATGGTGCCAGCTTGCCATTGGCGAGCGCGGATTTGCGCAGCGCCGCCCAGTCGTAGTCGCGGCCGGGCTTGAGCTCGCAGACATGCTCGGGACGCTGCAGGACGATGCAGGCCTTGGGCCTGTTGTCGGCGAGCTCGATCGCCTGGTCGAGCAGCGGCTTGTACTGCACGATGCGGCCGGGCTCGATGCCGCAGCTCGCCGACAGCACGAGCTTCGGCGTGGCGTCGTCGATGCGGGTGGCGAGCTCCTTGGCGGCGAAGCCGCCGAACACCACCGAATGCACCGCGCCGATGCGCGCGCAGGCGAGCATCGCCACCATGGCCTCCGGCACCATCGGCATATAGAGGATGACGCGGTCGCCCTTGGCCACGCCGAAATCCTGCATGATCGCGGCGAGCGTCTGCACCTCCTTCAGCATCTCGGCATAAGTGAGCTTCGTGACCGAGCCGGTGAGCGGCGAATCGTGGATCAGCGCCAGCTGATCGCCGCGGCCGGCGGCGACGTGACGGTCGAGCGCATTGTAGCAGGTGTTGACGACGGCCCCGGCAAACCAGCGGCCATAGGCGCCCATCGCGGGATCGAAGATGGTCTTGGCCGGCTCGATCCAGTCGATCGCGCGGGCGGCCTCGGCCCAGAACCCTTCCGGGTCCTGCAGCGACCGTGCATGGACCTCGTGATAGCGGCTCGCAGCGCTCATGACGTTTCCCCAAGATCTGTGTTTATTCCCGAGTATTGTCACGGGACAAAGCGACAGTTCAAGCCGTCATGAATTGATCCAGATCAGGCGCAACCTGGAGTCCGGTCACTTTCCCGGGCGGATCAATGCCCTGCGTCGCGCAGCATGTCCAAACGTCGCTGCAGGGCTAGACGAAGGTCGTAGCCGGGCTTGCCGAACCGGGCATTCCGTTCGGCGATGAAGTCACGCTGTGCGCTGCGCAGTTCGGCCGCAAGGCGACCACGGGACGATTTGAGCCGGCGAGCGTAGCTCTCGGCGATGCCGAGGTCCAGCACCGACAGCTGCGGGTCGGCACAGATGACCTTCTCGACCTCGCGCACGGCGGTGGTGCATTCGAACGACGGCCCGCTGCGCTCCGAAGGCGCATTCAACGGGCGCGGCGGCTCGGCGCCGAACGTCTTGATCTCGGCCAGCATGACGCGCCGGCCGGCGATGGCATTGTCGTTGCCGGGATCCAGCCGCAGCGCCGCCTCGTAATCCGCCAGCGCCTTGGCGCGTTCGCCCATCTTCTTGTACAGCACCGCACGGTTGTTGTAGGCGAGCGCGAAATTCGGATCGATCCGCAGCGCAGCGTCGTAGTCGCCGAGGGCCGCGCCGAGCTCGTTCTTGAACTGATGGGAATCGCCGCGATTGGTGAGGAAATTCGCCCGCTGCTCCATCCGGATCGCCTGGTCATAATCGGCGATCGCCTTGTCGTACTCCTTCATGGCGGCGTAGGTGAGGCCGCGATTGTCGTAATATTCCGACACCTTCGGATCGCGCCGGATCGCCTCGTCGTCATCGGCCAGCGCCTTGTCCATCTGGCCGAGCTTCTTGTAGGCGGCGGCACGGTTGGTGAAAGTGCGGGGACGTTCGGGGTCGAGCCGGATCGCCTCGTCATAGTCGCGCACCGCCTTCTCATTGTCGCCGCGCAGGTAGAAGGCGACGCCGCGGTCGGCATAGGCCTGCGCGAAGTCGCGCTTCAGGCGGATCGCCTGGTCATAGTCGGCCAGAGCGCGATCAAGACGGCGCTGCTCGGTATAGACAACGCCACGCAACTCATAGGCCTCGGCGTCATTCGGATCGAGCGAGATCGCTATGCTCAGATCGGCCGCCGCCTTGCCGGCATCGCCACCGGCCTCGCGCATCAGGTCGCCACGCAGCCGGTAGGCGCGCGCATTCTTGCCGTCGAGCGCGATGGCACGGTCGAGGTCCTTCAGGGCCTGGGTCATGCCGCCCGAGGTGCGGGCACGGGCGTCGGCGCGGGCGACCAGGGCGATGGATTGATCCTTGGGCGAACTCGATGCCTGCTCGATTGCGGTCGAGCAGGCGGCAATGAGTTCGGACGGTGGCGCCTTGCTGCCCAAAGCGCATTCGGGGTCCGCAGCGAATGCAGGCTGGGCCCCGAGGCCAAGGACGAGGCCGGCCGCAAGACGCAGCGCGAGGTAGGATGAGCGGGATGAAATCGAATGGATGAAAGCGTGCATCGGCGTGGGCTCGGAATTTCGACTGTTGCGGGTTGAGACGCTGATCTCCCCCGTTGTCGTCTCCGGCCGGAACCCGGTTCAAGCGGCCACGCCGATGATCAATAGCCGTCGACGCCGTTCAGCCGCCGCAGGCGGTCCTGCATCGCCTTCTTGAGATCGTAGCCGGGTCTGCCAAAGCCGGCGTTGCGCCGCGCGATGAACGCGTCCTGTTCGCGCTGCAGGGCGCGTGCCGCGGCGGGGCCGGCCGCCTCGCGAACGACGCGGGCCTGCGCGCCGTCGATCTCGCGATCGAGATTGGCGAGCTCCGGATCGGCGCAGATCGCCTTTTCCACGGCGCGCCGCGCTGCGGCGCAATTGAAGCTCGGCCGGCCCGCGACGGCCATCTGCGCGCCCATGCGCTCGAGCTCCACTGCGAGCGCGTGATAGTTGCTGCGGGCGCTGGCGTGATCCGGATTGAGCCGCAGCGCCGCGGCGAAATCGGCCAGCGCCTTCGGACGGTCGCCCTTCTTGCGATGCAGTTCGCCGCGTGCATTGAAGATGCTGGCGAGCGTCGGGTTGAGCTGCAAGGTGACGCCGTAATCGGCGATGGCGCGATCGATCTCACCCCTGGTGATGAAGATCGAGGCGCGCGCGATCAGTGCGTTGATGCGATCGGCCCTCGCGGCCTTGGGATTGTCGATCACGGCGCCGCATTCGGTGAGCACCTTGTCGCCATCGCGCGCCTCCGAGGCCGCCATGCAGGCACCGGCATCCACCGCCGGCTCCTTGCCAGGCTCGGCCGCGCCGACCGCATGGGCCTGGGTCGAAGCCAGCCATCCGAGCGTGACCAGCGCGGCAAGGCGCAGCAGCCCATCCCGGCGACCGGCTGCAGCCCATGAGGAGGCGGATGAGGTCAAGGCAGATGGCTCTCTCAGGTGGTGGGCGGTCCGGCACGGCGCGCGGGGCGTAACCGCCTCTGCGGCGACTTCAACTATACAGCGGCAGCAGCGGTGCGACAGTCCTTTCCTGCAGAAGGCAACCCTTGCGAATGGGGCTCGCGAGCCGATCGCGGCCCCCGGCTGAATTGCGCGTGATCGTGCCGCGCATTCCGCTCAAGATGTTGTGGATGCGCGCCCCGGCGACGTCCTCGGTCGTCATTTGAACCTGTTGTGGTTCCCGCAGACACAACCGCATGACTATTCTGACCGACAATTCGCGCGCACGCGGCGTCGTTGCGTCCCCTGCGCGCTATTTCTATTTCAACATGGCTCTGGCCTGCATGGCCATTGCGATCATCGGCTTCGCGCCGACCTACTGGCTGCCACTGGCCCGCGGCTCATTCTCCGGCGCGCCCGTGATTCATTTCCATGGCTTCCTGTTCTTCACCTGGACCTTGTATTTCGCGCTGCAGAGCTGGCTTGCCGCATCCGGACGCACGGCGTGGCACCGCTCGCTCGGCATCTTCGGCGTATCGCTCGCCACGGCGATGACGATCTTTGGCTTCCTCGTTGCTATCGAGGCGATGAAGCGTTCCGCGGCGATGGGGCAGGCCAACGAGGGCATCGCCTTCGCCATCGTGCCGCTCAGCGGCATCGCCTTCTTTGCCGTGGTCTTTACGCTCGCGGTTATCCATCTGCGCCGGCCGGAAACCCACAAGCGGCTGATGCTGCTCGCCGGCATCTCGCTGCTGGACGCCGCCGTGGCGCGCTGGTTCCTGACATTCCTGGCGCCCCCCGGTCCGCTCGGCCCGCCGCCGGTGTTCGTGACGATCCCGCCGGCCTTCGTCGCCTACCTGCTGCTCGTCGTCGCGATCATCCACGACCGCCGCACGTTCGGACGCGTCCACCCGGTCTACATCTATGGCGGACTCGCGCTGATCGCCGTGAAGCTGCTGAACTGGCCGATCAGCGTGACGTCGGCGTGGCACGCGATCGGCGGCAGCATGCTGGCAATGGCGCAATAATCGCGCAGTGTATCGCACCTCGTCATTGCGAGGAGCCGCAGGCGACGAAGCAATCCAGAGTCCTTGCTCGGCCCTGGATTGCTTCGCTTCGCTCGCAATGACGCAGAGAGAGTTAGCTCCTGCAGGTCAGCCCGCCATCGACCACAAGCATGGTGCCGGTGACATAGCGCGACTCGTCGGAGGCGAGGAACAAGGCGGCATTGGCGACGTCGAAGGCGTCGCCCATATGTCCCATCGGCACCTGCGCATCCCGCTTCTTCCACATCTCCTCGACATCGCCCTTGGCGTAGCTCGCGGCCAGCCCCGCGGAGTGCTCGACCATCGGCGTCTTCATCAGCCCGGGCAGGATCGCATTGACGCGGACGTGCTTCGGCGCGAACTCGACCGCGGTCGTGCGTGTCATCTGGTTCATCGCCGCCTTGCTGGCGCCATAGCTGACATAGGAAATGCCGACCTGGCGGATCGAGGCCACTGAGGAGATGTTGATGATGGAGCCGCCGCCCTGCCCGATCATCACTGGAATGACGTGCTTCATGGCGAGATAGGCGCTCTTCAGGTTGACCGCGAACACGCGGTCCCATTCCGCTTCATCGACATCGACCACGCTGCCCATCTCGGCAATGCCGACATTGTTGTCGAGCACGTCGATGCGGCCATAGGCGGCAACGCAAGCCTTCACCATCGCCTCGACCTCGACGGCCTTCGAGACATCGGCGGTGAACGCCTCGGCCTGCCCGCCTTCGCCTGAAATGATCGAGGCCGTCTCCGCGGCGGCGTCCTTGTTGCGGTCGACGCAGAACACCTTGGCGCCCTGCCGCGCAAAGGTCACGGCCGTGGCCTTGCCGTTGCCCCAGCCCGGCCCGATCGAGCCCGCACCGACCACCAGCGCCACCTTGCCCCTGAGACGATCCATCGCGTTCTCCCGTCGTTTGTTCGTTATTCGGTACAGGCGCTCATCGTGATCGTCGCGGCGCCGATGTCATGGCCGAAGATGTCCGACAGCGTCCGGCATTGCCCGTCCGCGCAGATGCGCCACTCGCCGGCCGCGCCGGAATTGGCGAGCACGATCCGCGACAGCGGACCCCGCTGGGCCTGCCATTGGAACCAGCCATCGACCAGCCGTGCCTCCGGCGGCGGCTCCATGCCGGCGCCGGAGCCCTTGACGCGGGCCTGCACCAGTTCGAGACCGTCAGGCGTGACGCGCCAGTCCTCCTGCCACGCGGTCTTCTCGACCGAGTGGGTCCAGGCCAAGGTGAAGCCGGCGAGGGCCAGCGCCTTCACCACACCCGATGACGCGAGGCAGAGGCTCAAGCGGAGGCCGCCACGGCAGCCGGCGGCCGCTGCCGCCACTGCCACGCCACGATCACCACCGCCAGTGCAAATCCCAGCATGTCGCTGTAGGGAAATTCGCCAAGCAGGCAGACCGACGCGACAAACGCCAGCAGGCGCTCGACCAGGGTCATGCGCACGTACAGGAAGCCGATCGCCACCATGCCGAACAAGCCGATCGAGATCAGCGCCTTGACGGAGGCATAGGCGACCGCGCCGATGAAGCCGAGTTGCGCCTCCATCGGGTCGCCTGGCTGCAGCATCAGCGCGGGCGAGTAGACAAACAGAAACGGAATGACATAGCCGGCGAGCGCGATCCGCATCGCCTCCCACCCGATCTTGTCGGGATTCTCCTTGGCGATCGGGGCGGCGGCCAGCGCGGCCAGCGCGACCGGTGGTGAAAGATCGGCCATGATGCCGTAGTAGAACGCGAACATGTGGCTCGCGATCAGCGGCACGCCCAGCTTGGCGAGCGCGGGGGCTGCGAGCGCTGCGGTGATGATGTAGGTCGGGATGGTCGGGATGCCGGTGCCGAGCAGGATCGACAGCAGCATGGTCATGATCAGCGCCGCGAACAGGCTGGTCTTGCCGAGGCCGATCACCCAGCTGCCGAAGATCGAGCCGACGCCGGTCTGGGTCATCATGCCGATGATGACGCCGACGATGGCGCAGGCCATGCCGACGGTCAGCGCCGACTTCGCACTTTCCGCCAGAGAATCGCGGCAGGCGTGCAAGGTGCCCATGCCGCCGCGCACGAAGCCGGTGATGACGATGAGCGCGACGACGACGGAGGCGACGGGTATGATCTGCAGGCCGTTGCGCGACAGCGCGCCGACGACGAGCGCGAGCCCGATCCAGAATACGTAGCGCAGCACCTGGTTGGAGAAGCCCATGGTGATCGAGGTGCCCAGGATCAGCGCCACCGTCAGCGCGAGTCCCATCGAGCCCGCATACAGCGGCGTGAAGCCCTCGAACAGCATGTAGACCAGCGCGGCGAGCGGCAGCACGAGATACCAGCGCGCCACCAGCGCCTTCCAGGCGCTCGGGATCTCCGACGTCTTCATGCCGGTCAGGCCGTGCTTGCCGGCCTCCAGGTGCACCATCCAGAACGCCGAGGCGAAATACAGGATCGCCGGGATCACGGCGGCCTTGACGATCACCGAGTAGTCGACGCCCAGCGTCTCGGCCATGATGAAGGCGACCGCGCCCATCACGGGCGGCATGATCTGGCCGCCCATCGACGCGGTGGCCTCGACGCCGGCCGCAAAGGCGCGGCGGTAGCCGAACCGGATCATCAGCGGAATCGTGAACTGGCCGACGGTGACGACATTGGCGACGCCCGAGCCCGAGATCGTGCCCATCATGCCGGAGGCGAACACCGCGACCTTGGCCGGACCGCCGCGGGTGCGACCGAACAGGCCGAGCGAGACGTCGGTGAACAGCTGGATCATGCCGGCATGCTCGAGGAACGAGCCGAACAGGATGAACAGGAAGATGTAGGTCGCCGAGACGTAGATCGGCACGCCGTAGAAGCCCTCGGTGCCAAACGACAGATGCGTCACGATCTGATCGAAATCATAGCCGCGATGGTTGAGCGGCGCCGGCAGATACTGGCCGAAGAACCAGTACAACAGGCAGGCGCCGCACATCAGCGGCAGCGCGAGTCCCATCAGCCGGCGCGTGCCCTCGAAGATCAGGACCGCCAGCAGGGTTCCGACCACGAGATCGACGCGGGTCGGATCGCCGTCACGCGCGATCAGGTCGGCGTAGAAGATCCACTGATAGAGGCCGCAGAGGAAGCCGATGGCGCCGATGGTCCAGCCGGCGATGCGCCCCGCATCGGTCCTGGCGGTGAAGTTGCCGATCAGGCCGAAGGTGAGCAGCAGCAGGAAGCCGACATGGACGCCGCGCACGACCTGGCTCGGCAGATAGTTGAAGGCGGCGACATAAAGCTGGAACAGCGCGAACGCGAGACCGATGCCGTATGCCAGATAGCCCCAGCGGCCGGGACCGAAGCCCTCCGGAAAGCCGTGCTCGAAATTGTCGAACTCGACCTTGACCGGCGTTTCCATGTTCACGGCTTCGATCGTCATGATCCCCCCAACGCGCCCATCAGGCGCTGCTGACCATGGCCGCAATCACCTGAACGACAAGACTGCGCGGAAGGTTTCCCGCGCAGCCGGTTGCGAATGACCCGGCCTGCAAGGCACGCCGGGCGAGCAGCGTCCTTATTTCAGGATGCCCTTTTCCTTGTAGTAGCGGATCGCGCCCGGGTGCAGCGGCACCGGGCTGTCCTGCGCCGCCGTCTCCAGCTTGATCTCCTTGCCGGCGGCGTGCGCATTGGCGAGCTCCGGCAGCGACTCGAAGATCAGCTTGGTCATCTGATAGGCGAGATCGTCTGATACCGCCGAGCTGGTGACGAGATAGTTGATCACGGCCGCGGTCGGCACGTCCTTGTCCTGGCCGGTATAGGTGTTGGCCGGGATGGTCGCCGCGACGAACGGGGGCCCGATCTTGTCGACGACCTCCTTCGGCACCGACACCACGGTGATCGGCGACGAGGTCGACAGATCCTTCAACGATGCGACGCCGAGGCCAGCCGACTGCAAGGTGGCGCCGAGCTGCCGGTTCTTCATCAGGTCGACGGATTCAGCGAAGGGCAGATACTCCACCTTGCCGAGATCCTTGTAGCTCATGCCGGCAGCGGCGAGGATCGCGCGCGAGTTGAGCTCGGTGCCGGACTTCGGCGCGCCGACCGACAGGCTCTTGCCCTTGAGGTCCGCCAGCGTCTTGATGCCGGATTCGGCCGTCGCGACGATCTGGATGTAGTTCGGATAGATCGCGCCGATGGTGCGCAGCTTGTCCAGCTTGGTCTTGAAACCGGCCTCCTCCTCGCCGTTCCAGGCGGCCTTAAGGGAGTCGCCGAGCGCGAAGGCGAGCTCGCCGCGTCCCTGCTGCAGCAGGATCAGGTTCTCGACCGAGGCCTTGGTCGCCTGCACCTGGGTTTTCACATTGGGGATCTTGTCGCCGTAGATCTTCCCGATGGCGACGCCGAGTGGATAGTAGACGCCCGACGTGCCGCCGGTGAGCACGTTGATGAAGCTCTGTGCCTGCGCCGCCGGCGCCGCGAGCATGCAGGCGGCCGCCAGAATGAAACCGGTTGCAGTGCCAGAGATTTTCGAGAAACGCATGGATCCTCCCATTGATTTTGCCGCAAATTGGACGGCTGCGGGCGCGGGGTCAACCCATCCGAAAGACTGGCGCACCAGCCTCTCCCGCTCTCACGGCACGAGGCCGGGACCGATGCGCCCCCGCGTTCAATCTTACATTGACAGTAGCACCAGCTTGAACCGCAGGTGCAGCCCAGAGCGGCGGGCTGCCTCCCTCGCAAGGCCGCCGCTCATTGGAACGTCATGTCGACGCACTTGGAGATGTCCGAGCCGAGCCCGGACGAGATCGTCATGCAGCCGCGCACTTTCTGCTGGGTCGTATCCGCCACCCAGATCGAATAGCCGCCATTGCCGAAGAAGGAGTTGGTGTTCGCCGGCTCGGTCTCGGTGGCATCGAACTCGTATTTGGAATCGGTGTCGAACACGCGCGGCTTCCTGGTGCAGCCGCCGTCGGTCTGGACGTTGATGACCTCCTTGTTGTCCCGGGTCAGCGACAGTGAGACCTGGCAGCGGAAATATTCCGAGGTCTTCACGTTGAAGAGGTAGGCGTAGGACTTGCAAACGGCCGTATTGAGCTTGCCGGCGGAGAGACCGCGGCTGCAGGCGATGCGCTGGTTGTTGGACAGCTTGAAGTCGTCGGCCCGGGCGGATGCCAACGTCACCAGCGACAACGCCGCAACCCAACCGATCTTCGTGACGAGGCTCATCCGAATCATCCCCAAAGTGTTTTCTTGGCCTATGTTTCTAAACCACGCTGCAGGATAATCGCGAGATCGGCGAATGGAAAATCCGCCAACGATCACCGCGCTGCGACGGGGCCACGATGATGCCAACGCGTTCGCGATTTGTTCGAGACGACATCGATTGGAGGAGGACATGAAGAGCCCGTTTCTGAAAGCCCTGATCGCCCTGGGGGCGCTCGGCGCACTGACCAGCGTGAGCTGCGCCGCACCGCCGGAGCCGTGGGAGCTGAAGCCCGACATGGGTTACGCCTATGGCAAGGACGGCAAGACGCTCGCCTACAAGATGGGCACCAAGAACGCCGACATGCTGCTCAAGGGTGCCAAGAAGGTGCCGAAGGGCACGCTGTTCTTCGTCGGCCAGAACGGTCAGCTCTACATGCGGACCGCCCCCTATCTCGACGGCGACGGCAGCTTCTCGTTCGGCGCGGATGAGTAGAGGCGAGCGCGCGCAGCCTCAGAACGCGGCCGCCAGCTCCTTGGCGCCGGGCAGGCTGCTGAGCGAGTCCATCCTGGAATCCGTCACCGCAAGCAGCTTCGCCACGGTGTTGTGGCGAACGGCGACCGGATTGCGCTCATAGCCGCCGCGCTGGAAGAAGTTGGCGGTCGGAACCTGATCGCGCATCTCGAGCGGCATCGTCACCATGTCGAAGCCCGTGCCGTCGCCGGTGAGATTCATCATTTCGAGCTCGGCGGCCGAAAGCGGCCTCGTGTAGCCCTTGGCGCGTGCGAACAGCACCGACGTCAGGAGCTTGTGCGTCTGCAGCATCGGCCCGACGTCGATGTCGAGCACCATCGCGTGCATGGCCCAGCCCTGCGGCGTGTTGCCGATCTTCTCATGCGCCGACCAGTCGTCCGGTACGGAGCGCGCGATTGCGACCATCTTCTTCAGGACCGCGAGCTTGTGCTCCATCGCGCCGCGTGCCGGCCCGGACGTCCGCGCCACGCGTTCGCCGAGCAGGCGGATGAACAGCGGGCCCTGCTCGGCCAGCAGCTCGACGCTGTTGGTGGTCAAGAGCTGATTGTAGCCGATCGCCGTCGAGATCGCGCGGTTGCCCTTGAAGCCCGATTGCGAATCGTGCTTGCCGTTGCCGCCGGTCTCGAAGGCATAGACGCGCACCGCCTGCTCGCGAGTCAGTCCCGACGCCGCGGCGAAGCGCGCATAGGCGCGCTTGAAATCGATGTCGCTGGCGGGGCGCTGCGGCGACCATTGGAAATGCTCCTGTGCCGCCTTCACGAGGTCGGCGACCACCGGGATGTATTTGCGCTCGCGCGGCTCGCCCTCAGGTTCCGGCTCGGGATTCACCGGCCGCTTCGGCCCGGTGTAGACCGGCGGCTGCTCCAGCACATAGTCGTCGAGCCCGATCGGCTGACGATCGCGGCGCTTGGCATTGCGCGCACGGCGCTTGTCGGCGATCGCCTTCCAATAGGCGCCGGCCTCCTGGTCGAACTCCGCACGCGCCTGCTGATATTCGGCGAGCTTGCGCCGATACTCCGCAATCGCGGCGGGCGATGCCATCTGCGCCAAAGCTTCGCGGGGGGCGACCGATGAGCCGGGTTCCGCGGCCAGCAGAGGCGGCGCGCCGGACACGGCGCAGGCAACAATCAGGACAAGCGTGCGAATCGGCTGATGAAGCATGCCGCCCTTGTAGCCGAAACGGCGGCTACTTCCAGGCAAACACCGGCTGTTCCAGCTCATGCACCCGGGTGTGGCGTCCGGACAGGACCTCGCGGAACTGATAGATCAGCGCCGCGGTGGGTGCATGAATGAGCCCCTCGCGGGCGTGAAACCGGATGACACGCCGCGTGCTCTCGGGGATCGCGGTGAAATCGAACGCGTCATCCGCCGTGATCGCGTCGAGGCCGATCCGGTGCACCGAGGCGACCTCGTCCGGATTCGGCCGCAGCGTGCGGCCATTGGCCGCCCATACGACGACGGGGGTGATCAGATAGCCCGACCGTGTCGGGTAGTCGTCGAGCTGGCCAAGCACCGCATCCGGGGCCAGGATCAGCCCGAGCTCTTCCGCGAGCTCGCGCAGGGCGGCCTCGACCGTCGTTTCGCCGGCGTCGCAGCGTCCGCCCGGCAGCGCCCATTGCCCGCCATGGCTGCGCAGCCCTGCAGCACGCAGCGTCAGCAGCAGCGCCGTGTTGCCGGTCTCGTGGTGGGGCGCCAGCGCGATCACCACCGCCGCGCGCTTCAGCGAGGCCGCGGCCGCAGTCGCCTCCAGCCGCACGAAACCGGCACAGCAGCCTGCGATTTTCCGCCTCGTGGCATCGTCGAACGGCATGGGCATGCAGCTTGACTACACCAGTCCAGCGACGGATGAAACGATCTGCGGGCCGGATTTCAGGCGCGACAGGAAAGGTCTTCAGCGATGACGAAATCAGCCGCGGCCAGGATGACGTCCGACGGCTGGGAGATCGTCGACACCTCCGGCTTCCTGCACCTGATCGGCCCGCTGTGGCAGCGCGTCGTCGACGGCGCCCATGAATACGCCATCGTCACCGAGGACAAGCATCACAACCGCCGCGGCCTGGTCCAGGGCGGCGTGATCATGACGCTCGCCGACCGCAGTTGCGGCATGACCGCCCGCCACGCCGCCGGCAAGGAGCACATGGCGACGATCCAGTTCGACACCCATTTCGTCGAGTCCGGCAAGATCGGCGAAACCCTGGTGTCGCGGCCGCATGTGGTGCGGATCACCCGCAGCCTGGTGTTCATCACCACGGAGGTCATGGCCGGCCATCGCGTGATCGCGATGGCGTCGGGCGTGTTCAAGATCCTGAAAAGCGAGTGAGAGCCCTACTCTCTCCGCCGTCATTGCGAGGAGCGCAGCGACGACGCGTCCGCCGAAGCCGATCGGGCGAAGGCGGAAGCAATCCAGAGTCCCGCCCCGGCTCTGGATTGCTTCGCGGAGCCTGTCATCGGGCCGCGCATCCGCGCGGACCCGGTGGCTCGCAATGACGCGCAGAGAGAGCTATCGTATCCACTCCGTCCGCGGGCGGTGATGGTTTGGAAATGAGGCAAGAATGCAATATCGCCAGCTCGGCCGTTCCGGCCTGAAAGTGTCGCCGATCTGCCTGGGCACGATGATGTTCGGCGGTCCCACCGACGAGCCGGCATCCGCCCGCATCATCGCCAAGGCGCGCGACGCCGGCGTCAACTTCATCGACACCGCCGATGCCTACAACAAGGGCGTCTCGGAAGAGGTGGTCGGCCGCACCATCGCGCGCGAGCGCGACCGCTGGATCGTCGCCACCAAGCTCGCCAACCCGATGGGCGACGATCCGAACCGCGCCGGCCTGTCGCGGCGCTGGGTAATGCAGGCCGCGGACGAAAGCCTGCGGCGGCTCGGCACCGGGCATATCGACATCTACTATTTGCACAAGGAGGACCACGCGACGCCGCTGGAGGAGACCGTGCGCGCCGTTGGCGACCTCATGCGCGCCGGCAAGATCCGGTATTTCGGCGTCTCCAACTACCGCGCCTGGCGGCTCGCCGAGATCTGCAATCTCTGCGACGGCATGGGCATTGACCGTCCTGTCGTCAGCCAGCCCTACTACAACGCGATGAACCGGATGCCCGAGGTCGAGCACTTGCCGGCCTGCGGCTATTACGGCCTCGGCGTCGTGCCTTACAGCCCGCTGGCGCGCGGCGTGCTCACCGGCAAGTACAGCCCCGATGCGCCGCCGGACAAGGAGACCCGCGCCGGCCGCAACGACACCAGGATGATGCTGACCGAGTGGCGGCCCGAATCGCTGAAGCTGGCGCAGGAGATCAAGCGCCACGCCGAGACGAGGGGCTTCACGCCGGGGCAGTTCGCCGTGTCCTGGGTGCTCAACTCCGCCTTCATCAGCTCGGTGATCGCGGGTCCGCGCACCGAGGCGCAATGGGACGACTACATCCGCGCGCTCGACTATCCCTTCGCCGCCGACGACGAGGCGCTGATCGACCGGCTGGTCGTGACCGGTCACGCTTCGACGCCCGGCTACAACGATCCGGCCTATCCGATCGAGGGCCGCAGGCCGCGGGTGGGCTGAGATGGAGGAGGATCGCTACGGCCTGCCCCTGTCGACCGCCTCCACTGATGCGGCCGCGGCCTATCGCGAGGGCGTCGACCTGCTGCTCGCCTTCTGGCCCAGCGCGGCAGATGCGTTCGAGCGGGCGATCATGCTCGATCCGGATTTCGCGCTGGCGCACGCCGCCCGCGCGCGCATTCATGCCATCTATATGCAGCGCGAGGCGGCGCTGCAGACCATCAAGCGCGCCCGCGACCTCGTCGCCAGGCGCGGCACGCCGCGCGAGCAGAGCCATGTCGCGACCCTGGTGCTCGCCATCGAGGGCCGCGGCACCGACGCGCTCGACGCGACCTTGGCCCATCTGGAAAGCTGGCCGCGTGACGCCATGATCATGGCGCTGCCGCTCGGCGCCTTCGGCCTGCTGGCCTTTTCCGGTCGCAGAGATCACGACGCCGCCCGACGCGAGCTGTGCGACCGGTTTGCCGCCGCCTATGGCGAGGACTGGTGGTTCCTGTCGAACCACGGCTGGGCGCTCACCGAGGCCGGTGATATCGCGCAGGGACGCGCCGTCACCGAGCGCAGCTTCGCGTTGCGCCGGCACAACGCTTATGCCGTGCATGCGCTGCTTCATGCGATGTTCGAGGCTGGTGCGCTGGACGAGGCCGATGCGCTCGTCGAGGGGTGGATCGGCGACTACGATCGCACCGGGATGCTGCACGGTCATATCTGCTGGCACCAGGCGCTCGGCGCCCTGGACCGCGGCGATGCCGCCGGGGCGCTCAAAGTCTACACCGACGTGCTGGTACCGACGATGGACACCGCGCCGCCGCTCAACACGCTGTCGGACTGCGCCTCGCTGCTGTGGCGACTGCTGGCGGAGAACTACACCGTGCCGGGTGGCGCTTGGGCCGAGGTGGCGGCCTATGCCAGCCCCCGTTTCACCGGCTCGACGCTCGCCTTCATCGAGATGCACCTGGTGATGATCGCTGCGGCCACCGATGATACCGCGGCGCTCAAGGGCCGTCTCGCCGCGATCGAGCGGCGGCAGACCGAAGGCACGCTGCCGGCGGGCCGCATCGTGCCGCACATGCTGCGGGCGCTGCGCGCCTTCGCCGAAGAGAATTGGCGCGCCTGCGCGCGTGAGCTCACCCCTGTCATCGGCGACCTCGCCCGCATCGGCGGCAGCCACGCCCAGCGCGAGGTGATCGAGGACACCTACATCCTGTCCCTGATCCGCAGCGGCGCGCTGACCCAGGCCCGCGAGGTGCTCGACACCCGCCTGCACCGCCGGCCGTCGGCGCGCGACACGCGCTGGCGGGCCCTCACGACCCCTGCGCCTGCTTAGCCCTCGGTTTCCAGCCCGGTCGGCATCGGCACGTTTTCCGGCTGCAGCTTGAGACCGGCGGCGAGCGCCACCGTCTCCAGCAGCGCCGCAAAATCCTTCTCCAGATAAGCGGCCGGGTCCGATTGCAGCGAGGCGGCGCCGACATGGGCCTGCAGCGCCTCGCGCGTCGCCGCCGTCACCGGCATGGCGACGTCGAGCTGGCGCGCCGCCGACAGGCCGAGATCGAGATCCTTGCGCAAGAGCGGCGGCGTGAAGGTCGTGGTCCAATCGAGATTGACCAGCGCGTTGCTCTTGTACTTCGTGAAGGTCGAGCCCATCACGCTGGCATTCATGAAGTTGAGAAAGGCATGGCGCGGCACGCCGGCCTTCTGCGCCAGGATGGTGATCTCGGCGAGGTTCTGGATCACGACGCCGAGGAACACGTTGTGCGCGATCTTGCAGATGCGCGCGAGCTCGCCCTCGCCGACATAGGACACGCCGGAGACGGCGATCTTGGCGAGATACGGCTCGATCGTATCGAACGCGGCCTTGGGGCCGGAGACGACCGACGACAGCTTGCCGGCCTTGACGCATTTGCCATTGCCGGACACCGGCGCGCGAACGAACTCGCAACCGAGCTGATTCAGCTTGGCGGCGATCGCCTCCGACTGCTCGATACCGATCGAGGAGCAGTCCACCAGGATCTGGGGACGCGATCCAGAACTTGCGGCCACCAGGCCGTGGTCGCCGAAATACACCTGCTCGAGATCCTTGCCGGTCGACACCATCGTGAACACGATGTCGCACGCGGCGAGATCGCGGGGATGATCGACGATGACGCCGCCTTTCGCCGCCAGCGGCTCGGCCTTGGCGCGGGTGCGATTGTAGATCGACACCTTGTGGCCGGCCTTGAGCAGGCGCTCAGCCATCGGATAGCCCATGCGCCCCATGCCGATCCAGCCGAGCGAATGCGTCGCTGCCATTTGCGTCACTCCCTTTGACGTGTTTCGCTCAATAGCGGTTGGCGATCGGCAATTCCTCGGCGGGAAACAGCGTGATCACCTGACAGCCCTTGTCGGTGACCACCACCTCCTCCTCGATCCGCGCGGCCGAGAAGCCGTCGGTCGCCGGGCAGTAGGTCTCGAGCGCGAACACCATGCCGGTCTTGATCTCCATCGGATTGTCCAGCGAGACCAGCCGGGAGATGATCGGACGCTCATGCAGCGCAAGTCCAAGTCCATGGCCGAACTGCAAGCCGAAGGCCGCCATCTCCGAGGGAAAGCCGAACTCCTCGGCCTTAGGCCAGACCTTGGCGACGGTGTCCGTCGAGACGCCCGGCTTGATCAGCGCGATCGCATGATCGAGCCATTCGCGGCACTGCTTGTAGGCGTCGTGCTGCGCCGGCGTGGCGCGGCCGACGTTGAAAGTGCGGTAGTAGCAGGTTCGATAGCCCTGATAGGACTGCAGGATGTCGAAGAACGCCTGGTCGCCCGGACGCAGGATGCGGTCGGTGAAATTGTGCGGATGCGGATTGCAGCGCTCACCGGAGATGGCATTGATCGCCTCGACGTCGTCGGAGCCCATCTCGTAGAGCATCTTGTTGGCGAGCGCGACGATGTCGTTCTCACGCACGCCCGGCTTCAGGTGCTCGTAGATCGAATGATAGACACCGTCGACCATGGCCGCGGCCTGATTTAACAGCATGATCTCGTCGATGTTCTTGATCTCGCGCGCGTCCAGCATGACCTGCTGGCCGTCGACCACCTTCATGCCGGCCTTCTGCAGCTCGAAGAACATCGCGGTCTCGGCGAGGTCGACGCCGACCGGCATGTCGGCAACGCCGGCCGACCGCAACAGGCTCATCACCTCCTCGGCATGCGCCTTCATCAGTCCGACCGCCGGCGGAACGGTGCCGCGCATGCCGAGCATGCCGGCGCGGCAGTTCTCCGGCGCCAGCCAGTCGCAGAACAGACGATGGTGGACGGCTGCCGAACCGAAATCCCACACGATCGGCTCGCCGTCGCCGGCCAGCAGCGCGAAACGGCACAGCTTGTCGCGCTCCCATTCGCCGATCTTGGTGCCGGACACGTAGCGAATGTTGTTGACGTCGAACAGCAGCAGCGCACCATAGCCCGACGCCTTCAGCGCCGCGCGCGCCCGCGCCAGCCGGTAGCGCCGCAACCTGTCGAAATCGACGCGGCGCTCGAAATCCACCGAGACATGGCCATGCGACGGAATCGCCCGCCCCCAGCGCCAATGCGGATCGAGATGCTCCGGGCTGACCAGATGCGGCTTCAGCGCGCTGGCTGTCATGTGGGCGTTTCCCATTGTGCTATTGCAATCGATTGCAGAGCCGGATTTATTGCACGCACGCAAAATGTGTCAAGGTACCGCGCGATCAAAACATCGCTGCGCTGCGGCATCGGGGAGCGGAGATGAAACGGACGTCGCCATCGACAAGGAGCCCGCGCGCAACGGCGTCCTCACGCCCGACGATCAAGGATGTCGCCGCGCGCTGTGACGTGCATCCCTCCACGGTGTCGCGCGCGCTCAGCCCGGCCATGAAGCATCTGGTGGCGGGCGATGTCGTGGAGCGGATCCAGGCCGCCGCCAACGCGCTCGGCTATCGGCTGAACATGGCCGCCAAGGGCCTGCGCACCGGGCGCAGCGGCCTGATCGGTGTGCTCGCGCCCGATATTGCCGATCCCGGCTTCCCGCCCGTGCTGTCCGGCATCGCCGATCATCTCAACGCCGAGGGCTATGCGACGATCGTCGTCGACGTCGGCAGCAAGGGCTCGGAGCAGGATCTGGTCGACCGGCTGATTGCCCGCGGCGTCGACGGTCTGGTGCTGGCGACGGTGAGCTTGCGCGACGATGTCGTGAAGCACTGCCTGGACGCGGCGCTGCCGGTGGTGCTGGTCAATCGCGTCGATGCCGCTGGACTCCTGCCCTCGGCAGCCAGCGACGATGCCGCCGGCATGCGTCTCGCCGTCCAGCATCTCGTCGCGCTCGGCCACCGCCGCATCGGTCACGTCGCGGGCCCGCAGCACATCTCGACCGGCGCGCGCCGCCGCGCCGGCTTCGAGGCCAGCATCGCGGCTGCGGGACTGTCCGCCCGCCATGCGCCGGTCGAAGCCGTCGAAGCCTATACGCGGGCGGCGGGTCGCGAGGCTGCGCTGCGCCTGCTCGCGCGGCGGACGCGCCCAACCGCCATCGTCGCCGCCAATGACCTGCTGGCGCTCGGCGTCTATGATGCGCTCGCCGCGCGCGGCCTCGCCTGCCCCGGCGATGTCTCCGTGGTCGGCCACAACGACATGCCATTTGTCGACATGGTCGCGCCGCCGCTGACCACGGTGCGGATCGCCCAGCGCGACATGGGCGAAGCCGCCGCGCGGCTTCTGCTCGACCGTCTTGCCGGGCGCGAGGCAGCGACCGACCACATCGTACTGGCGCCGGAGCTCATCATCCGTGGCTCGACGATCGCATACGAGCACTGACAGGTCCGCAGGGCATCGCTACACTGCGCGGCAAAGCAACAACGGGAGGATACGCCGATGACGGAGATGGTCGGCCGGGAGGCGCTCGTCGCATCCATCGCACCGGGGCAATCGATCGCGATCCCGGTCGACCGTGCCGGCGTCTCGATGGCGGCGACGGCGGCCATGATCGAGGCCGGCCTCACCGGACTGCATCTCGTCTGCGTGCCGATATCAGGCCTCCAGGCCGATCTGCTGATCGGCGCCGGCGTGGCCGCGGTGGTGGAAACCAGCGCCGTTTCGCTCGGCGAGGCCGGCGGCGCACCGCGCTTCGTCGCGGCCGTGCGCGACGGCAGCATCACCTTGCGCGATGCCACCTGCCCTGCGATCCATGCCGGCCTGCTGGCCGGGCAGAAGGGCGTGCCGTTCATGCCGATCGCCGGCATCATCGGCAGTGACCTGCTGCGGATCCGCCCCGACTGGAAGGTGATCGACAGTCCAATCGGCGAGCCCGGCAAGGTCGTCGTGGTGCCGGCGATCACGCCCGACGTGGCACTGTTCCACGCGCCCGAGGCGGACCGCTTCGGCAACGTCCGCATCGGCCGCTACCGTGAGCTGGCGACCATGGCCTATGCGGCGAAGCGCACGCTGGTCACCGTCGAGCGCATCGTCGATCGCGATCTGATGGCGACCGAAGACTCGGCCGCCGGCGTACTGCCGGCGCTCTATGTCGATGCCATCGCGGTCGCCGAGAACGGCGCCTGGCCGCTGCCGCTGTGGGACGAATACGAGACCGATGGCGCGGAGCTTTCGCGCTACGCCGCGATGGCGCGTACGGACGAAGGCTTTCGCACCTATCTTTCCGCCTTCCTGAGCCGCAGCAAGGAGGTGGCATGACCATGCACGACGAGCGCGCGCGCAAGGAACTGCTGATCACCGTCATCGCCGACCTGCTCGACGGCGTCCGCCACGTCGCCGTCGGCGCCTCGTCGCCGGTCCCGGCGGCCGGCGCGATGCTGCTGCGCGCACGCAACGCGCAAAGGGGCAAGCCGCCGGTCCGCATCTCGATCCTCGGCTCCAGCCGGCACAATTTCTTCACCAATGGCGGCGTCGAGCTGTTCGACTGCGCCGCGCAGGGCCGCGTCGACGCGTTCTTTCTCGGCGGCGGCCAGATCGACGGTGCCGGGAATATCAACCTGGTCGGCACCGGCGACTATCCGCGGATGGACGTGCGCTGGCCGGGCTCGTTCGGCTCGGCCTATCTCTATCATCTGATCCCGCGGGTGATCCTGTTTCGCGAGGAGCATTCGCCGCGCGTGCTGGTGCCGAAGGTGGACTTCGTCAGCGCCGCCGCGACCACGCCGGAGGTGAAGCGGCGCGGCGGCCCGCATGCGCTGCTGACCAACCTGGCGCTGTTCGATTTCGACCGCGAGCGCGGCGGCTTCCGGCTGCGCTCGGTGCATCCCGGCTACACGGCCGAGGACGTCCGCGACCGAACCGGGTTCGAATACGCGGCGCCGGAACTCGTGCCGGCGACGGCCGGCCCTGATCGCGCCACGGTCGAGCTGATCCGCGGCCGGATCCGCGACGAGCTCGCGGAATGCTACCCGGAATTCGCGCGCGCGATGGCCACGTAGCTCACTGCAGCGTACCGCGGGTGATCACCTGCCCCGCATGCGCCTTCTGATGCGCGCCCTGCCACCAGGTCAGCGCGCCATTGACGATGACGGCCTCGATGCCGGCGGCCGGCACGCAGGGGGCATCATAGGTCGCGCCGTCGCGCACGCTGGCCGCATCGAACAGCGTGATGTCGGCATGGTTGCCGACCGCGAGCGTGCCGCGTCCCTTGATGCCGAAATTCTGCGCCGTCAGCCCGCTCATCTTCCACACCGCAGTTTCCAGCGGGAACAGCTCGAGCTCGCGGCAGTAGTAGCCGAGCACACGCGGGAATGTGCCCCAGAGCCGCGGATGCGGACGCTCGCCGAACGGCAGGCCGTCGGAGCCGATCATGGTCGGCTCGAAGGCGAGGATGGTCTGCACGTCGGCCTCGTCCATCGCGAAGTAGATCGCCGACGCCGGCTGCAGCCGCTTCGCGGCTTCGAGCCGGTCGACGCCCCAATCGGCGGCGATGTCGGCGAGATCGCGCCCCGCCACTTCCGGATGGGGTCCGGAGGCCGCGACGACGACCTTGACCTGCAGCTTGGCCGGGTCGGTGTGCAGCATGGTCGAGGAGGCGTTGTAGGGATAGCAGTCGAGCGCGACGCACTGGCAGCTCATCGCCTTGGTGATCAGCGGCAGCGTCTCCCTGGTGCGGCCGAAATTGGCAGGGCCCACCACCTTGTGATGCGAGATCACGACCTGGACGTCGAGTGCCTTGCCGATGGCGAAGCTTTCCTCCAGCGATTGGATGACCTCGTTCGCCTCGTTGCGCATATGCGTCGCATACACGCCGCCGCTGCCGGTGAGCGGACGGCAGACCTCGATGATCTCCTCGGTCGGCGCCGCCTCCGCCGGCGGATAGAACGTCCCTGTCGAAACCCCGATGGCGCCGGCATCGAGCGCCTCCTGCACATGCGCGCGCATCTCGGCGATCTCCACGTCCGTCGCGGCCCGGCCGAGATCGCTCACGACCGAGGCGCGCAGCGCGGTGTGGCCGACCATCGGCGCGACGTTGACCGCAGCCGGCGCCGCGCGCAACGCGGCGACGTAGTCGGCGAACGCGGCATACTCGACCACCTGTCCCTCGCTTGGCGATAGCAAGCCGAGCGGCATCGGCCGCGGCGAGCCTGGCTTCAGCGGCGCGATGCTGACGCCGCAATTGCCGGTCACGACGGAGGTCACGCCCTGCGAGACCTTGCAGGTCATGTCGGGATCGACCAGCACGGCGCTGTCGTCATGGGTGTGGGAGTCGATGAAGCCCGGCGCAACGATGAGGCCGGTGGCGTCGATCACGCGCGTGGCCTTCCGGCCGTCAAACCCGCCGATGGCGACGATGCGGCCATCCTTGATGCCGATATCAGCCTCGAAGCGTGGCGCACGCGTGCCGTCGATGACGGTGCCGCCGCGGATGATCAGGTCGAAGGACACGGACGAAGGCTGGCTGTCGGTCATGAAATCTCACGCGGAATGGTAGGAAGCCGGGAGACTATCCGCGAGCCGCGCCGATGCGTCCAGAGCGATGCGCATGTGATCTGAGCCGGGCTGGACTGCATTGGAGGCGCGACGCGCGTCCGCCGTCCGCATCTCGCCCTGGCCACCCGGGACACACGATAGTGATAGGGACTCTGGTCAGGATTGATACGCCTCAACGGCGCGCGACCTCTCTTGCGCCATCCATCCTCCGGGCAGAAACCTGCGGAGGTAAGTCATGAAAGCCCTGGTCTATCATGGTCCCGGCAAGAAATCCCTGGACGAGCGCCCGAAGCCGACCGTCATCGAGCCGGGCGACGCGGTGGTCAAAATCCTGAAGACGACGATCTGCGGGACCGACCTTCATATTCTCAAGGGTGACGTGCCGACATGTACGCCGGGCCGCATTCTCGGTCACGAGGGTGTCGGTGTGGTCGATGCGGTCGGCAGCGCCGTGCGCGCGTTCAAGCCGGGCGACCACGTCATCGTTTCCTGCATTTCGGCCTGTGGAACGTGCGACTATTGCCGGCGCGGCATGTATTCGCACTGCCGCCACGGCGGCTGGATCCTCGGCAACAAGATCGACGGCACCCAGGCGGAGTATGTGCGGACGCCTCACGCCGACACCAGCCTCTACCACGTGCCCGCGGGCACCGAGGAGGACGCGCTGGTGATGTTGAGCGACATCCTCCCGACCGGTTTCGAATGCGGCGTGCTCAACGGCAAGGTCGAGCCGGGTTCGACGGTGGCGATCGTCGGCACCGGTCCGATTGGATTGGCGGCGCTGCTGACGGCACAATTCTATTCGCCGGCCGAGATCATCATGATCGACCTCGACGACAACCGGCTCGAGGTCGCCACCCGCTTCGGCGCCACCAGCGTCATCAACAACACCGACGGCAAGGCGGTCGACAAGGTCATGGCCCTGACGAACGGCCGCGGCGTCGACACGGCGATCGAGGCGGTCGGCGTGCCCGCGACGTTCGTCACCTGCGAAGACATCATCGCCCCCGGCGGTGTGATTGCCAATGTCGGCGTGCACGGGGTCAAGGCCGATCTGCATCTGGAGAAGCTGTGGGACCGCAACATCGCGATCACGACACGGCTGGTCGATACGGTGACGACGCCGATGCTGCTGAAGACCGTGCAGTCGCGCAAGCTCGAGCCGAAGCGGCTGATCACCCACCGCTTCAGGCTTGATCAGATCCTCGATGCCTACGAGACGTTCGGCGCCGCGGCCAAGACCCATGCGTTGAAGGTTCTCATCGAGACATAGGCGTCCTGACCCGCACGCCGCGGCGCTCAGCCTGCCGGACGCCGCTGCGCGACGATCTGCCGGTAGAGTTCGGCATAACGACCGGCGCGGTGGCGCCAGGAGACGTCGGTCAGCATCGCGTTGAGCTGCATGCGGGTCCAATTCGAGGCGTTGCTGCGCGCGGCGTAGAAGGCCGCAGCGGCGCGGCGCAGGGTCTGGTCGAGCGCCTCCGCTGTCACGGACGCGCACTTGAACCCGGTCGCGGCGACGCCGGCCTCCGTCTCGTCAATGACGGTGTCGGCGAGACCGCCCACCGCAGTGACGATCGGCAGCGCGCCATAACGCAACGCGCAGAGCTGTGTCAGCCCGCACGGCTCGAACCGCGACGGCACGACCAGCGCGTCGCAGCCGGCCTGGATGAGATGCGCCAAGCCCTCGTCGTAGCCGATGACGACGCCGATCTTTCCGGGATCGTTCGCGGCCGCGGCGCGGAACGCGTCGCGCAGCTCGGCCTCGCCGTCGCCGAGCAGGGCCAGCTGGATGCCGCTACTGGTCAAGGTCGGCAGGCAGGACAGCAGCAGGTCGAGCCCCTTCTGCGAGGTCAACCGGCTGACGACGCCGAGCAGGAACGTCTCCGGCGCCACCTGCAGGCCCATGCGCGTCTGCAGCGCAGCCTTGTTGGGCGCCCGCGCCTCGATCCGGTCGATGCCGAAATGAGAGGCGATCGCCGGATCGCTGCCGGGATCCCACACCGCCGTGTCGATCCCGTTGAGGATGCCAACGAGGTCGGACGATCGCTGCCGCAGCAGGCCGCCGAGGCCCATGCCGTGCTCGTCGCTCTGGATCTCCCGCGCATAGGTCGGCGACACCGTCGTGATCTTGTCGGCGAACTGCAACCCCGCCTTGAGGAAGCTGATGTCGCCGTAATATTCGAGGCCGTAGATCGAGAACGATTCCGGCGGCAGTCCGAGCGGCGGCAGGAAATGACGGGGGAAGCGGCCCTGGAACGCCAGATTGTGCACCGTCATGACCGTGCCCGGATGCGGCCGGTGGCTGTAGAGCAGATAGGCCGGCACCAGCCCGGCCTGCCAGTCGTGACCGTGGACGATGTCGGGGACGAAGGCCGGCACCGCGCCGAGCCCGATATAGGACGCCGCGCGGGCCAGCGCGGCAAAGCGGAACGCATTGTCTGGCCAATCCTTGCCGTCGGGCCCCAGATAGGGGTTGCCCTCGCGGTCGTAGAGATGCGGCGCATCGAGCACGAACAGATCGAGCGCACCATGGCTGCCGCCGAGCAGCCGGGCGTTGCCGCCGAAGAAGTTCGGCAATGAGCTGATCTCGCTGGCCTGCTCCAGCGCCTTCATCACGGCGGGATAGCCGGGAATCAGCGTGCGGACCTCGACGTCCTCGGCCAGCAGCGCCCAGGGCAGCGCGCCGACGACGTCGGCGAGACCGCCTGTCTTGACGATGGGATAGACCTCGGAGGCAACCGACAGAACGCGCAGCGGCGTCATGAATTGAGCCCATCGATCATCGGCTGGGTAATCAAGGTCACGCCGTTCTCCGTGGTCCTGAACCGCTTGGCGTCGAACTCCGGATCCTCGCCGACAACCAGCCCTTCCGGAATCTGCACGCCGCGGTCGACCACGACGTTGGTCAGGCGGGCGTGGCGGGCGACGTTGACGTAGGGCAGCAGCACCGCGTTCTGCACTCTGGCGTAGGAATGCAGGTGCGCCCCGGTGAACAGCAGCGAGCGCTGCACCTGTGCGCCGGAGACGATGCAGCCGCCGGAGACCAGCGAGCAGGTCGCCTCGCCACGGCGGCCATCCGTGTCGTGAACGAATTTAGCCGGCGGCGTGATCTCCGAATAGGTCCAGATCGGCCAGGAGCGGTCGTAGAGATCGAGCTCCGGCACGACGTCCGTCAGGTCGAGATTGGCGGCCCAATAGGCGTCGACGGTTCCGACGTCACGCCAGTAGCTGCGCGGATCGTGATCGGCACGAACGCAGGAGCGCGAGAACTGATGGGCGACGGCGCGGCCGTTCCTGACGATGTGGGGAATGACGTCACGTCCGAAATCATGGTTCGAGTTCGGGTCGGCAGCATCGCGCTTCAGCTCCTCGAACAGGAACTTGGCGTCGAACACATAGATGCCCATGCTGGCGAGCGACTTGTCGGGCTTGCCCGGCATCGGCGGCGGATCGGCCGGCTTCTCGATGAAGTCGCGGATCGTGTCGTCATCGTTGATGTGCATGATGCCGAAGCCTGAGGATTCCTCACGCGGCATCTCCAGGCAGCCCACGGTGACGTCGGCGCGCTGGTCGACATGCTGCTGCAGCATCAGCTCGTAGTCCATCTTGTAGATGTGGTCGCCGGCCAGCACGACGATGTATTTCGTGTTGTAGGTCTCGAGGATGTCGATGTTCTGGTACACGGCGTCGGCCGTGCCGACGTACCACATGGTCTCGGAGACGCGCTGGCTCGCCGGAAGGATGTCGAAGCTCTCGTTGCGCTCGGGACGGAAGAAGTTCCAGCCCATCTGCAGATGCCGGATCAGACTGTGCGCCTTGTACTGTGTCGCCACGGCGATGCGCCGGATGCCGGAATTGACGGCGTTCGACAGCGCGAAATCGATGATGCGCGACTTGCCGCCGAAATAGACCGCCGGCTTGGCACGCCGGTCGGTGAGTTCGAGCAGGCGGCTGCCGCGGCCGCCCGCCAGCACGAAGGCCAGCGCGTGACGGGACAGCGGCTCGGTCCTGGCGGCGACTGCCATAGTTCTCCTCCCTGCAACTCGTTGTCGCGTCATGATTTCGGCGGCCCCGACAAGGACGCTTCGCGATCGCGCTCCGCTGTCCGGACCTCACATATGACGGGGGAACAGCCAACCAGTTCCGAATGACGAGTGCAATGGGGTGCTTCAGCCCAGGCGATCCCAGGTTGCAGCCATGTCGTCCCAGCGCGGCGGGTCGGCGCCCTCGCGGGTGCAGGTGACGGCCGCACACGCCCCGGCAAAGGCGAGCGCCTTGCGCATTTCAGTCTGGCTCAACGCCTTCAGGGCCTCCCGGCCGATGCGGCCGAGCTTGCGCAACGCGAACAGGAGCCCCGCCTGGAACGTATCGCCGGCGCCGATCGTATCGACCACCTCGACCTGGGGGACCGAGACCTCGACCGCGCCGGCCTGCGCATGCCAGCCGAGCGCCCCGTTGGGGCCGCGGGTGACGACGACCAGGCTGGTGCCGCGCGAAAGCAGCGCGTCGGCCCGTGCGGCGTAATCGTCGTGGCCATGCAGATAGTCGAAATCCACATCCGACATCTTGATCAGGTCGGCGCTCGCGGCAAATCCATCCATGCCGGCGCAATAGGCGGCCTTGTCGGTCACGAGATTCGGCCGGCAGTTCGGGTCGAACGAGATCGTCACCCCGCCTTGCGTCGCGGCGATCAGCGCACGGGTCTCTCGGGCGCCCTGCTCGTGGATCAGCGTGGTCGAGCCGACATGGATGGCGTTGATCTCTGCAAAGGGGATCGCGCCGGGCCGGAAGGTCCATTTCCGGGCCGCGGTCTCGGCGTCGTAGAAGGCGTATTGCGCCTCGTTGCCGACATGGCGCACGAAGGCCAACGTGGTCTGGTCGGCGCTGCGCGTGGCATAGCCGAGATCGACGTCCGAGCCTTCCGCATGCGCCGCGATCATGCTGCCGAACAGGTCGGTCGAGATGCCACCGACGAAGCCCGTGGGCGCACCGAGCCGGGCCACACCGACGGCGACGTTCAGGCACGAGCCGCCGACCACGGGCCGCAAGGCATCGCGCCCGTCGGGCAATCTGGCCGGGACGAAATCGATCAGCGCATCACCGCAGCTCAGGATCATGGTCATGCCTCCCCGTGGCCCCCATGCATCACGGAACGGCTCTCGCGATCAAGCGTCCGTAGCATGCCGTGGATGCGCCGCTTGCGGCGATGGAAGGCCGCGATGTTCGGATCGGTCGGGTCGCTGAGACGCCCCAGCGTGGACATCGAGGCCATCGTGTCGACGATCGAGCGGAAGGCGCCGCTGGCGACCGCGCCCAGCATGGCCGCCCCGAGCAGCACCGGCTCCTGGGTCCCCGGCAGCGCCACCGTCAACCCGGTCGTATCGGCCATGATCTGGCGCACCAGTGGGCTGCGCGAGGCGCCGCCGGCCATCACCAGCGTGCGGCTGGTGACGCCATTGGCGGCGAAGGCATCGATCACGTCGGCCAGGCCATAGGCGAGCCCGCACAACCCCGCCACGAACAGCCGCTCCAGCGCCGCGATATCGGCATCTAGATCGAGGCCAGCAATGACGGCGCGCGAATCCGGATCGGCATAGGGCGAGCGGTTGCCGAGAAATTCCGGAAGAATGTGGAGATCACGGGCCAGCAGCGCCGCACTGCCGGCATTGGGCACCCGCGCCATGATCCGTTTTTCGAGCAGGCTGATCAGGTCGAGCCCTTCCGCGCGCGCCGCAGCGGTCGCCTCGACAGAGGCCGGGTGCGAGCGCAGCAGATGGTCGATCGCCGCGCCCGCGGCGGACTGGCCACCCTCGTTGAGCCAGGACCCAGGCACCATGCCTTGATAATAAGGTCCCCATACGCCGGGCACGAAGGACGGCGCCTGCGTCGTCGCCATGATGCAGGCCGAGGTCCCCATGATGTAGGCGAGGCGGTCGCAGACATTCACCTCACCGCCGTCAGCCGCTCGGCCACCGATGGCGCCGATGCCGCCGGCATGGGCATCAATCAGCGCGGCGCCGACCGGCGTGCCCGGGGCCAGCCCGAGCTCTTCGGCTGCGACGCGGGACAGCCCGTGGCCGAGCGGCGTGCCCGGTGCGACGATCTCGGTGCCGATCCGCGCGTAATCGTCTGCGACGAAATCGTCCAGCCCGATGCGCCGGAAATAGGCTGCGCTCCAGCGCGTCTCGTGGGCGAGATAATTCCATTTGCAGGTGACCGTGCACATCGAGCGCGCCAGCGAGCCTGACGCGCGCCAGGTCAGGAAGTCGGCCAGATCGAAGAAGTGGCCGGCGGCGTCGAAGCTCTTGCGGAGATGCCGCTTCAGCCACAAGAGCTTGGGCATCTCCATTTCCGGCGAGATCGAGCCGCCGACATAGCGCAGCACGTCGTCCCCGGTCGCATTGATGTCGCGTGCCTCCGTCAGCGCGCGATGATCCATCCAGACGATGACGTTGCGGCGGGCGTCGCCGGAGCTGCTGACCGTGACCGGCGCGCCCGTGGGATCGAGCGCCACCAGCGAGCAGGTCGCATCGAAGCCGATGCCCCTGATCAGATCCGGCGCGATCCCCGCTTCCGCCAGCGCGGCTTTGACCGACGCGCAGCACGCGCGCCAGATGTCGTCGGACGATTGCTCGACGACATCGCCGGCCTCATGCCAGGTCTGGATCGGATGCCGCGCCGCGGCAAGCAGCCGACCGTGACTGTCGAAAATTCCGGCGCGCGTGCTGGTCGTGCCGACATCGACACCGACAAAGGCCTGCATGTTCCGCTCCCGTCAATTTGACGAGAGCTTACCAGCAAGTGTAGCCGCCATCGACAACGACGACGCTGCCGGTCATCAAACTTGCCGCCTCGGAGGCCAGGAACAGCACCACCGAGGCGATCTCCTCGACCTGACCCATGCGGCCCATTGGGGTTCCGCCGATCCAGGCGTCGTACATGCGCGGATTGCTCTTCACGAAGGCGTTGAGCGGCGTCTCGATATAGGTCGGCGCCACCGCGTTGACGCGGATGCCGCGCGCCCCCCACTCGGCCGCCAGCGACTTGGTCAGATGGTGCACCGCGGCCTTGGACGCATTGTAGAAGCACTGCTCCTGCGGCTTGTTGACGATGAAGCCGGACATCGAGCCGATATTGACGATGCTGCCGCTCTTGGCCGCCAGCATGTGCTGGCCGAAGGCGCGGCAGCACCAGAAGGTGCCGTTGAGGTTGACATCGAGCACGTTGAGCCAGTGCTCGTCGGTGACGGTCTCGGCCGGTGTCTCGCTGCGCGCGATGCCGGCATTGTTGACGAGGATGTCCACCTTGCCGTAGCGCGCCACCAGATCGTCGGCGACCGCCGTAACCTGCGCCGAATTGGTCACGTCCATCAGCGCGGTCTCGGTGGTGAAGCCCTTGGCCTTCATCGCCGCCTGTGCGTCCGCGGCCGCCTTCGCATCCCGATCGGCGATCACCACATGCGCGCCCGCCTCCGCCAGCGCCTCGACGCAGGCCAGGCCGATGCCCTGCCCGCCGCCGGTGACCAACGCGGTCTTGCCGTTCAGTTTGAATTTTTCGAGATACATCGTCGTGGTCCGTTGTTGTCGTTGACGCCCGGAGGGGACGTCACCTCTCATGCGAAGATCGAATTGCCGCTCTGGTCGAAGCGGTAGATGCGGCTGGGCTCGGGCCGCAGCGTTACAGCGTCGCCGGCACTGAGCCGTTTCTCGCCGACGACGCGCACTGTCAGCGTGCCCAGCGCGCCGGCGTCGACGTAGAGAAAGGTGTCGCTGCCGAGATGCTCGGCGATCACGACCTTGCCGAGCCAGCCCCCGCCGCCCTCATCGACGACCGCGACATGCTCGGGCCGCACGCCGATCGTGGTCGCATGGTGCTTGTCCGCTTCCGCGCCGGTGATGAAGTTCATCTTCGGCGAGCCGATGAAGCCGGCGACGAAGAGATTGGCGGGGCGCTGATAGAGCTCGATCGGCGAGCCATATTGCTCGATGCGGCCGGCGTTCAGCACCACGATCTTGTCGGCCATGGTCATGGCCTCGACCTGGTCGTGCGTGACGTAGATCGCCGTGGTCCCGAGCTGCTTCTGCAGCCGCGTCACCTCGAGCCGCATCTGCACCCGCAGCGCGGCATCGAGATTGGATAGCGGCTCGTCGAACAGGAACGCTTTCGGCTCGCGCACGATGGCGCGGCCGATCGCGACGCGCTGGCGCTGGCCGCCGGAGAGCTCGCGCGGCTTGCGGTCGAGATAGGGCGTGAGGTTCAAGGTCGCCGCGGCGGCCTCGACCTTGCTGTTGATCTCGGCCTTTGGCAGCCCGGCCATCTTCAGGCCGAAGGCGATGTTGCCGCGCACGCTCATGTGCGGATACAGCGCATAGGACTGGAACACCATCGACAGGCCGCGCTTGGCCGGCGGCACGTCGACGACATTGTTGCCGTCGATCAGGATGCGGCCGCCGGAGACATCTTCCAGCCCTGCGATCAGGCGCAGCAGCGTGGTCTTGCCGCAGCCGGAGGGGCCGACGAACACCACGAAGGCACCGTCGGGAATGTCGAGGTCGGCGCCCTTGATGATGTGGACCGGCCCGAACGATTTCTGCACACCCTCAAGCGTGATCCGTCCCATGATTCAGCCCCTTTATTACTTCACTGCGCCGAAGGTCAGCCCGCGCACGAGCTGCTTCTGGCTGAACCAGCCGATGATCAGGATCGGCGCGATCGCGAGCGTCGAAGCCGCCGACAGCCGCGCCCAGAACAGGCCTTCGGGGCTCGAATAGGAGGCGATGAAGGTCGTCAGCGGCGCCGCCTCCAGGGTCGACAGGTTCAAGGTCCAGAACGCCTCGTTCCAGGCCAGTATCAGGTTGAGCAGCAGGGTCGAGGCGAGGCCCGGGATCGCCATCGGCGTCAGCACGTAGATCAGCTCGCGCCCGATCGTGGCGCCGTCCATTCGCGCTGCCTCGAGAATGTCCTTGGGGATCTCCTTGAAGTAGGTGAACAGCATCCAGATCACGATCGGCAGATTGCCGAGGCACAGGATGAAGACCAGCCCAGTCCGCGTATCGAGCAGCCCCATGTTCTTGTAGATCAGATAGATCGGAACGAGCACGCCGACCGGCGGCATCATCTTGGTCGAGAGCATCCAGAGCAGGATGTCCTTGGTGCGCCTGGTCGGCGCAAACGCCATCGACCACGCCGCCGGAATGGCGATCAGCATCGCGATCAGGGTCGAGCCGCCGGCGACGATCAGCGAGTTCAGCGCGTGGTGCAGATAGTCGCTGCGCTCCTGCACGGTGACGTAGTTCTCGGTGGTCCAGTGGAAGAACAGGAACGAGGGCGGCGTCGCGAACGCCTCCAGCTCGGTCTTGAAGCTCGCCAGCACCATCCACAGGATCGGGAAGAAGATCACGAACCCCGCCAGCCACGCGGCCACGGTCGAGATCGCGACATGACGTCCGGTGACCTTGCGCGCCATGGTGTTACGCCTCGAGGTTACGGCCGACGATGCGGACCAGGAAGAAGGCGACGATGTTGGCGATGACCACCGCGACGAGGCCGCCGGCCGAGGCGGTGCCGACGTCGAACTGGATCAGCGCCTGCGAATAGACCAGGAAGGCGATGTTGGTGGTCTGCAGCCCCGGCCCGCCGCCGGTTGTGACGAAGATCTCGGCAAACACCGTGAGCAGGAAGATGGTCTCGATCAGGATCACCACCGTGATCGGGCGCGCCAGATGCGGCACAGTCAGGTAGATGAAGCGCGACAGCGCGCTGGCGCCGTCCATCTCGGCGGCCTCCTTCTGCTCCTCGTCGAGCGACTGCAGCGCGGTCAGCAGGATGAGCGTGGCGAACGGCAGCCACTGCCAGGCCACGATGAAGATGACCGCGAGCAGCGGCGCGTCGGTGAACCAGTCGACCGGTGTCATTCCGAGCGAGGTCGCGATCCACGCGAACAGGCCGGACACCGGGTGCATCAGCAGGTTCTTCCACACCAGCGCGCTGACCGTCGGCATCACGAAGAACGGCGCGATCACCATCAGGCGGATGATGTTGCGGCCGATCACGGGCTGGTCGAGCAGGATCGCAAGGGGAATGCCGAGGCCGATGGTCAGCAGCAGCACCGAGCCGACCAGCACCAGCGTATTCTGCAGCGAGGCGAGGAAGGCCGGATCGGTGAGGAAGTAGGTGAAGTTCTCGAAGCCGACGAAGCTTTCCGAGCCGGGATCGAGCAGGCTGTAATGCAAGGTCGAGAAGTAGATCGTCAGCGCCAGCGGCACGATCATCCAGATGAACAGCAGGATCACCGCCGGCGACATCAGCGCCCGGGCGAGCAGTTGGGTTTGTCGGGTGGCCATGTCGCGATCCATTCTGCTCGATGAACACTGCCGTCATTGCAAGCGAAACGACGAAATCTAGGGGCGTCGATGGGACTCTGAATTGCTTCGTCGCTTCGCTCCTCGCAATGACGAGGTGACAGCTTGCTGTCGCACTAAACAACTCTCACCGTAGCGCTCGAGCGCGGTGCCCGTTACTGCGCCCTCTCCCCTTGCGGGAGAGGGCATTTAGGAAAGTGCGGCAAGCTCGGTCGGGTGAGGGGTTTCTCTCGCCGAACTCCGCTTGCGGAGACATACCCCTCACCCAACCGAGCGCGCGGATGGGCTGCTGATGCCCTCTCCCGCAAGGGGAGAGGGCGCATTCGTCGGCAGCGGCTCGTGGCGCGGCGGTAGCTGCGCTTTGCCCACCCTACGGATCTCGCGTTAGACCAGAGAGAAAATGCGGCCATCCCCATGGGGAGGGATGGCCGCCAGTGATCAGCTCGGGAGGAGTTTCTTGTCGAGCTGATAGACTTGGCACGCCTATTTGATGTAGCCGGCGCGTTTCATCTCACGTTCGGTGGCGGACTGTGCCGCCGCGAGCGCCGCATCCACTGTCATCGATCCGGCGAGCGCGGCAGAAAACTGCTGCCCGACCGCGGTGCCGATGCCCTGGAATTCAGGAATGGCGGCGTATTGCACGCCGACATAAGGCACCGGCTTCACCGTCGGATGGTTCGGATCGGCGGCGTCGATCGAAGCCAAGGTCAGCTTGGCGAACGGCGCGACCTTCAGGTACTCCTCGTTCTTGTAGAGCGAGGTGCGCGTCCCCGGCGGCACGTTGGCCCAGCCATCCTTCGAGGCGACGAGCTTGAGATAGTCCTTGCTGGTCGCCCAGGCGATGAACTTCTCCGCCGCCTCGACCTTCTTGGAGCCGGCGGGCACCGCGAGGCTCCAGGCCCACAGCCAGTTGGCGTTCTTGCCGAGGCCGGTGTTCGGCGCCAGCGCGAAGCCGACCTTGTCGGCGACCTTGGACTCCTTCGGATTGGTCACGAACGAGGCCGCCACGGTGGCGTCGATCCACATCGCGCATTTGCCGGAGTTGAACAGAGCGAGGTTCTCGTTGAAGCCGTTCGAGCTGGCGCCGGGAGGGCCCGCTTCCTTCATCAGCTCGACATAGGTCGACAGCGTCTTCTTCCATTCCGGCGTGTTGAACTGCGGCTGCCATTTCTCGTCGAACCAGCGCGCGCCGAACGAGTTCGACATCGCGGTCAGGAACGCCATGTTCTCGCCCCAGCCGGCCTTGCCGCGCAGGCAGATGCCGAACACGCCGGCCTGCTTGTCGGTGAGCTTCTTGGCGGCGTCGATGACGAAGTCCCAGGTCGGGCTCTCCGGCATCTTCAGCCCGGCCTTGTCGAACAGGTCGGTGCGGTACATCACCATCGAGCTCTCGCCATAGAACGGCGCGGCGTAGAGCTTGCCGTCGACGGACACCGCGTCCTTGATCTTCGGCAGGATGTCGCCCGCGTCATAATCGGCGCCGAGCTTGTCGAGCGGCACCAGCCAGTTCTTCTTGGCCCAGATCGGGACTTCGTAGGTGCCGATGGTGAGGATGTCGAACTGGCCGCCCTTGGTGGCGATGTCGGTGGTGACGCGCTGGCGCAGCACGTTCTCTTCCAGAGTCACCCACTTCACCTGGATGTCGGGATTGGCCTTGGTGAATTCGCCGGTCAGGCCCTGCATCCGGATCATGTCGCCATTGTTGACGGTGGCGATGGTCAGGGTCGTCTCGGCCGATGCGGGCAATGCAGTCAGCAGCGTGGCGGCGCCCATCAGGGCGGCAAGCGTGCGCGTGCGAGTGAAGATGGTCTTCACGGTCTCCTCCCATTCCCGCGTCTTTTGAACATATGCTCACGGGATGAGCTGATGTTCACAACACTGGTCGGGCTTTGTCAAGCATGCGCCCGCGTCTACAGGTTGTGCGGTGCGACAGGCTATTGCCATGCGTTTGAAGCGCCGCTGAACATGGCGCCCCTCTCCCCACGCGTCGTTCCGGGGCTCGCGCAAGCACGAGCCCGGAACCCATACCCACAGGGAGGAGTGCGGGGCACACTTGTCGTGGGCATCTCGTCTCGAAACGTCGGCCTGGGGTTATGGATTCCGGGCTCATTCGCTGGCGCGAATGCCCCGGAATGACGAGAGGAGAGAGTTGAGCGACGTCAAGCCAGAACGGCGCGCGCGGTGGCCTCGTCGGTGATCAGGCCGTTGATGAGACGACCGGTCAGCGCGGCGCGGATCGCCGGGATCTTCGCCGGCCCCAGCGCCGCCGCGATCGTCATGGCGCGCGCCGGCACCTCGGGCGGAATGCTGGTGAGGCGGCGGTTGGTGCCGCCTGCGATCACCTTGCCGCTGGCGTCATAGGCCCAGCCGGTGATTTCGCCGATGGCCCCGAGCCGCATCATCTCGGTGAGCTCGTCGCGGGTGACGAAGCCGTCGACATGCATCTGCGCCTTCTGGTCCATCTGGCCGATGCCGACCAGCTTGAGATCGGCCTTGTCGGCGACCGCCTTGACCTTGGCGATGGCATCCAGCCGGACCATGCGGTCGCGCTCGTCCTCGCTGCCCATCAGGAACGGCAGCGGCATCGGATAATGCCGCGCGCCGGTGCGGTCGGCGAGCCGGCCGACGGTGTCGAAGAAGCTCGCCGAGCCGTCCGCCAGGATGTTGCCGACCAGCGAGACGATCTGATGTTCGGGCCGATCGATCGGCGTGACGCGCTCGACCGCGGCGCGCACCGCCCGCCCGGTGCCGAGCGCGATGATGACCGGCGTCTCGGCCCGCAAGGTCGTCTCCAGCAGGTTGGCGCAGCGCTCGGCGATCCCGGACGCTGTGGTCGGCGCGGCCGGATCGGTCGGCACCACCTCGCAATGCACCAGCGCGAATCGCTCCCTGAGCTGCGCCGCGAGCGCCATGCAGGAGGCGATCGGGTGCTCGAGCCGGAAGGTGATCAGCCGCTCGGCGAGGCACAGCGACACCAGCCGCTGCGCCGAGGCGCGCGAGACCTGCAGCATCCGGGCGATCTCGTCCTGGGTGTGGCCGGCGATGAAATACAGCCAGCCGGCGCGGGCGGCGTCGTCAAGCCGAGATTTGTCGCTGTCGCTGGCCGCCATGACGCCGCGTGGTCTCCTCTTCCGACACGTCTCTCCCGCCGAGCGGCACGCGCCGATGATCCGCCTGCACTATGCCATGGCGCTCGCGGCGCCGGGAACCGACGCAAGCCAGCATCCCCAGGAGGACGCGGCGGGGCCGCCCGGACCAGATCATATGCTCTGATCATGGGCAATAGCCCCGTCCCGCCAGGTGGCGCCCAAGCGTCGGGGAACCTCGCTCGGCGCACGACGGCTGCGCATCCACGAGGGATGCGGCGGCTCGGCCGGCCGCTTAGCTCGGAGGCATGGCCATCCCTGCTCTCGTCCGCCCCCGCCGCGCCGCTCCGATGTTCGTCTGCCGCAAATGCCTGAAGCGGAGCGATGACCCCAAGGCCTTGAGGAAGGCCATCAAGCACGCGCTGAAATCCCACGACGGCTCTGGTCACGGCGCAGGCGAGAAGCCGGCGCGCGTCGTCATGACGAGCTGCTTCGGCCTCTGCCCGAAGCGGGCGGTCGTGGTCACCGGCGGCGTCCGCGCGGCGCGGGGCGAATATGTGCTCGTCTCCGCAGCCGAGGACGTGCCCAGCGCCTTGGCGCTGCTGCGCGACGATCCGAACGGGCCGCGTTGATCGTCATGGTGAACAAAACCTTGCGCCGGACGCTCGAGTCTCATCGGCGGTCTTGACGCTTGCTTGGTGCGCCGCGGGCTTAGCTGGCGCGTCACGTCACCAGCAAGCGCCGCCATGAGCCCCACCGCCACCATCGCAGTCTCCGGCATGCAGGCCGCATCGCGCCGGCTCGAGGTCTCCGCCTCGAACATCGCCAATGCCCGGAGCACGGGCGCGCTGCCCAATGCCGACGGCACGCTGCCGGCCGGCGCGCCGAAGGCCTACGACCCGCTCGCGCTGGTCCAGAGCGACGTCGCCGGCGGCGGCACGCAGACGACCATCACGCGGTCGAGCTCGGGTACGTCCGCGAGCTACGATCCCACCGCGCCGTTCGCCAACAAGGACGGCCTCGTCGCCGCGCCCAATGTCGATCTCGCGCAGGAGATGATCAGCCAGCTCGTCGCCAAATACAGCTTTGCCGCGAACGCGAAAGTGCTGAAAGCGAGCGACGAGATGAGCCGCACCGTGATCGACATGAAGGTGTGAGCGCGACCGCGTGGGAAAATCTCGCTAGGCGCTCTTCGCGACCACGCCCTGCCCGGCACGTTCGCCGGTCACCTCACCGACCGGCTCCGGGCTCAGCCAGCGATAGATGAAGCCGCCGGCCGCGCCGCCGGCGAGCGGCGCCACCCAGAACAGCCACAGTTGCGCCAGCGCCCAGCCGCCGGCGAACAGGGCCGGCCCGGTGCTGCGCGCCGGGTTCACCGAGGTGTTGGTGACGTGGATGCTGATGAGATGAATGAGCGTCAGCGCGAGCCCGATCGCCAGCGGCGCAAATCCAGCCGGCGCCTTGCCATGGGTCGCGCCCATGATCACGAACAGGAACATCATCGTCAGCACGAATTCGCTGAGCAGGCAGGCGCCGAGCCCATATTTGCCCGGCGAATGCTCCGCATAGCCATTGGCGGCAAAGCCGCCCGCCGTGCTGAAGTCCGGCGCGCCGCTGGCGATCGCATACAGCACGGCCGCGCCGACGATGGCGCCCACCACCTGCGCGAGGATGTAGGGCACGATCAGCCCGGTCGGGAACCGCCCGCCGCATGCCAGCCCGACCGTCACGGCCGGATTGAGATGACAGCCCGAGATGTGCCCGATCGCGTAGGCCATCGTCACTACCGTGAGCCCGAACGCCAGCGCCACGCCGAGCATCCCGATCCCGACCTCGGGCACCCCGGCCGCGATCACCGCACTGCCGCAACCGCCGAAGGTGAGCCAGAACGTCCCGATCGCCTCCGCCACGAGCTTGTTGTTGTTGCCGTTCATCATCGCCTCCCTGGGTGCGTGTGATTGGCTGGAGCCCTGCCTCTCCCGTCAGCGGAGAAGATGATCACTTCGACAACCTGGAGTCAAAGCCGGATTCGCGGCTGCCGTGGGATGCCTGAAACTTCGAGTCGGCAATCGTCAGCGTAATTCGTAGTTCGTAGGGCGGATGAACGCAGCGTAATGCGCCGTCTTACTCCCAACAGTCGCCGGCCCGAATTCCGGAGGACGCGCACTCCCCCCGTGAGCAAGCTTGATTGGCAAGTGGCTGCTCATCGAGCTCGCGGCCGACAGCCCAAAGCCGACATCGATGATCCCCGCATGGCGGATGGCGCTCCCCTCATCCGCCCGACACGCTATCGATCTTGCCGACACGCCGGCGAGAGCATCGGCACGTTCGCCCACGGCCAATTGTGCCAACGCCCGTCTTCGCCGACGCAAGCGAAGGCTGTCGGGGACGGGCTCGCCGGCGCGTCCGTGGATACTTCGAGCGCGGCAAATCGGTGGTCGACATAGGTGGTGGACAGAACTCCGGCGACGGTCACCGCCACGACGACCGCAAATCCCTTGGCTGAGTCACTCCAGCGCATGTCATCACCTCCCTTGTCGACGTGCCAGGACCAGATGGGACGACATTGACGCGTTATCGCGTGGCGGGCTGTGAGAGAGGTCACATCGACATCTCGCCGGATGCACTCATCCCTGACGCCGCAAGCGCCGGGAGAGGAATGCAGTGCAGGCCCAAAATTACGGTAACAGTGCTGGACTGTCACCGTATCCCAGCTTCTGCAGTGCTCCGGAGGCTTTCGAACATTGGCCGCCGCACGACCGACGCGGCTCCTCAACCGGCCGGCATCCCAAACCTCCAAAGCTCGGGATCTCCCCTCAAACAATCTCAAGGTGTATTAACCGGCTGATGTTGATCTAGCGCAATGGTTGTACCGAGCGGTTAGTCTATTGTTCGTCTGAAACTGCAGAGAGCGTCCGTATGGACCATACTCAAGCGGCATTCTGCAATCCGTCAGAAATTTTTGGCTTTCCTATTCGAGGCCTTGGTCATCAGCGGCCTTGTTGCCTTGCGCCATCCATCTCGACCTCGACGCTGGCGCCAATCTACCGGAAGCCGCTATGAGCGATGTTTTCGTCAGCTATGCGAACGAAGACCGGGCGTGGGCTGAAATGCTTGCGCACGCACTTGAAGGCCGCGGCTGGTCGATCTTTTGGGATCGGACTATTCCGATCGGCAAGACATTTCGCGATACTATCGGACGAGAACTCAACGAGGCGCGCTGTGTCGTTGTCATCTGGTCCAAGGCCTCGATCGCCTCCAGCTGGGTGCAGGAAGAGGCGGACGATGCAAAGCGGCGAGGGATACTGGTCCCGGTGTTTATCGAAGGTGTTGTCGAGGCTCCTCTCGGATTTCGGAGTCTTCAAGCTGCGGATCTGTCGGATTGGAAGGCCACGGAGCCGACCCAAGCGTTCCAGAGGCTGATCAATGATATTTCGCAGCTTATCGCCTCCCCGTCGAAAACCCCTGAAGAGGCACACCCCGGAAAACCGCCGCCGATTCTGCCCTCTGTCCCGAAACTTCGTGCGCCGCGGGGCCGGTGGGCGCTGGCAATTGCTGGCGCAGCGATCGTGGTAGCGGGCGCAGCTGCCTATCAATTCCTGGGCCCGCAAGACAGCTCGAATCGCGATAATTCGTATGATGCACGTCACCAGAATACGGCCGCCAATGAGCCCTTCGGAGTGACAACAGCCAAGGAGCCCCCCGGAATGACAACCCCCAAAGAGCCTCCCGGAGTGACAACACCCAAGGAGCCTCTCGGAGCGACGACGGCCAAACAGGCTCCGGAAGTCCCGCCAGCGAACGAGACGCCGCCGAGTCGCCTCGACAACTACACACTGCAATACAACCAAGACATTGATAAACAAGACATCGTGCAACCTGATGGCCAAGCAGGCATTCGCGATTCGGAAATCAATGCCTGCGCCTTGCAGTGCGACGCGAACCCGGCATGCGTCGCATTCAGCTTCGATCGCTGGAATAAAATGTGCTTTCTAAAGCGGAAAATCTCAACGTCCGTACTTGAGCCGCGCTCCGCAATCGGCATCAAGAAACCTTTCGCGCTGCCGACCCGTTCAACGCTGCCAGTACAATTGGCTACTGTTCATAATCATCGGTTTGATGCACGACCGATTTCAACCGCCAACGTCTCCGACCTGACGGCGTGCCAAGTGGCTTGCGCCGGCGACCGGCGGTGTGTGGCGTTCAGCTTTTTAAGAGGGAGCGGGCAGGCGAAGAACTGTCAGATCTTCGACAATGTACAAGATGCATATATCGACGATCCTTTGGCAGACAGCGGCTGGAAGGAACAGGCCCGCTAGCTCTCTGTAGGAGGCTGCCACGAGGACGATGCGACTCAAAAGGTGCCAAGTTGCTGAGCTCGACATTCCGCAAGAAATCCTCGGTACTCGCGCTCGCCGGACGACGGATCGATGGAGCTGATACCGCTCCCTCACGCTTTCCGCCCGAAAGCATCCCGGTTGTACGCCAGCGGCTTGCCGACCTGCTCACCAGTGAACGCGTCGTCACCATCGTCAGCTCCGCCGCTTGCGGCGCTGACCTCCTTGCACTCGAGGCGGCGGAGCGTCTCAGTCTACGACGTCGAATTGTCGTGCCGGCTCCGCTGGAGCGATTTCGACAAACCTCAGTGATCGACCGACCGGGCGATTGGGGCCGGCTATTTGACCGTCTCGTCTCGGCTGCCGACGCCGCAGGAGACCTGATCGTGCTCTCCGGCAATCACACCAGCGACGCTGCCGCCTATGCCGCCGTGAACGAAGCCGTGATCCGCGAGGCCAGGACGCTTGCAGGAGAGGGTGCTCTGCATCGGCTCGTCGCCGCAGTTGTCTGGGAGGGGTCAGCCAGATCCGAAAGCGATATAACCGGTCAATTCCGGAAATTGGCGGCGGAGGCAGGGTTTGAGGGGCGGGTCATTCTCACGCGCTCTGCAGCCAACGAAGCACAGGAGTACCTGCGAGGCCATCAGCTCCCGCCCGAGCGGGTGAAGGATTTGGTGGTCCGCCTGAAGAACGAGGACAGGTTCGGCGTGGCGCGGAAAGTCCTTGCGAGAATTCGTGAAGAGTCGACCTCTGAAGTCGCTCTTCGGGTTTGGTTTGCCCAGCAGCACGCGCTGTGCACCTACAAAGATCCTGATTTGCCCGTATTGAAGGCTCTTGATCAAGCGCTTGCGATCCTCAAAGGAACCTTCGATATCGCGAACACCTCCGACCAGGAGACTCTCGGCATCATGGGCGCCATCTGTAAGCGCCGCTGGCAGGCCACCGGGCAAAAGGACCAACTGGAACGTTCATATCACTACTACCGTCGTGGCTTCGATGTTGGTCCGGAGAAGGATTATGGCTACAGCGCGATCAACGCTGCGTTCGTTCTCGACCAACTTGCCGACATCGAATCATCTGAAGGGACGCCATCGGTCGAGGGACGCCTAATGGAGGCCAGGGCGATACGAGAGGCCGTCGTGGCGAAGCTGTTACCGTTGCGCACCACAGATCCCACGCTCAACAACAACTGGTGGTATCTTGTCACGCTTTCTGATGCGCTGTTTGGACTAGGAAGGTACGACGAGGCCGAGCGCTGGCTCTCGGCGGCCAAGGCTCTCCCAAGCGTCCCTGATTGGGAATTCCGGAGCACCGCCACACAGCTTGCGACGCTCTGTCAGCTCCAGAACCGAGGCATCCCATCACCGAACGAGCCCGTGGTAGCGAAGGCTGCGAAGGCGCTCGACGCTTTTGTTGGCTCCGCCGCCGCACGCGAAAGCGCCTTTATTGGAAAGGTCGGCCTGGCCCTGTCCGGTGGCGGCTTTCGTGCTTCGCTCTTTCATATCGGGGTGCTTGCAAAACTGGCCGAGCTCGATGTCCTGCGCCGCGTGGAGGTCCTTTCGTGTGTTTCCGGTGGCTCAATCATCGGCGCCCACTACTACCTTCAGCTACGGGAGACGATGGAGACCGAGGGGCTTGAGAATTTGAACGACATCGAGCTACGCGATGCGTACATTAGGCTAGTTCGGCGCGTAGCGGCGGATTTTTTGGCCGGCGTGCAGACAAATATACGGATGCGCGTATTTGCCAACCCTCTACCGCTCCTGCGTTCAATCGTTAGCCGCGCCTACACGCGAACGGTTCGACTAGGCGAACTCCTCGAGGCCCAGCTCTTCGCAAGGGTGTGGACGAACGCAGTGAGTGAGCGCAAGCCGAAGGGCCCGTTGCTTCTCAAAGATCTGAAAATCCAGCCTTACGGAGGAGAAGAGGATTTCGAGCCGAACAAATACAACTGGCGTCGTCAAACGAAAGTTCCAGTATTGATACTCAATGCCACGACGCTGAATACGGGACATGCTTGGCAATATACGACGAGCTTCATGGGTGAGTCTCCTTGGGGAATCGATCCCAATGCAGACGGCACGAACCGGCTCCGAAGAATGTACCATAGTGAGGCGCCACCAGAGCACCGAGCGACCAGCCTCTCTCAGGCTGTTGTTGCTTCTGCGTGCGTGCCCGGCCTCTTCGAGCCAATCAGAATCGATGGTCTATATCGTCTCGAAGAACGAGGTAAAAAGTCCGAGCCACTTATACTGAGACAGGTCGACGGCGGAGTGCACGATAACCAGGGGATCGCGAGCCTCTTCGAACAAGGCTGCAGCGTTGTTCTCGTGAGCGACGCCTCGGGACAAACCGCATTTGCGCCAGATCCTGGTGGGGGCACGCTAGCGTCGCTAACGCGGAGCAATTCCATTCTTATGGAACGCGTTCGACAGGAGCAATATGCCCGCTTAGAGACCATGGAAAGAGGCGGCCTGCTCAAGGGAATGATGTTCATTCACCTTAAAAAGGATCTCGATGTCGTACCGATCGACTGGTTGGGATGCGAAGAGCCGCGCGATGATTCAAACCAAACAGACGAACCGGTGACCGAATACGGTATTCGGAGGCGAGTTCAGGAACTTCTTGCAGGGATTCGCACTGACCTTGACAGCTTCTCCGAGGTCGAGGCGTACGCCCTGATGGCCAGCGGCTATCGCATGACCGAGTACTACTTACCTCAAGTTCAGGTCATCCCCATCCACACTCAAGAAAGTGTCGAATGGGACTTTCTGGCCATTGAGTCAGTGCTACGAGATTCCATGACCTCGGACAAAAACTACAGATACCTATTGCGACTGCTCGGAAGTGCAGGCAGCCGGATGTCTAGAATCTGCTCGCTGTGCCGTGTTCTACCTCTGATCATCTCTCTTACTGCCGCTGCAGGAATTGTGCTGGCAGCCGCTTGGCTAATCCATAACGGCGGACCCGCCACAATAAACATCTCGGTGAACGGATGGGTGATTCCCGCGCTTGTTGTTCTCGTGATTCCGCTCGCATCACCTTCAGTTCGCGAGCACGCGGGTCGAATATCGATGGGCATTCTCAGCCTCGTCCTCTGGATCCCCGCGCAATTCCATCTCAGGGTGACTGATCAAATTTTCCTAAGGATGGGTCGGCTAAATAGGTTGCAATAGAATCCGAGTTTCTGCGCGCTCCGTCGATGGAGAAGTTGTTGCAATCAAGGGGACCTTTCATCTTCGAGCTCGAATCGCCGTAACAGTGCACATTTCTTCCAGACTCGGATTCCATCGGCCAACGCATTCCCGGTCTGCACAAACTGCCCGTCGTGCCACTCTGCCGCAGTGATTCCGCTTGCGCCGTCGGGCAAATCACCTCCACATTTCTGGCCATCCCGCCCGCACTGAGAGGGGCGTATCGCGATCGTCACGGGACGTTGCGGCGGGGAGCGGTGGCCGCGGGGCGACGCAGCATCTCGATGGGGTGCGGACGAACGTCGTGCCGCGGACGGTCAAGCCGTGTGGTCCCGACACCCCGACGCTGGTGTCTTGGTCGGCGACATCCCGATGACGGGGGCAAGCAAGCCCGGTCCCCAGGGAGAGCACGGAGCAGCCGTTCAAACCATTGCGCAGGGAAGGCCGGGTTGATTCCGGCTGAGCCTGTGGTTCCTGCCCCGTGCACTTCTTTCGCACGGGGGCCATGGGTGCCAGTCGGCACTCGGCCTTCCCTGCGCCCTCTCACCTGAAGAGGACGCCAACTGCAGCAGAGCTCGGGCCTGACAGGCCGCGGGATCGCGGCGGCATGGGCGTCAGCAAGGCTGCGACGTGCGGCAGGCTGTTTGACAGGATTGATCAGGAGATCAGAGAACGTGGCTCAAGCGCGAGTGGGGCTCAAACGCCCGGCTTCGCCGGACACGCTTCGCCCTTCGGGCACTAGCGCGGCTGCGCCACGCGTAGCCCGAAGGGCGAAGCGTGGTGCCCAGGGGCGGAATCGAACCACCGACACTGCGATTTTCAGTCGCATGCTCTACCAACTGAGCTACCTGGGCAGGTCTCGTGAAGGGCAGAAAAGCCCGGCGAGCCGGCGGGTTATAGTCAGAGCGGGCGGCGCTGTCTACCGCCCTGAGGCGAAGTTTTCACATTCCTTTTGCGGTTGCGCAGCCACGCGGAGTGCGCGCCGATGCCGCCCGGCACCGCCGCCGCAACAGCATGAGAATATTGATCTATTCGACGTCGTCCTCGTCGCCCTCAGTGGCCGGAATGACATAGGAGCCGCTCAGCCAGCGATGCAGGTCGACGTCGCGGCAGCGGGGCGAGCAGAACGGGCGCGAGCCTTCGGCGGCCGGCCGGTTGCAGATCGGGCAGCGGCGGACGGGCTTGGCCGGGGTGGCGGTCTTCGGGCTGGTCGATTCGTCGGGCATGGCCGCTATCTAGGCGCGCGCGGCGACCGATGCATCCCCTCGTTCGCGTCAGACGCCGACCGTGTTCAGCCAGCCGAAGCGGATCGGGAAGCCCTCGCCGGCGAGCAGCGTCGTGGTCTCGTACAGCGGCAGGCCGACGACATTGGTGTAGGAGCCGACCATCTTCACCACGAACGAGCCGGCGATGCCCTGGACGGCGTAGCCGCCGGCCTTCCCGCGCCATTCGCCGGAGCCGATATAGGCCTGGATGTCGTCCTCGCTCAGCCGCTTGAAGCGGACGCGGGTCTCGACCAGGCGCTGGCGGAATGCCTCCTTCGGCGTGACGAGCGTGATCGCGGTGTAGACGCGGTGGTTGCGGCCCGACAGCAGCCGGAGGCACTGCGAGGCCTCGTCGACCAGGTTGGCCTTGGGCAGGATGCGGCGGCCGACGGCGACCACGGTATCGGCGGAGATGATGAACGCGCCGCGCAGCTCGTCGTCGAGCTGGACCGATTTCAGCGCGGCATCGGCCTTGGCGCGGGCGAGGCGGTTGGCGCAGGCGCGCGGCAGCTCGCCGCGCTTCGGCGTCTCGTCGACATCGGCGGGGCGGAGCGCGTCGGGCTCGATGCCGGCCTGGTTGAGCAGCGCCAGACGCCTGGGCGAACCGGATGCAAGAACGATTTTGGGACGGCCGAGCATGCTGATTTCGCTGAGGGATTCGGAAGCGGCGGGGCGGGCGCGCGGAACCTATCGGAAGGGCTGTCATTCCACAACCCGAAGGCTGCGACAAGGCTGCGACAGGCCTGCTCTACGGCGCGAATTTGAGCGGGGGACGACGTTGGTATTTCGGTTCGATGACACCTGTGCTGGAACCGAAAATCTACAGACCGGCGGGCCCGGGCTTGCCGAAGCGCTTGCGGATCCGCGTGAACAGCCCGTCGCAGACCTCGCGATAGGCTGACAGCTTCTGCTCGCGGTTGCCGTCGGCGCCGGTCGGGTCCGGCGTCGGCCAATATTCGACGTCGGCGGCGATGGTGCGGGTCAGCTCCAGCGCCTTGTGATGCGCCTCGGGCGAGAGGGTGATGATGAGGTCGAAGTTCAGACCCTCCCAGTCCTCGAGCTCCTCGAAGGTGGTGGGCTTGTGCTGCGAGATGTCCTGGCCGAGCTCGGCCATCACCGACACCGCGAATGGGTCGAGCTCGCCCTTCTTGACCCCGGCGGAGCGGACGTACAGCGCCTGCGGAAACATCTGGCGCAGCAGGCTCTCGGCCATCGGCGAGCGCACGCTGTTCTGGCCGCAGGCGAACAGCACCGCCTGCGGCTGGCGCGCGCGCGGCGGCCCCTCGGCCATGCGCCTACGCGCCCTTGGCCGAAAGCTGGGAGGCGCGCATCGCGGCCGGCGGCATCACTGGCCCTCGCCCTTCCAGTGCAGCACCGTGATCAAAGTGAACAGCCGGCGCGAGGTCTCGAAGTCGACCCGCACCTTGCCCTTGAGCCGCTCCTGCAGGGTGCGCGAGCCCTCGTCATGGATGCCGCGGCGGCCCATGTCGATCGCCTCGATCTTGTCGGGCGTCGCAGTGCGGATCGCCTGGTAGTAGCTGTCGCAGATCATGAAGTAGTCCTTCACGATCCGCCGGAACGGCGACAGCGACAACAGGTGCGTCACCACCGGCGTGCCGTCCTCCCTGCGGATGTCGAACATCAGCCGGTTGGCGGTGATGCCGAGATGCAAAGTGAAGGGGCCGGTGCCGTCGGCGCCCTCGGGCGCGAACAAATTCTCCTCGACGAGGTCGTAGATCGCGATCGCCCGCTCATGCTCGATGTCCGGACCGGAGCGGCCGATCGACTCCTCGTCGAGCGTCACCGCCACGATGCGATTGGTCCGGTCGTCGCCTGGCGGGTGCTGGGTCATGGCAGATTGAGGCGTATTCCCACGGAGCGTGAATGGGCGTCGAGACCCTCGGCCTTGCCCAGAGTCATCGCCGCTGGTCCCAGCGCGCGCAACTGCTCGGGGCCGCATTTCAACAGCGACGTGCGCTTCATGAAGTCGAGCACGCCGAGACCGGAGGAGAACCGCGCCGAGCGCGCGGTGGGCAGCACGTGATTGGAGCCGCCGACATAGTCGCCGATCGCCTCCGGCGTGTGCGCGCCGAGGAAGATGGCGCCGGCATTGCGAACCCTCGCGGCGAACGCGTCCGCGTCGGCGGTCATGATCTCCAGATGCTCGGCGGCGATGGCGTCGGCGAGCGGTACGGCCTGGTCGAGATGGTCGACCTCGATGATGGCGCCGAAATCGGCCCAGGACGCGCCTGCGATCTCCGCGCGAGGAAGCGTCTTGAGCTGGCCCTCGACGGCGCGGGCGACGTCATCGGCCAGGCGGCGGCTGTCGGTGATCAGGATCGACTGCGCGCTGGCGTCGTGCTCGGCCTGCGCGAGCAGGTCGGCGGCGATCCAGTCGGCATTGCCGCTGTCGTCGGCGATCACCAGCACCTCGGAGGGGCCGGCGATCATGTCGATGCCGACCTTGCCGAACACCAGCCGCTTGGCGGCGGCGACATAGGCATTGCCCGGACCGACGATCTTCGCCACCGGCGCGATCGTCGCGGTGCCATGCGCCAGCGCGGCCACGGCCTGCGCGCCGCCGACCCGGTAGATCTCGGACACGCCGCCGAGATGGGCAGCCGCCAGCACCAGCGGATTGAGCTTGCCGTCCGGCGCCGGCACCACCATCACGAGGCGCCCGACGCCGGCGACCTTGGCGGGAATGGCGTTCATCAGCACCGAGGACGGATAGGCCGCAGTGCCGCCGGGGACGTAAAGACCGGCGGATTCGATCGCGCTCCAGCGCCAGCCGAGCTCGACGCCGGCGGCGTCGGTGAAGCGCTGGTCGGCCGGCAGTTGCTTGAGGTGAAAGGCCTCGATGCGGTCACGGGCGAATTTCAGCGCGTCGACGGTAGCCGCGTCGCAGGCCTTCACCGCGGCCTCGATCTCGGCGGGCTTCACGCGCAGCGACGCGGCGGTCAGCTCGAGCCGGTCGAACTTGCGCGTCGCCTCGAGCAGCGCCGCATCGCCGCGCCTGGCGACGTCGTCCACGATGGCGCGGGCGGCGGCTTCGACGTCGGCGGAGGTCTCGCGCTTGGCGGCGAGAAACTGCCGAAACTGGGCGTCGAAATCGGTGCTGGCGCGGGACAGGCGAATGGGCATCTCTGGCACTTTCCGAAGGGGTGGCTGCCCCCGACCTCCTGCTCAATGGCGCGGCAGCGCGAGGCCGTCAACCCTTTGAACAGGCGCCTACCCGGTCAGCGGCGGGACGCCATCGATATCGCTGGTGCCGAGGTCGTCCTCGCCGAGATCGGTCAGCTCGCATTCCAGGCATTCGACATCCAGCCGCAATGCGCCGCCGTGGGAGAACAGCAGCAGCGCGCTGCCGGCCGGCGGCTCGGCGCCGGCGTGGAATTCGATGCCGATCAGCTCCAGCGCTGCCTCGGGCGCGGCAAGGTCGATGCGGCGCGACTTGCAGGCCAGCACGCGGTCGAAGCGCAGCGCTGCCAGCAGCCGGCGCGGCTCGCTCTCGCCATGCAGCGCCTGATCCCAGTCGAGCCGGTTCATGCCGATCACCAGCCGCTTCTCGGCCTGGCGCCAGATGATGTCCGCCGCCTGCACCCGCGCGTCCTGCACATGGGCCGAGATGACGGCGAGATCGTCGGCGTCGAGCGCGATCAGTTTGAGCCGGTCGGTCACGGCATCATCCCTTCAACCTCACTCGCGAATGCGCTCGATCGTGGCTCCGCAGGCCTTCAGCTTGTCCTCCAGCCGCTCGAAGCCGCGATCGAGATGGTAGACGCGATTGATCATGGTTTCGCCTTCCGCAGCAAGCCCGGCAATGACCAGCGACACCGAGGCGCGCAGATCGGTCGCCATGACAGGCGCGCCACGCAGATTCGAGGTGCCCTCGATCCGCGCGGTCTCGCCGTCGAGACTGATACGCGCGCCGAACCGCGCCAGTTCCTGCACGTGCATGAAACGGTTCTCGAAGATGGTCTCGGTGATCGCCGAGGCGCCCTGCGCGCAGACCATCAGCGCCATCAGCTGGGCCTGCAGGTCGGTCGGGAAGCCGGGGAACGGCGCGGTCGTCACCTGCACCGGGCGGATGCCGTGGCCGTTTCTGACGACGCGGATGCCCTCGGCATCGCTCGAGATCTCGGCGCCCGCCTCGGTCAGCACGTCGAGCGCCGATTGCAGCAGCTCCGGCCGCGCGCCGGCAAGGCGGACGTCGCCGCCGGTCATGGCGGTCGCGATCGCATAGGTGCCGGCCTCGATGCGGTCGGGCAGCACGGTATGGCGCGCGCCATGCAGCGACGCCACGCCCTCGATCTCGATGCGGGGCGTGCCGGCGCCGGAGATGCGTGCGCCCATCTTGTTGAGACACTCGGCGAGATCGGTGATCTCCGGCTCGCAGGCGGCGTTGGTGATGACGGTCGTGCCCTTGGCGAGCGCGGCCGCCATGACCGCGACATGGGTGCCGCCGACCGTGACCTTGGGGAAGTCGATCGTCCCGCCGCGCAGGCCGCCCGGCGCCTTGGCGACGACGTAGCCGGCGTCGATGTCGATGCTGGCGCCGAGCCGCTCCAGCGCCATGATCAGGAGATCGACCGGCCGCGTGCCGATGGCGCAGCCGCCGGGCAGCGAGACCCGCGCCTCGTGCATGCGCGCGAGCAGCGGCGCGATCACCCAGAAGCTGGCGCGCATCCGCGACACCAGCTCGTAAGGCGCGGTGGTGTCGATGATGTCAGCCGCCGAGATCTGCAAGGTCTGCCCCTGGTACTGGCCGTCGCCCGGGCGCTTGCCGACCGACATGATGTCCACGCCGTGATTGCCGAGAATGCGCTGCAGTTGCGCGACGTCGGCCAGCCGCGGGACGTTGTCCAGGATCAGCGTCTCCGGCGTCAGAAGACCCGCGATCATCAGCGGCAGGGCGGCATTCTTCGCGCCCGAAATCGGGATGGTGCCGTGAAGCGGGTTGCCGCCGACGATGCGAATGCGATCCATGCTGGTCCTGCTGGCTGGCCGGGAAATTGGGTGAGATGGGCGCAACAGGACCGACATTACGGCGATTTGATGAGTTCGCAACGGCAGGTCGCATCGTCGGGAAAGTCATCCCCCGGCGGTGCGGGCTGCCGGCGCGAATCAGACCGGCGGGACCAGCGCATCGGCCAGAAACCCGTGCAGCGCGGCGACGACCTGGGCGCCCTCGCCGATCGCGCCGCCGACGCGCTTGACCGAGCCGGAGCGGACGTCGCCGACCGCATAGACCCCCGGCACCGAGGTCTCGAGCGGCGACACCATCCGCCCGGCATTCTGCTCCGACTGCGCGCCGGTGACGACGAAGCCGGCGCGATCGAGCGTGATACCGCAGCCGTCGAGCCAGCCGGTGGCGGGATCGGCGCCGACGAACAGAAAGAGATTGCTGATGTCGGCCGGCGTCTCTTCGCCGGACAGCCGGCTCTTCAAGGTGATGCGTTCGAGCCCCGTGTCTGCCCCGCCATCGAGCGCGACCACCTCGGTGTTGAACAACAGCTCGATGTTCGGCGTCGCCTCGATGCGCTCGATGAGATAGCGCGACATCGACGCGGCGAGCCCGCCGCCGCGGATGATCATCCGCACCTTCTTGACGTGACCCGACAGAAACACCGCGGCCTGCCCCGCGGAATTGCCGCCGCCGACCAGCGCAACCTCCTGCCCGGCGCACAGCCGCGCCTCGATCGGCGAGGCCCAGTACCACACGCCCCTGCCCTCGAACTCCTTGAGCCGGGCAAGATCAGGCCGGCGATAGCGCGCGCCGCTCGCGACCACGACCGAGCGCGCCCGCACCTCGTCGCCGCCCTCGAGCGCCAGCACGAAGGCGCCGGCCTTGCGCTCGCAGTCGAGCGCATTGACCGACACCGGGATCATGATCTCGGCGCCGAACTTCTGTGCCTGGTTGAAGGCGCGCGCGGTCAGCGCGAGGCCGGTGATGCCGGTCGGGAAGCCGAAATAGTTCTCGATGCGCGCGCTGGCGCCGGCCTGGCCGCCGAACGCGCGCGAATCCAGCACCGCGACCGTCAGCCCCTCCGACGCGCCATACACGGCGGTGGCAAGGCCCGCCGGCCCGCAGCCGACGACCGCGACGTCGTAGACCTTCTCGCCGCGCGGCCCGCCGATCATCCCGACGGCACGCGCCAGCTCGGTCTCGCTGGGATTGCGCAGCACGCTGCCGTCGGACACCACCACCAGCGGCAGCTCGGCCGGCGTCGGCGAATAGCGCGCGATCAGATCGGCCGCGTCGTGATCTGTGGCGGGATCGAGCAGATGGTGCGGAAATCCGTTGCGGGTGAGGAAGCTCTGCAGCCGCGCGATCGCGGCCGATTGCGGCGGCCCGATCATGACCGGGCCGCCGGCGCCGCCCTGAATGAGATTCACCCGGCGCAGGATCAGCGCCCGCATGATGCGCTCACCGAGCTCGGCCTCGGCGATCAACAGCGCGCGCAGCCGTTCGGGACGAATCAGGATGACCTCGACGTCGCCCTCGGCATGGCCGTCGACCAGCGCGACGCGGCCGGAGAGCTGGGCGATCTCGGCCAGAAACTGCCCTGGCCCCTGGTCGATCACCGGCGTGACGTGACCGAGACCGTCACGCTGGGTGATCGCGACATGGCCTTTGAGAATCACGAACATGCCGGGGCCGGGCTTGCCGGTCTCGAACAGCAGCTCGCCGTCACGATAGCTCTGGATCTCGCCGAAGCCGCGCAGACGCGCGATCTCCGGCGGCGTCAGCTCCGGAAACGTCTGGTCGAAGCGCGGCAGCGTCTTCGCGAGCTCCGCCCGTTGTGCCGCCGCATCCGCCGTCATCCCGTCATCCGCTGCCATCACGCCCACCCCGCCTGCCATCTGCTCAACGCTTCGAATCGTCCGGACCGCCGGCAGCGGCCTCGTCCAGGCCGCGCTCCTCGGCCGTCACCGGCTGGCTGCGCGCGCGGCTCTGTGCCTTGCGGCGCTTCAGGTTCTCGCGCAGCGCCTGCTTCAGCCGCTCCTCGCGCGCGCCCTTCGGCGCCGCCTTCCCGGTCTTATCCGTCATCCCCTTCCCCCGGTCACCCCATACCAGAGGCACAATTGGGGCCGCAGATGGGAAAGCCAAGAGGCGTTGGCGACGCAGACGGTAGGTTCCGCCCGGCCGGCCGTCGCCTGCCCGGATGGGGAGTTGCCGCCGCGGCGACGGCCAGTTGGGCACCTTGAGCGGCCAACCGCGAGAATCCGCCGCGAGCGGGCGATTTCGCGCCGATTCGGAGGTCTTTCGCTCCATTTCCATGCATCACGCTGACGTCTTTCACGGAAAACCGGGCGAGCCGCGCTTGCGCAGGCGGGGACCTTGTGGCAAGAACCGCCCGCGTTCGGTCGCGGCCTTCGGGCCGGTCCCCGCCAGTCCCTTTGCTGCCGTAGCTCAGTGGTAGAGCACTCCCTTGGTAAGGGAGAGGTCGACAGTTCAATCCTGTCCGGCAGCACCAGGGCATCATTCCCCCAACATGATCTTCGGCGACGCCTCGGGACCACAGGCGACGCGCAGATGCGCGTCATCGGCCTCGCGGCGCAATTTGCGTCCGAGCTCTGCTGCAGCACCGCCCTCTCCGGAAATCGAGGGCGCAGGGAAGGCCGGGCGCTGGCCGCGCCCGTGGCCCGCCTGCGAAAGAAAATGCAGGCGGCAGGTACCACAGGTCTGGCCGAACACACCCGGCCCTCCCTGCGCAATGGGCTTACGGCTTATACGCGCTCTCCCTGGGGACCGGGCTTTGTTGCCCCATCACCCGCGATGCGCGCGACGCACATCAGCGAGCTTGACCTCAGCGTCGGGAGGCCAGGACCACGCGATTTCACCGTCCGTATCGGAGTTGTTCGTCCGCTCGCGAATGCGCGCTGCAACTCCGACCCGGCCACCGCATCCCACACCCAACGCTCGTGACGACTCGCGAACGCCCCTCTTCGATGAGCACGGGACGGCCAGAAATGTGCAAGTGATTTGCCCGACGACACAAGGGGAATGAGTGCGGCAGAGTGGCACGACGGGCAGTTTTAGCAGAGCTGGGATGCAGGCGGCGGAGGGGGCTTTGTTTGGTGCAGCGTCACCGTAATCCCAGGGTCCTTGGAGACATCGGTGCCGTGAATGCACGCACGCACTTCACCAAAGCCGACGGAAGCCGGAGGACTGGCTGCTACACGGACGTCTAATGGAAGCGTGGCGACCGCTGTCGTTGCATTTCGCTTCGCGCAACTGATGTGGAAGCACGGCGGTCGTACCTTGCGGTCGGGCGCCCGCGAGACAGATCGAGATTGGTTTGATCTTGCCTGTCATGAGATTGCCTCAACAGAGTTGCCGAGGCGATCAATCATGAATGAGGATAAACCCGCTGCCCGCTATTCAACGCCTGTGAGACCTGCACCTCACGTCCACATTTCATGCGTATGGAAGCTTCAAGGCTCAGAGTCCACTGGCTCATGCGAGCGTCGGGAAAGACGGCGAATGGCGGCGCAATGTTCTCCGTCGACGCGATGAGCTTCATCGGCGCCCTGCCGATCGACAATTACAACGGTGCGGCGCGTAGCTTTAATGTACATAAAGTTATGCGGTTTAAATCGATCTTTGAAGTTGACTCGATCATACTGCTGATACATCCTAAGGGTGTATCTTAGTCACGACAAAACCTGGCTGGTCTTCGATGCAACGGGAGCAGATCGAAGCCATAACTCGCGATATTGGGCAACAAGAAATTCTTGAACGTGAAATTCTTGCGATTGCCTCTCGCGAGAGGCAGCGCATTGGGCGTGAACTCCACGACGGGCTCTGCCAATCGCTCGCCGGCTTAGCGGCGCTAGCTGCGGCGCTGTGGCGAAGTTTGGCGGCGAGCGGCCAACCGGGTCCCGCCGCGGCCGCGGCCGAACTCGTACGATTGCTGAACGAGACCATCGGCGAGGCGCGTGACCTCGCTCGTGGGCTCAGCTCGATCGGTCTGAACAGCGCGGATCTTGTCGGCTCCCTTGAGAGCCTCGCCCGCAACGTCAGCGCCGCTCATGGCGCCTTTTGTGCGTTTGTGGAAGATAACCCTTGTCCCGATCTTGGCCGCGAAACCACGAGCCACCTCGTGCGCATCGCCCAAGAAGCCGTCCGCAATGCGGTCAGCCACGGCCGAGCCGACGAAATCGAGATCCGTCTGGCGTGCACTGCAGGCTCGGGACTATTGAGCATCCGGGATAACGGTGTCGGGCTTCCCGAAAAATGGCGCGATCATGACGGCATCGGGCTTTATACCATGGACTACCGCGCGCGGGCGATCGGCGGTTCTCTCACTGTGGAGCCGCAGGCCCGTCGCGGCGTCATGGTTGCGTGCGCGTTTCCGCTGTTATCGAATTACGAACGGCAGGAAAGTATCGGCGATGCCCACTTGCCTGGCTGAAGCCGCGGACGCGGTGCGGAAGAGGCTGCTTGTCGTCGACGATCATCCCGTGCTGTGCCGCGGGTTGATCGCCCTCATCGAGGCGGAAAATGGCCTCGCCGTTCACGGCGCGGTCGGTACGCGCGTGGCCGCGCTCAAGACCATCGCGATCAGTCGCCCTGATCTGGTGATCGTAGACCTTGCTCTCGGCGACGAGGACGGCCTAGACCTCGTCAAGGAAATCAAGGCGCGTCATCCCGGCGTTCGCTCGCTGGTGCTTTCGATGTACGACGAAGAGGTGTTCGCCGAGCGCGCGCTTTGCGCCGGCGCCCTCGGCTATGTCACCAAACAACAGCTCGAATCGACCGTGATCGCTGCCATTCGTCGGGTGCTTGCAGGCGAGACCTACATGAGCGAGGCTCTGCAGCGGCGGCTGGCTGAACGATGCGTCGGCGCGCGACCGCTCGAGGCCGCCTCGCCGGTGCGCACGCTGAGCGATCGCGAATTGCAGGTATTTCGGCTCGTTGGTCAGGGCCGAACCACGCGGCAGATCGCTGGTCTACTGAACCGCAGCGTCAAAACGGTAGAATCCCATCTTGAGCACATCAAGAATAAGCTGGCGATCGAATCGGCTGCTGAACTCGCCCAACGCGCGGCTCAATGGGTTACAATCGCCCGATTGGGTTGAGTCATAAAGTTCGCCCAAGTGCGCGGTTAGTGTCATACACGTCTGCCATGCCGCCGATGACTTCTCGACCAAGCCGCTTTCCGGCAAGCGCGACGGCCGAACACGCGGTCTGGTCCATGGCGCTAAAGCGGACTGCGCGATCGGCACGGCGCAAGCGGCGTCTGCTCATTGTGGACAGTCACCCCTGATGCGGCGCAGGCTGACCGCGCTAATCAATGCTGAGCCCGATCTTGTCGTATGTGCCTTGGCGGCCACCCAACGGGATGCGCTCGTGGCCATCGCGGCCACGAAACCCGATCTAGAGATCGTCAATTTGTTCCTTGGCGATAGCAATGGTTTGGATCTGGTGAGAGACGTTCGCGCGCGCTTTGTTCGTCTGCCGCTACCTGGATTGAACAGGCATGATTCGCCGCAATACGTCCGCCGCGCTTTCGAATCCGGCACCGACGGCTACGTCGCCAAGCAGGAGATGACAGAAAACCTTCTGGTGGCGATCCGCAGCGTGCTGCTCGGCGACCCTTACGGCGCACCGGCGCCTTGATCCATGCCCGCCTGCGTCCGGCAAGTTCACGCGTGCGAAGCTGGGCGGCCCATGGGGGATTCTCCCAATGCGAAAACGGGGTGCGACCCCGATGTCGGTTTAAGTCTCCAGCGTTAGCATTGGTAGCTACCAATGCCGTGCCCGCTTTGGCGACCGAAATGCTGGTCGAGCCCTTCGCTTATCGGCTCGATAGAGACCATCACCGCTTCAAATGGGAAAAAACGATGAGAAATATCTGCACCGCCGCCGCAATAGTCGCGATTGTTTTCATTCCTTGGACCGTCCATGCGGGCACTTGCTACAAAAACCTAGGTTGCAAGGGCACGACGTCGACCACTTCTTGCAAGACATGTCTTGGAAACCCCTCAAAGGGAGAGGGTTGGAAGGAAAACTCAAAGAGCAGCTGTATCGGAAACTTCAACCATTGTCCGGCGGTCCGTTAACGGTACTGGCGCTGGTCCCGCGCCCCGGCACCAGCAAGACCGTCTCCGGCCACAAGATCCATCCCTATCTGCTGCGCGGCGTCAGCATCACCGAGCCCAATCAGGTCTGGGCGGCCGACATCACCTACATTCCGATGGCGCAGGGGTTCCTGTATCTGGTGGCGATCATCGACTGAGCCACCCGGGCGGTGCTGGCGTGGCGCTTGTCGAACACGATGGATACGGGCTTTTGCATCGCTGCGCCCGACGAGGCGATGGCGCGGCACGGCCGGCCTAAGATCTTCAACACCGATCAGGGCGCGCAGTTCACCAGCTCAGCCTTCACCGGCAGGCTGGAGGCTGCAGGCATTGCGATTTCGATCGACGGACGCGGCCGTTTCATGGACAACATCTTCATCGAACGATTGTGGCGCTCGATCAAGTATGAGGAAGTGCATCTGAAAGCCTATGCTGACGGGCGCGAAGCGCGAGACGGCATCGGCTCATGGATGACCTTTTATAATCATCGCCGCCCGCACCAGGCGATGAACAATCAGTTTCCCATGGCGGCATGGCGCGCCGGCATGGATGTGATCGAGGCGGCCCAGACTGTGGATATGCCGCTTCGCTTTGACAACGCAAACGCGTTGCCCACATCCCCACAGCAGGCCCAGACGCAGCAGCAGGAAGCTGCTTGATTTGAACGACAAGGCAGGCGTGATCACACCTTAATTTCGGCGATCCATGGTCCCGTGCGTGGGGTCCACTTCAGTTGAACCTGTCTCGCAAGCTAACATCCGCCTGGGGTTGTGGATTCCCGCGTTCGCGGGAGAACGGGGCAGCCGAGAAGAACAAAGGGCGCGATCGGTCCGATCGCGGAGCATCGGCAGCAGCGCAGATCTGAGTAGCTGTAGCCCGCATGAGCGGCACCGATATCTGAGGGGGCCGGCCCCGCATGTCGCTTGCGCTCATGCGGGCTACAGCTGCTGCGATCGGGTGGCGATGCGCGGCCCTCGTCGAGGCCACGCAAAATGCACCCTCACGCCGCCCGCACCGAGTCGAGGAACCTGCTGACCTCGTCGCGGAGGCGGCTGCTCTGGCCGGACAGCGACTTCGCGGCGGACAGCACCTGCGACGAGGCCGAGCCGGTCTCGTCGGCGCCATGCCGGACGCTGGCGATGTTGGCCGACACCTGCTGGGTGCCGTGCGCCGCCTGCTGGACGTTGCGGGAGATCTCGCGCGTCGCCGAGCTCTGCTCCTCGACGGCGGAGGCGATGGCGGACGCGATCTCCGACATCCGGGCGATGGTCTCGCCGATCTCCTTGATCGAGCCGACCGACTCCTGGGTCGCCGCCTGGATGCCGCCGATCTGCTGGCCGATCTCGCCGGTGGCCTTGGCGGTCTGCTCGGCCAGCGCCTTCACCTCCGAGGCGACCACCGCGAAGCCGCGTCCGGCCTCGCCGGCGCGGGCGGCCTCGATGGTGGCGTTGAGCGCGAGCAGGTTGGTCTGGCCGGCGATCGCATTGATCAGCTCGACGACGTCGCCGATCCGCGCGGCGGCCTTGGCGAGCTCGGCGACGTTGTCGTTGGTCTTGCGCGCCTGCGCCAACGCCTCGTTGGCGATGCGTGCGGAGTCCTGCACCTGGCGGCTGATCTCGGTGACCGACGAGCTCATCTCCTCGGCGGCCGCGGCGACCGAATGCACGTTGGTCGAGGCCTCCTCGGACGCCTGGGTGACGACGGTGGCGAGCTCCAGCGAGCGGCCGGCGGTCGTCGTCAGCGACGAGGCCGAGCGCTCCAGATCGGCCGACGCTGACGACACGATGCCGACGACCTCGCCGATCGCCATCTCGAACTCGCGGGTGAAACGCTCGACACGCTGGCCGCGCTCGATCTTGGCCTGCGCGTCGGCCGCGGCCGCCTGCTCGGCGCGCTTCTTCTCCAGCAGCGCCTCCTTGAAGGTCTGCAGCGAGCCGGTCATCGCGGCGATCTCGTCGTCGCGATCGATCGTCGGGATCGCCACGTCGTCATGGCCGGCCGCCATCTCGCCGATCAGGCCGGTCAGGGCCACGATCGGGTTGATCACGCGGCGGCGCAGCAGCAGGGTGACGAACACGAGAATGCCGGCGAGGGCCGCGACCACCGCCGTCGCCAGCGCGAGCATCAGATAGGCTGCATCGCGCGCCGCGACGGCGCGGTCGCGGGCCTCGCCGATCGCGGCGTCGCGCACGACGAAGAACTTCTGCACGGCCGGGACGACCGCCTCGGCCAGGCTGTCGGCGGTGAGGGCGTAGTTGAGATCGCCGAGCCCGGCTGCGATGTCCTTGTCGACGATCGGAACGGCGCGCCCGAAATAGGCGTCACGCGCCTCCTTGAACGCCGCGAGCAGCCGCTCCGGATTGCCGAGCTGGTCGATGCCGGCATCCAGGCGCTCGCGGTCGGCCTCGGTGCGGCCCTGGGCGCGGTCCATCGCCGCCTTCTCGGCCGGAGTGACGGCGCGGCGGGCGCTGAGCGCCGGCGACAGCGCGGCAGCCCGGCCGCCGGCGGTCACGCGCAGGTCCTGCGCGGTGCGGGCGACGTCGAGCAGCGTCGTCAGCGACGCGTCGGCATTGGCGATGCGGTTCTGCAGCTGGTTCAGGATCGGCTCGATCGCCAGGGCGACCTGGGTGACCCCGGGGAGAAAGCTCTTGATGACGGCCGGATCACGCGCGTTCAGCGGCGCGGTCAGCGTGGGGTCCACCTTGGCGAGGATCTCGTTCAGCTTGGACGAGGCCTGGTCCAGGCTGCGTGTGATCGCCTCGCTGTTGGAGACGTTCGCCAGCTGCGCGCGCGCCCTGGCGAAGGATGCCTCGGCCGATTGCCTGATCTTGCGCACGCCTTCGAGCTGCGCGGGCGTCGCGGGCGAATCCTGGAATATGGGCGTGATGTAGGGGGCGCGATGGCCGACCACGTCCTGCGCGTAGAGCAGCACGGCGCCGAACGCCTCGACCGTCTTGATCGCCTCGGCCTTGTTGCTGACAGCCCTGACCTGCTCGATCACGACTTGAGCAGAAGGGAGGACGGCCAAAGCCGTCACCGACAGCATGGAAATTGCGAAAAGTCGGCCGATCTTCATTATTGCCCCCGGATTGCGCGGGCTCACGCTAGGTTCCGTATGATTAAGGTTGCGCTTAATTCGACCCCCGTAGTTCCACGGAGACGTCGCGCGTCCTTGATCGGAGACACGGGCGCCGGACAGGTCATCCCGCCCCGCTCGAAGAATGTCCTGACGCGCGGCGACGACTTGGGGTTGAGTCCAGCTCGGGAAATTTTGGACGGCCCTACAGATCGAAATTCGTCGGCAGCATCACGACGTCGCGGATGGTCATGCCGCGCGGACGGGTCAGCATGAACATGATCACCTCGGCGACCTCCGAGGGCTCCAGCAGGCTGCCGGACTCGCGCGCCTCCTTCAGCTTCTCGGCCGGCCAGTCGGCGATCAGCGCGGTGACCACCGGGCCGGGCGAGATCGCGCCGACGCGGATGCCGTGCTTGAACACCTGGCGCCGCACCGTCTGCACGAAGCAGTCGATCGCCCATTTCGACGACGCATAGACCGGCTCCCACGGCGTCGGGTAATGCGCCGCGAGCGAGCTGGTGACGATGATGTCGCCCGACCCGCGCGCGATCATGTGCGGGAGAACGTCGCGCACATTCTTCATGACGACATTGACGTTGAGGTTCAGCATGCGGTCGATCGCGTCGGTCCTGGCGTCGACGAGATCGCCGCCGAGATAGCTGCCGGCATTGGCGTGGAGGATGTCGAGCCGTCCGGCCGCATCGAGGACGCGCGGCAGAAGGGTGGCGCAATCAGCGGGATCGAGCAGGTCGATCACGACGGGGATCACGGCGTCGCCATGGGTCTCGCGCAGCTTCGCCAGCGCCGCGGCATCGCGATCGATCATGACGACGCGCGCGCCGGCCGCCAGTAGCGCCGCGCTGCTGGCCAGGCCGATGCCCGACGCCGCGCCGGTGACCGCCGCCACCTTGCCTTCGAGTTCCCTGCCCATCGTCTCCTCCTTGTCCGGCCAGACTACAGCAAACCGCGCCGCGTTGCCGCACTCCGTTGGACCCATCGCGATCCCCACGCGTTGCATCCCGGCCGCCAGCATCACCCATGAAGAGCCCGATGGAGACGATCGAAGCCTATCTCGCCCGCAAGCATCAGGAGCTGCAGCTCCTGAATTGCTGCCTGCGGAGACCGCATGCGCTGCCGGCGCCGCGCTCGGTGATGGAGGTCATCCGGCGCAAGTTTCAGCTCACGGCCGCGCTGAAGGCCGAGCACGCGCTCAGCGACTGGACCGCGACAGAGACGGCCTGGGCGGATGCGGACGATCATCGCGCCGGCCCGTTCGCCTTCAGCTACGACTATCAGCGCGCCGATCTCGACGTGCGCGGGCCGTCGTTCTACGCGGCGGGCGAGAGCCGCCATGACACCATCTACACCATCTCCGGCATGGCGGCGATCGCGGCACTGCTGCTGGCGACGCGGCCCGTTCTCGGCACGGCGGACCTCTTGATGCTGCCGGGCTCCTATGGCGAGACGCAGGAGCTGGTCGCGGCGCATGCGCGGCATCTGCGCCCGGTGACGCTGACCCGCGACCTGGCCGCCGCGCTGGCGCAGCGCTCGCCCGCGCCGCGGCTGCTGCTGATCGATTCCAGCGCGACCGCGCCGCGCTTCGAAGCCGTGCTGGGTTGCGACCGCCCGGCGATCGATCTCCTGATCTTCGACACCACCTGCTTTGCCAACGGCTCCGGCCGCATTCGCCGCGTGCTGGCCTGGACGCGGCGCTGGGACGTGCCGGTCGTGATGGTGCGCAGCCACACCAAGCTCGACTCGCTCGGCGCTGAATATGGCCGGCTCGGCTCGGTCGCTTTCGCCGATTGGAGCAAGGCCGGCGCCGCGGGCCGCATTGTGCTTCGGGCGCTGCCGGACGAGACGCGCAACGCCGTCAGGCTGCTCGGCGGCGCGGCGCTGCCGGCGCATTTCCCGCCTTACGTCGGCCTGCCGGCCTATCGCGAGCTGACCGCGCGACGCGTGGCCGCCATCCTGCGCAACAGCCGGCGGGCGCGGCGCCACTTCGCGACCACGCTGCGCGGCCTGACCGCGGAGCTCGACTTCGCGCACGGCCTCTACGTCACGCTCGCCGGTCGCGCGCCGCTCGACGAGGCCACCGCCCGGCAAGCCGCAACCGCCATGAGTGATGATCTCCGGCGCGCCGGGCTTCCGATCCGCCACGCCGGCAGCTTCGGCTTCGATTTCGCTGCGACGGAATGGTTTCACGACGCCACCACGGATCGCTACAGCGTGCGCGTCGCCGTGCCTGATCTGCCGACCGCGATCTGGGACGAGCTGACGGAGGCCATCGCCGCGTGGTGGTCCGCACATCCCGGGCGATCCGCCGCGGCGTGAGCGCTGCGCCATGGCAGGCGCGTTGCGCCCTCAACGGCAAACGATTTCGAGGTCACGCGCACCGCTTCGCGAGGAGGACCGACAGCCCGTCCCCTCACAGCCATCCGCGCCGCCGGAACTGCCAATACAGCACGCTGCACACGGTGGCGATGAAGCCCAGTACGGCATAGTAGCCGTATTGCCATTTCAGCTCCGGCATGTGCTCGAAGTTCATGCCGTAGATGCCGGCCACCGCCGTCGGCACGGCGAGGATGGCGGCCCACGCCGCCAGCCGCCGCGCGATGTCGGTCTGTTGCGCCTGGCCGGCCATCATGCTGGCCTCGAACACGAAGGCGAGGATCTCGCGCAGGGAATCCGCATCCTCCTCGGCGCGCTTGGCGTGGTCGAGCACGTCGCGAAACAACGGCGCCATCTCGGCGTCGATCGCGACGTTGTCGACATGCTCGAGCCGCTTGCAGACGTCGACGACGGGGCCGACGGCGCGGCGCAGCCGCAGCAGGTCGCGCCGCAGGCGATACAGCCGGTCGACCTCGTGGCGCGCGAGCGGCCGCTGCAGCACGACCTCCTCCAGCGCCTCGACCTCGGCCATGATGCTCTCGGTCACCGGCCGGTAATTGTCGACGATGAAGTCGAGGATCGCATAGAGGATGTAGTCCTCGCCCTTGGCGAGCGAACCCGGACAGCTCTCGCAGCGCTCCCGCACCGCGCCATAGGAGGTCGAGGCGCCGTGGCGTACCGAGACCACGAAGCCGGGGCCGACAAAGATGTGGGTCTCGCCGAACACGATGTGCTCCTTGACGAGCTGCGCGGTGCGGGCGACGACGAACAGCGCATCGCCGTAGCGCTCGACCTTGGGCTGCTGATGCGCCTTCGACGCATCCTCGATCGCGAGCTCGTGCAGGCCGAACTGGTCCGCCACGCGCTGCAGGAGCGCCGCATCCGGCTCGTGCAGCCCGATCCACACCACATGACCCGGTCGCTTGGCCCAGTCGCCGGCGTCCTCGATCGGAATGTCGGCGACGCGGCGGCCGTTGGCATAGACACCGGCCGCGACCACGCCCAGTTCCCGTGGCTCACCGCGGGGCTGAAGGACTGGCGCATCGGCCGGTGTCTGCACCGTGACGTGACGCATGGTTGGATCTCCGCTCTCCAGCCCGACTTTCGATGCGAGGAGTCGCCTGGTCAAGCGTCGCATCAGGTCACGCCGGTCGGGCCGTCGAGCAATTGCCTGACGCGGCGGACCAGATCGGTGCGGCGGTACGGCTTGTTGATGATCTCGAACTCGCCGATGTTGGCGTCGGCGCGCTCGACCGCGGCATCGGAATAGCCGGTCGTCAGCAGCACCTTCAATTTCGGCTGGCGCTTGCGCGCCTCGCGCGCCAGCACGGTGCCGTTCATGCCGCCGGGCATCACGAGATCGGTGAACAGCAGATCGAAGCGGACCTCCGAATCCAACAGCTCGAGCGCGGCATGCGCATTGGCCGCGACCTCGGTACGATAGCCGAAATCCTCCAGGATCGAGCGCGCCAGCTCGGCGACCTCATGGCGGTCCTCGACGATAAGGATGCGTTCGCTGCCGGTGCGGTCCATCGCCATCTGCGGCCGGATCGACGGCGCAGCGATCGCCTGCTCGGTCGCCGGAAACAGCAGCTGCACAGTCGTGCCCTGCCCGACCTCGCTGTAGATATAGGTGCTGCCGCCGGACTGGCGGGTGAAGCCGTAGACCATGGCGAGGCCGAGCCCGGTGCCCTTGCCCTCCTCCTTGGTGGTGAAGAACGGCTCGGCGACCCGCGCGAGAATATGGTGCGGAATGCCGACGCCGTCGTCCGACACCTTGAGCGCGACATAACGCCCGCCCTTGGGCACGCCGAACTGCACGATGTCCTCTTCCGCGATCTCCTTGTTCTCGGTGCGGATGGTCAACGTGCCGCCATGCGGCATCGCATCGCGTGCGTTGACGAACAGATTGAGCAGCGCGACCTCCGCCTGGGTCTGGTCGACGCGGCTGTTCCACAGGCCGGGCTGCGCCTTGACGACGATCCGCACGCTGTCACCGAGCGTGTGGCGCGCCATCTGCACCATGGTCTCGATCATGTTGTTGAGGTTGATCGGCCGGCTGTCGAGCCGCTGCTTGCGCGCGAACGACAGCAGCTGCTGGGTGAGGGTCGCGGCCCGGTTGGCGGCCGACCGGATGTTCTCGACGGCGCGGCGGTGCCGCGGGGCAAGCTCGCTGACGGCGCCCTGCAGCGTCTCGGTGTAGCCGATGATCACCTGCAGGATGTTGTTGAAGTCGTGCGCGATGCCGCCGGTGAGCTGGCCGATCGCCTCCATCTTCTGCGACTGCACCAGCGCGCTCTCGGCGTCGCGCCGGCGCGACACGTCGAGCTGCGAGCCGAAATAATAGACCAGCTCGCCGTCGCGGTTGTAGACCGGGCTGACGAACAGCGCATTCCAGAACGCAGCGCCGTTCTTGCGATAATTGAGGATCTCCACCGCAATGTCCTGGCGGTTGGCGATCGCGGTGCGGATCGCCGCGATGGTGTCGCGGTCGGTGTCCGGCCCCTGCAGGAAACGGCAATTGGCTCCGACGATCTCGGACAGCGCGTAGCCGGTCATCTCCAGGAACGCCCGGTTGGCGAACAGGATCGGATTGTCAGGCTGGCGCGGATCGGTGACGATCATCGGCATCCGCGTGGTCTCGACGGCCGCGAAGAAGATGTCGTGGCGCTCAGACGACAGATCGGATGCATCGCCGCTGTCGACAATCGCGCGATCGCGCTGCGGCCCGTGTTCCAACATGCTTCCTTGCTCCGCCTTCCATCGCCATGACATGCAGGGTCGCGCCGAGACCGGCGTGAGTTGTGCAACGCCTCCTTCGATATGCCGCTGGATGGGATCGGGTTCCCGCAGGCCTGCTTGCGCGCGGAATAACGGACACAGGACTCACGAAAATGCGACGCGGCGGCGCGGGAACGAATCCGGCGGATACGGAAATACCCGCGCCGAGGGGCCGCGGCCTACGTCACCGGGCAAAACAACCACGTCGACGGCGGGCTGGTGCGCAGCCGGTGAGGCGGTGCATCGCCGTCAGAACATCTCGAAATATTCGCGCTGCTCCCAGTCGGATACCTCCGCCTGGAAGCGCTCGAGCTCGGCGTTCTTGATGAAGGTGTAGTAGTCGACGAAGGTCGAACCGAACGCCTGGCGGAAGAACGCGTCGTCCCTCAGCGCATCGACGGCCTCGCGCAGCGATTTCGGCAGCAGGCTCGCCTTGGTCTCATAGGGCACATCGGCCGACGGTCCCGGCTCGAGCTTGCGGTCGATGCCATCGAGGCCGGCTGCGATCTGCGACGCCATGTAGAGATAGGGATTGGCGGCGGGCTCGCCGATGCGGTTCTCCAGGCGCGTGGCGCGATCGCCGGGGCCGCCGAGCACGCGGATCATGACGCCTCTGTTGTCGCGGCCCCAGATGGCACGGTCCGGCGCCAGCGAATAGGCGCGGTAGCGCCGGTAGCCGTTGATCGTCGGCGTCGAAAACAGCGCCGAGGCGCGCGCATGCGCGAGCAGGCCCGCCATGTAGTGGCGGCCGAGCGCGGACAGACCTTCGGCATCCTCGGTCATGAAGGCGTTGCCGCCGTCGCGCGCCACCAGCGACTGGTGCAGATGCCAGCCCGACGACATCACGTTGGGGATGCGCGGCCGGCACATGAAGGTGGCGTGATAGCCGTGGCGCTGGCAGATCTGCTTCACGGCGCTGCGGAACAGCACCATCGTGTCGGCGGGCGCGAGCCCGAGCGCCGGCTGCAGCACGAACTCGCACTGGCTCGGGCCATATTCGAGCTCGATCGAGCGCAATGGCAGGCCGAGCGCGACGAGATTGGCCCTGATGATCTCGAGCGCGGGCTCCATCTGATCGAAGCGCTGCTCGGTGAGATATTGATAGCCCTGGGTCAGCAGGCTGACCGTCGGCGGCACGCCGGGCTGACCGGGCGAGCCGGCATCACCGGGCGCGAGCCTGGGATCCTCGACCTTGAAGATGTGGCACTCGACCTCGAGGCCGGCCATGAACTGATAGCCACGCTGTTCGAGCGTCGCCAATGCCGACCGGTAGAGATTGCGCGTGGCGAACGGGACCGGCGCACCGTTGGCGAAGTACAGATCACAGAGCACCCAGCCGGTGCCGGACGCCCAGGGCAGGACGCGGAACGTGGTGGGATCGGCGACCATCAGTGCATCGCTGCCGCCCTGCATCTCGGCCATGCCGAAGCCACCGCCGGCGGTGAACACCGGAAACACGGTGCGATGCGAGGTGTCCTTGGCGAGCAGGGTCGTCGTGATCGAGCAGCCGTCCTCGAGCGAGGACAACGCAGCATCGACAGTAAGCGTCTTGCCGCGCAGGATGCCGTGCTGGTCCGGGAACGAGAAGCGGATGGTGGTGAGGCCGTGCTCCTCGGCGAGGCGGCGCATGCGCACTGCGGCCTCGGCCTGCTCGACGGTCCACAACTGATGCTTGGCGACGAAACTCAACGATGGCTCCATGATGCATTGTCAAACTGCGAGATCATGGGCGCAGTCTTGCGGCGCGCGAGCCCTAACCTCTCCCCGCTTGCGGGGAGAGGTCGGATTGCATCGTCAGATGCAATCCGGGTGAGGGGGGACAGGTCCAACCACTCGCACTTCCCGTGCGGCTGCCCCTCACCCCAACCCTCTCCCGGTGAAGAACGGGGAGAGGGAGCGCACTGCGCTCGGAGCGAGAGCTGGCCAACTACACCGAAGGACATATGCGCACTCACGCCTGCCATCACTCCGCCGCGCTCAGATGCGGCGCGAGACGCGCGATATCGGCCGGCACCGGCGCTGCCCAGGGGGCGTTGCGGCGGCGGCGGACGTCGACTTCCATCCAGTAGGTCTCCCAGCCGCGGGTCGGGCCGATGCCGTCCATCGTCGCCGGGCCCTGCACGCTGCGGGCCCCGGCGGCATCGAGGAACAGCATCGGCGGTTCGCCGCTCGCGACCTTCTCGATCTGCTCGCGCAGCAGCCGACGATATTGGATGATCGCCTTGTCGGATTGGCCCAGATGCTCGCGGGTGCGGTCCTGGATCCGGCCCATCGACTCCACCGCCCACTGGTCGTGCACGTTGATGTCGTTGCCCATGCCGGTGTAGGTCGCGGTCGCCTGCTCCCGTGGATCGAAGCCGTAATCGTTGCTCTTGTTCTTGCGCGAGCGATAGTCGGGCAGCTCATAGAGCTCGAGCCGCTGCGCCCGCATCTTCGCCCGGTCGACCGGCGCGCCATAGCTGGTGAAGATCGCGTACCAGTAGCAGCTCTCGTCATCGACCGGCACGTGCCACTGCGTGATCGTCATCTCCGTGCTCATCGGAATCACGAAGGCATGCGGGAACAGCTGATTGGTGACGCGGACATGGGTGCGTTCGGCATCGATCTCACGCAGTGCGATGATGCGCAGGCCGTATTCGGTACGCTCCACATTGATGATCGGACGATCGTACTCGCGCAGCACCTTGGTCATCGGCAGCTCGCTGTCGGCGGAGGCACCGCGGAACTGCTTGCCATAAGCGGTCGACGTATCCTCGTCCTCGAAGAAGCGGTGCAGGAACGAGGCATGCGCGGGGTCGATGCCGACCTCCAGCGCCTGCAGCCAATTGCACTCGATCAGGCCCTTGAACGCGAAGGTGTAGGCGTCGGGCGCGGTGAAGCAGTCGAGATCGGGAAACGCCGGGGCTGCACCATCGCCGAGCCAGGCCCAAAGGATGCCTCCCTTCTCGATCACGGGATAGGCGCGCTGCTTGACGTTCTTGCACAGCGGCGAGCCGGCCGGTTCGGCCGGCGTCTCCAGACAATTGCCGTCAGCGTCGAACAGCCAGCCATGGAAGGCGCAACGCAAGCCGCCGTTCTCCAGCCGTCCGAAGGCGAGATCTGCGCCGCGATGCGGACAATCGCGATCAAGTAGTCCGTAGCGGCCTTGCGCATCCTTGAAGAGCACGAAGTCCTGACCGAGCAGTTTCACCGCGCGCACCGGGCGCTCGCCTGCGAGCTCATCGACCAGCGCGGCCGGCTGCCAGTACATCCTCATTAGTTTACCGGCGGGCGCGCCGGGTCCGACGCGCGTGATCAGGTCGTTCTGCTCCTGGCTCATCATGATGGCCGTCTCTCCTGTTCCGTCGCAAGTCGGGCGTTGAGCGTCACGCGATCATCTAATAATGTTCGCTAGACGAACACATGTTCGCCCAGATTAGATTCGCTTTAAGTGGGGAGAAGCGCAAGTGAAAAAGCTACAACCGAAGCCGAGGGGCCAACGGACTGCAGCTTCACTGCGGCCGAAAACAACAACAGCGGATCATGTCAGGCCGATGCCGAAACTGAAGCGCACTGATGAGGAGAAGAAGCAGGCTCGGGGCGACGGTCCCGAGTTCGTGGAAGCGCTCGATCGCGGCCTGCGGGTGATACAAGCCTTCAGCCGCGAGGGCCGGCCGATGACGCTGAGCAAGGCGGCGGAACTCACCGGCCTCGCCCGCGCCACGGTGCGACGGATTCTGCTGACCCTGAAAGCCTCCGGCTTCGTCCATGGCGACGACCGGCTGTTCTCGCTGACGCCGCGCGTGCTGCTGCTGGCCTCCAGCTATCTCGCCTCCAACCAGGTCAACAGCGTGATGCAGCCGTTGATGGACAGCACGGCCGGCGAGGCCCGCGAGGTCTGCTCTCTCGCCGTCCTCGACGGCGACCAGGTCGTGTTCATCGCGCGCGCGACGCCGGCGCGCATGTTCTCCACCGGCCTGGAGATCGGCTATCGGCTGCCGGCGTTCTGCACGTCGGTCGGCCGCGTGTTGCTGAGCCGGATGCCGGACGATCAGTTGCGCCAGGCCGTCGAGCGCATGACGCTGACCGAGATGACGCCGCAGACGATCACCGACAAGGACGCGTTGATCGCGTCGGTCACGGCCGTTCGGGACGACGGTTATTCGCTCGTCGACGGCGAGGCGGAGGAGGGTTTCCGCTCGATTTCCGTGCCGATTCGCCGCTATGACGGCGGCATCATCGCCGCCGCCAACATCGGCGGCCACGTCGATCGCATCGGCGTCGACGAGATGAAGGAGCGCTTCCTGCCGCTGCTGAAGAAGCTCGCCGCCACGGCGCAGCCACTGCTCGTCTGATCCTTCGACAAGAGGCACCGGGCTCGGCTGCAGCCGTGCCGGCTCGTGCTCGCGCATTGGGCCACAGCACCTTAAGCTTCGCATCGACCTCGCTGCCGCGGGTGCCACTGTTTCATCCGGCAGCGACGTCGCCGGACGCGTCCTCGCTGCTGCCGAGCGAGCAGTCGTCTCTCGTTCCATCAACAGCGTCGGCCCGCGCTGCTCCGGCAAGAGCTAGACTTCGCGCGGATATGTTTCCTCCGGGTGCGACGATCGCTCCGATGTCATCGCCGACAGCCCGGTGCTATCAATTCATCGCCGCGACGGAACGAGAGCGCCGGGCGTCAACAGCCACGTGAAGTTACGAGCTGCCCGAACTAATCGTTGTGGTCGCAGGCCTTGCGACGCCGGGCCCCACGCCCATTACGTGATATTATCGTGACGCCCGACCTCGTTTGCCACGATTGACGATCCATCCAGGTATCATCGCGCTGCATGCGATGGTGGCATGATCCGGGGCGGAAGTAGTTAGCCCCCTTCCTCGCGCGCGAATTGCGGACGACGCCACCAGATTGCCGCGAATGACGCCGTAATCACGAAAGCCAGAGGCGCCGCGGCCCAAGCAGCATCGCGTGCGACCCGATCACAGCGATCATCCGGCTGGCCATCCACTGTCGCGAAGAGGCGCAGGATGAGCCAGGACAAGGCTGGGGACGAGGTCGTCGCCCTGGGACGCCGGGCGCGAGCCGCAGCACATCGTTGGACATCGGCCGCCTCTCGCGCGTAAATGGCATGCCGGGCGGACGACACCCGGACATGCAGGTGAACGCCGTTTCCGGGGGGAAGACCCATGACTGATGCGCTGCCGCTCGTGCTGGTGCCTGGCCTGATCTCGTCGCCCCGCATCTATGCGCCGGTGATCCCGGCGCTGTGGCGGCTCGGGCCGGTGATGGTGGCGAACCACGTCCGCGACGACAGCATGGCCGCGATCGCGCGCCGCATCCTCTCCGAGGCGCCGCCGCGCTTCGCGCTCGCGGGACATTCGATGGGCGGCTACATCGCGCTCGAGATCATGCGCCAGGCGCCGGAGCGCGTGGGTCGGCTGGCGCTGATCAACACCCAGGCGCGGCCCGACACGCCGGAGGCGAGCGCCCGCCGCCGCACCATGATCACCCGCGCCAAGGAGGGCGACTACCACGGCGTGGTCGACGAGCTGTTCTCCGGCTTCGTCCATCCGTCGCGCCAGGATGATCCGCGGCTGCGCCAGCTCGTGCACGACATGGCCGAGGAGGTCGGCGTCATCGGCTTCATCCGGCAGCTGACGGCGATCATGTCGCGCCCGGATTCGCGGCCGACCTTGACCGCGATCCGCTGTCCGACCCTGGTGCTGACCAGCGACACCGACAACACCATCCCGAACAGCCTGTCGAAGGAGATGGCCGACGGCATCGACGGCAGCTGGCTGGTGGTGCTGGAGAATTGCGGCCACCTGCCGCAACCCGAGCAGCCGGAGGAGACGGCGCAGGCGCTGATGGAGTGGTTGCGGGGGTGAGATGGCCGTCGAGCCGTATGAAACTCCGGACGGTAGCCGATGGCAACTCTCCGGAATGCAGCGTATATTGCGTCGATGCTGGACAACGCCAAAATCGCCAAGATCGCCCGCGAGGTCGCCACTGCGAATCTGAGCAGCTCCGCCGCGGTTACAGACGTCACCACAGCGCCCTATGCGGACTCCGAAGGCCGTGATGCCCTGCGGATCACCATCGTATTGAGCCCCATCCAAGGGACCAGCATCGAGGGAGAAGCAGTGCTGGATACGCTGGTCCAGATCCAAGAGCAGCTCCGGGCTGCAGGCGAGGACCGTTTTCCGCTGATCGAATACGAGGCGGAGAACGAGCCCGTTGGCGATACTTAATCCGGAGCATCTGTTTCAGCAGGCTGAGCAGTTGATCGCTCCGCCTGCAGCGGGGCCACCGCGACAGGCGAACATCCGTCGCGCAATTTCCGCTGCCTATTATGGATTGTTTCATGCAACGCTCATTGCCGCTGCAGATCAATTCGTTGGCAAGACGAAACAAGGGACACCCTTATACGCCCTCGTCTATAGAGCCGTGGACCATCGAGACCTCCGATTGCTATGCGAGGAGGTCAAAAAGTCGAAGCTTTCCGCAAAATACCTGCCGTTTGCACCTTCCGGAGGCTTTGGAGCAAACCTTCACGCGTTCGCATCTGCTGTCCTGGAGCTACAGGAGAAGCGACATGAAGCCGACTATAATCCGATGATCCGGGTCAAAACCCTGGATGCGCAGCTCGCCATCAGAATGGCGAGAGCTGCACTGACGAGCTTCGAGGCCGTCCGCGTCCAAAACCAGGACGCGTTCCTGACATCGTTGACGTTGTTGTTATTTCCGCCCCGCTGAGCGCGGACATCGTCAACTACGCTTCGCCGACTCTTCCCTTCCCCACCTTCAACCCATCCACGAACACGTCGAGCAGCCGCAGCACGCTCTGCTGCCAGCCGGTCTGGTCGTGCATGTAGCACATACCGATCAGCGCGCGCAGGACGTCGTCGGCGCTGATGTCGCCGCGAATCTCGCCGGCGTCGACGGCGCGGGCGAGCAGCGCGCCGATCGAGCGGGTGAGATGGCCGTGCGAATAGGCGGCGAGCTCGGAGTTCGCGGTCATGACGATCGCGAGCGCGGCCATCATGCCCTTCTTGGTGGCGACGAACTGCACCGTCGAGCGCAGCCAGCGCCGGAGCGCCTCGACCGCCGACGGCTCGCTCTTGAGCTCCTCGGCCAGCTCCGCGAGCTGCTCGACCTCGCGCCGGTACACTGCCTCGAACAGGTCCTCGCGGGTCGGGAAATGACGATACAGCGTGCCGATGCCGACGCCGGCCTGGCGCGCCACCGCTTCCAGGCTCGCCTCGGCGCCGCCGACGCTGAACACCGCCTTGGCCGCCTCCAGCACCCGCTCGCGATTGCGCTGCGCGTCCGCGCGCGGCTTGCGATGGCGGTCTTGTGGTTTCGTCTCCATCTCACCAGCTCTTGATGACGGACCGTTCATGTCCTCTTGCTAAACGGAGGATCCCTCCGTATAAATAGACCTGCCACCCGGGACAGCCAACCTTCCTCAGCTCGTCGTCCCGCGGTCGCTGGATCTGGACGGACCACCGCCCGTAAGGCGGTGCCCGCTGCGATCCGATTAGGCCATCGCTTCGATCGGAACAACGCATGAATTGGACTGTCAGACTCACCGTCAACGGTGAGCCGCGAACCCTTGCGCTCGACGACCCCCGCGTCACGCTGCTGGACCTGCTGCGCGAGCGCCTCCATCTCACCGGCACCAAGAAAGGCTGCGACCGCGGCCAGTGCGGCGCCTGCACCGTCCTGATCGACGGGCGCCGTATCAACGCCTGCCTGACGCTCGCGCTCAGCCTCGACGGCGCCGCCGTCACCACCATCGAGGGGCTCGCCAACGGAGACCAGCTGCACCCGGTGCAGGAGGCCTTCATCGCCCACGACGCCCTGCAATGCGGCTTCTGCACGCCCGGCCAAATCATGAGCGCGGTCGGCCTCATCAACGAAGGCCAGGCCGGCAGCGATCCGGAGCGCGTGCGCGAAGGCATGAGCGGCAATCTGTGCCGCTGCAGCGCCTATGTCGGCATCGTCGAGGCCGTGCTCGACGCCCAGGCGACGCTCACCGAGGACAAGGAGCGCGCGGCATGAACCGGTTCGACTACGTGAAGCCGTCGACGGTCGCGGAGGCGATCGTAGCGGCCAGCGCGCCCGGCGCCGCCTATCTCGCTTCGGGCACCAACCTGCTCGACCTGATGAAGGGCAATGTCATCAGGCCGGCGCGGCTGGTCGACATCTCCCAGATCAAGGAGCTGACGCGCATCGAGACGTCAGGCAATGGCGACGTCCGGATCGGCGCGCTGGTGCGCAATGCGGACCTTGCCCATGACGCAGCCTTCGCGCGCGACTTCCCGGCGGTCGCCGAAGCGCTGCTGTCGGGCGCGTCGGCGCAGCTGCGCAACGCGGCCAGCGTCGGCGGCAATCTGCTGCAGCGGACACGCTGCGCGTATTTCTATGATCCGGCCTCGGCCTGCAACAAGCGCACGCCCGGCGCAGGCTGCGACGCGCGCGGCGGCGACACCCATCAGCACGCCGTGCTCGGCTGGAGCGAGGCCTGCATCGCCACCAATCCCTCGGACTTCTGCGTGCCGCTCGCGGCGCTCGATGCGATCGTCGAGATCGAAGGCGGCTCCGGCCGGCGCGAGGTCGCGCTGGAGGCGCTGCATCTGCTCCCCGGCACCACGCCGGAGCGCGAGAGCGTGCTCGCGCCGGGCGAGATGATTGTCGCGGTCCGGCTGCCCGCGGCGGCGCGCGCGTTCGCCGGGCATGCACGCTATCTGAAGGTGCGCGAGCGCAATTCCTACGCCTTCGCCGTCGTCTCCGCCGCGGCCGGTCTCGTGATCGAGAATGGCACCATCACGCACGCACGTCTGGCGCTCGGCGGCGTCGCCGCCAAGCCGTGGCGCGCCCACCCAGCCGAAGCGGTGCTCGCGGGCCAGCCGGCCACGCCGCACACATTCGAGCACGCTGCCGAGACCGCGCTGCGCGATGCAAAGCCATCCGGTGACAACGCCCACAAGATCCCGCTCGCGCGCAGCCTGATCATGCGCGCGCTGGCCGCCGCAGCCGAGGGCACGCCGTCGCGCGTGCCGGCGCTGCCGGCCTCTCCCTTCTCCGCCGTTCCAGGAGCACTTCATGACGCCTGAGCTCAATCCCTCCCGCGATCCCGCCCATGTCAGACACGGCTCCACCATCGGCCAGCCGCTGTCCCGCGTCGATGGCCGCGCCAAGGTCACCGGCACCGCGCGCTACGCCGCCGACAACAATCCGCCCGGCCTGCTCTATGCTGTGCTCGCGGTCTCCAGCATCGCGCGCGGCCGTGTCGTCGCGCTCGATGTCGAAGCCGCCAAGGCGCATCCCGGCGTCGTCGAGGTGATGACCTCCGCCAACCGGCCGCCGCTGCATGCCGATCCCGACGGCAAGCCGAACCCGTTCGCGTTCCGCTTCGAGGCGCTGCAGAACGACCGTGTGCGCTACGCCAACCAGCCGATCGCGCTGGTCATTGCCGAAAGCCTGGAAGCCGCGACCGAGGGCGCCGCGCTGCTGTCGCCGCGCTACGAGGCCGAGCCGGCCCGCATCGGTCTCGATGCCGCCGACGCCTATGTTCCGCCTGTCGTCGGCATGGGTTTTCCCGCCGAGAGTCATCACGGCGACGTCGAGGCCGCGCTGGCCGGCAGTGACAAGCAGATCACCGCGATCTACGAGACCCCGCCGCATTATCACAACGCGATGGAGCCGCACGCGATCGTCGCCGAGTGGCAGGGCGACAGGCTCATCATCGACACACCGACCCAGGGCCTGGTGATGATGCGCGGCCGCCTGGCCGAGCTGTTCGGCATCGCGCCTGAGAACATCCTGATCCGCAGCCCCTATCTCGGCGGCGGCTTCGGCGGCAAGGGCCTGATGGCCGGCCCGCAGGTGCTCGGCATCCTCGCCGCGAAGATGGTCGGCCGGCCGGTGAAGCTGGTGGCGCGCCGCGAGCAGCTCTACGGCCCGTTCGGCCATCGCTCGCCGACCCGGCAGACGCTGCAGCTCGGCGCCAGCAACACCGGACAATTGTCGGCGATCCGTCACCACGCGAGGATCGCAACCTCGAGCTTCGAGGACTTCTATGAAGCCGCGGCGCATGTGACGCACACGCTGTACGCCGCGCCGGCGATCGCGACGACCTACGACGCGGTACGCATGGACACCGGCACGCCGCTGTTCGTGCGAGCGCCCGGCATCGCGCCGGGATCGATCGCGCTGGAGAGCGCGGTCGACGAGATGGCCGAAGCCTGCGGCCTCGATCCGCTGGCATTTCGCGTCAAGAACTACGCCGAGGTCGAGCCGGCCACCGGCAAGCCGTTCTCGTCGAAAGCGCTGCGCGAGTGCTATACGCAAGGCGCGGAGAAGTTCGGCTGGTGGGATCGGCCGCTGAAGCCGCGGATGATGCGCGACAGAGACGGCTTCCTGGTCGGCTGGGGCATGGGCACCGCGACGTTCCATGCGCTGATGTTTGCAGGCCAGGCCCGCGCGGTGATCCGGCGCGACGGCACCGGCGTGGTCGAGAGCGGCGCGCACGACATGGGCCAGGGCGCCTGGACCGCGTTCGCGCAGGTCGCGGCGGATTCTCTCGCGCTCGAGCTCGATCAGGTGACGTTCAAGGCCGGCACCTCCGACCTGCCGGATGCCGGCATCGCCGGCGGCTCGGCACATACCGCGACCGTCGGCACGGCGATCCACAATGCCGGCGCCGCCGTCATCGCCAGGCTCGCGGAGCTCGCGACCTCCGATCAGCATTCGCCGCTGTTCGGCGCCGGCAATGCCGGCGTGATCGCGCGCAACGGCCGGCTGCTCCGGCGCGACGACGAGGGCCGCGGCGAGAGCTATGCCGACATCCTCGCACGCGCCGGCCTCGACGAGGTCGAGGGCTCCGGCAGCGGCATGCCCGACCCTGCCGCCAACGAGCAATATGCGATGCATTCACATGGCGCGGTCTTCGCGGAGGTGAAGGTCGATCCCGATCTCGGCCAGGTCCGGGTGACTCGCATGGTCGGCGCATTCGCGGCAGGGCGGATCATCAACCCGAAGCTGGTGAAGAGCCAGCTCGTCGGCGGCATGATCTGGGGCATCTCGCTGGCGCTGCACGAGGAGGCGGTCACCGACCGCCGCACCGGCCGCATCATGAACGCCAATCTCGGCGAGTATCACGTGCCGGTGAGCGCCGACGTGCCGGCGATCGAGGCGTTCACGGTCGAGGAGCACGATCCGTTCGTCAATCCGCTCGGCATCAAGGGCGTCGGCGAGATCGGCATCACCGGCTCGGCCGGCGCAGTCGCCAATGCGGTGGCGCATGCGACCGGCATCCGCATCAGGCGGTTTCCGGTGCGGATCAGCGATCTGGTCTCGCGTCAATGACGTGAGCGCGGCAACGAAACCCGTTCGAAGCAATGCCTCCGTTCTCCTGACCGAGAGCGGAGGCCAGCGACCTCGCTTCGTTTACGCCGCCTGCCGCGCAAAGGTCCGCCTGAACCACGCCAGGAACGCCTCGCGGTTCTGGCCGGCGTCGAACTCGACATGCAGCGCGTCCTTGTCGCGGGCGCGGACCCGATAGGGCACGCGGCCATCGAAGCCGCTGAACTCCATGACGCCGCGATCGCCGATGCCCGGCTCGGGGTCGAACCGGAACCAGGCGCCGCCCTCGGAAATATCCACCAGATCGGCTTTCACCACGCCCTTGCGATCGTCGACGACCTTGATCGGCAGGGTCGACTTCATCCGCGGCGACTGCCGGCGGTCGGCTTCGGCGGTCGCGGTCCTCACAGCCTTCACCAGCGTGGCGCGGAGCGAGGTCAGGCCCGTCGCCACCGAGCCGATGGCGCTGCGCACCTCGGCGGCCCGATCGTTGACCATGCCGGCATCCCTGCCGACATTGCCGATCTTGGACGACACGTCGCGCGCCGCGCTGGCCGATGACTGGACCGAGCGGCTGATCTCCTGGGTCGCCGCGTGTTGCTCCTCCATCGCCGCAGCGATCGAGGCCGCGACCTCGTCGATCTCGGAAATCTGGCTGCCGATGCCTTCGACGACGTCGACGGTGGCCTGCGTGGTGGTTTGTACCTCGCCGATCAGGCGCGAGATCTCCTCGGTCGATTTGGCGGTCTGATCCGACAGCGACTTGACCTCGGCCGCAACCACGGCAAAGCCGCGGCCGGCATCGCCGGCGCGCGCGGCCTCGATGGTGGCATTGAGCGCCAAGAGGTTGGTCTGCTCGGCAATGCCGCCGATCAGGTTGGAGACCTCGGCGATCTTGTCCACGGCCGTCGACAAGGAGAGCATCGTGTTCTTGGCCTTCTCACGCCCGGTCACCGCCGATTTGGTGATCGTGCTGGCGCGCGCCACCTGGCTCGAGATCTCGCGGATCGCCGAGCTCAGTTGCTCGGCTGCCGACGAGACCGTCTGGGCATTGGAGAGCGACTGCTCCGAGGCGGCGGCCACCGATTGCGCATCGGTCGACAGCTCCTCGGCCAGTTTCGAGAGGCCTGCGGCCACGGCCTCGACCTGGCGCGATGCGCCGGCCGCGGCTTCGACGGACGTCTCGGTCTCGCGCTCGATCACGTCGGCCATGTCGAGCATGGCGCGCTTCTTGTGCTCCTCGGCGGCCGAGCGATCGCGCTCCTGCCTGTCGCGCAGGCTCGCGTTCTCGAGCGCGTTGGTCTTGAAGATGCTCAGCGCGCCCGCCATCGCGCCGATCTCGTCGCCGCGTTCGGAATAGGAGATATCGGCCGACAGATCGCCCTCGGCGATCCGCCGCATCAGGCCGGTCATGCGCGACAGAGGACGGACGACGCCGAGCACCAGACCCGACATGCCGGCGACGACCAGGGCCAGAACGATGCCTGATACGCTCCACACGATGATGGAGATGCTGCGGTCCTGGGTCGCCGCCGTCGCCTCCATGTCCGAATTGAACTTGTTCGCCTTGTCGACCAGCGTGTCGATCACCGCGCGGTGGGCGGCGTAGGCGTCGGCCAGCCGGGCATAGGCGGCATCGGCCTTCGCCATGTCGCCGGAGCGCAGCGCCGGGATCAACTCGGCTTCCAGGGCCTGCCAGAATTTCCGGACCTCGCCGTCCGATCGTTCGACCAGCAGCGATTTCAGATCAGGCTGCAGCGCCGAGCCGGTCCAGAACGTCTTGCGATCCTCATAGTCCTTCTTCAGTTGCGCCAGCTTCGTGACATGCGTGTCGAGATCCTTCGGCGTCCGGAGTGCGAGGGTCGCCTCGAGATAGGCCTCGAGCACATATTCAGGCGGCGGCAGGATGTCGGCCACCAGATCATTGCCGAGCTTGATCTTGTCGTAGAGCGGCCCGCCGACCTTGAGCTCGCGCAGCGCATAGGCGCTGGTCAGCACGACCGCACCGAAGCCGAGTGCGAGCAGGAGGCCGAAAGCCGCAATGAACGTGGAAATGGAGAGACGCATCTTCATGGCGGCGGCACATTTCGCTGGAGCGTGGACTGCACCCGCCGTCGTCCCGCCGGAGCCCTCTCCGTTCGCTTGCATGGAGATGGTCGGTCCGGAACGACCGGCATCGAGTCGTTAATTTGATCAGCGTGCACAACCTTTTCTCAGGGAAGGTAAATTTCCGCCCCCGTAGAAATGCGGTGCAGCCCGTTCGGCCGGGGATGCAGGCGCTCCTCCCACTCTGACCTGGCGCAAGGCGGCGGGAGGTGGATCTGCGAACATTCAAGCGTCGTTGCTGCAGGAGCCACCAGGAGCCACCATGTCGAAACCCATCCCGGACAAGGCCGAGATCGCGCTCGAATATCCCGACAAGTTCTATGCCGGCACGTTCGAGCATTCCTCGCGGTTCGAAGCCCATCTCGAATCATCCGGCCTGGCATTGACCCTGGAGCGGCCCGGCCCCGAGGACGTCCGAAAATCGATCCGCATGCATCTGCACTTTGGACTGCTCGCCGGGATTCTTCGCGAGCTCGCCGCCGGCATCGCTTCGATGCCCAAGGACGACATCGTTCATCGCGAGCAGCTGCGCGACGCAGTCGCGGATCTGCATCGAGCCCTTAACGCGCCTTAACCGGTTGTGCCGCGACGGCACAGCAAGGCGCGGCGTTAACTCCCGGTTCAGCCTTCGTTAGTGCATTGCTAACTACGCCAGAACCTTTGCCCGGAGAAAGTCGGGTTGGAAGCCGGTGTGCTGCGCGAGTGACAGCATTTTACTCAAAAGCGATCTATCTCCGATCCATCGACGGCGCGCGACGCGCGAGCCTTGTTAGTTGAGTATCGGAGACCCGCCATGAAGAAGATCCTGTTCGCAACCGTTGCAGTCGCCGCGCTGGCTTCGGCCCAGTCCGCTTTCGCCGCCGATCTCGGCGCCCGGACCTACCCCTACGCCACCAAGGCGCCGCCGGCCTACGCCGCTCCGATCTACAACTGGACCGGCTTCTATCTCGGCGCCCATCTCGGCGGCGCGTTCTCCAGCGACAACAACTTCTCCGGCCTCGCCACCGGCAACAACTCCAACGGCCGCTTCCTGGGCGGCGTGCAGGTCGGTGCCGACTGGCAGTTCGCCCCGACCTGGGTGATCGGCGCGGAAGGCCAGTACAGCTGGCTGAGCGGAAGCGTCGGAGCAGCATTCCCGGGCGGCTACGCCTACACCAACAGCCAGCGCGGCCTCGGCTCGATCACCGGCCGCTTCGGCTACACCTGGGGTCCGGGCCTGCTCTACGTGAAGGGCGGCTATGCCTATTCCGACAACAACGAGAAGGTGACGTTCGCCGGAACGCCGGTCGGCTTCGCGACCAGCGGCGACCACCGCAACGGCTGGACCGTCGGCGCCGGCCTCGAATACATGTTCGCGCCCAACTGGTCGGCCAAGGCCGAGTATCAGTACTACAATTTCGGCAGCGCCACCTTCACGGCGCCCGCCGCGCTGGTCCCGACCGGCAGCTTCACCACCGACGACCACACCTTCAAGGCTGGCGTGAACTACCGCTTCAACTGGGGCGCTCCGCTCGCGGCCCGCTACTGATCCGCAGGCGTCAAATAACAACAAACGACGGGAAGGCCGGCAGCGATGCCGGCCTTTTCTGTCATAGGTTATCGAAAGCGCGGCCGAACAATCCCTTCCATCCCGTTAAATGCCGCGCGGTGAAATGCGAAAATCCGCGAAAATTCGGCACGCCCTGAGTAGTTTCCCTGATTTGTTAACCGCCGGCCCCGATACTGCCTGCAAGCAACAGCTACAAATAGTGCATATTGGGGGACACCAGAGATGGCGATTCGGTTCAGCTTCAGCAGGATGCTCGGGGCGCTGCGACCCAAATGGGGCGTCCGCGGCAGCCTGTTCGCAGCCTTCGCGGTGATCGCCGGCATGGCGATCGCGATCAGCGTCGCTGCGGGACTGATGCTGCGCCACGTCGGCGGCGCCATGGTCGAGCTCTCGGGCCGCGACATTCCGCGCCTGACCTCGAGCCTGCAACTGCTGGCGCAGAGCTCCAGCTTGGCGAGCCTCGGCCCGGCGCTGCTGCAGTCCCAGAGCGAGGACGCGCTCAACGATCGCCTGAAGAGGATGCAGGAGATCCAGAAGACCACGCAGGAGCGGCTGAGCGAGATCAGCGCGCTCGGCGCCGCGAAAAGCGTGGTGGCGCCGCTCGCCGAGACCATCAAGAACATCAACGAGGCCAATCAGAGCCTGGTGTCGGCGGCGCGCGAGCGGCTCGACGTCGCAGCCCTTCACAACAAGCAGTATGACGCCCTGCGCAAGGCGCAGGCGGACTTCACCGCCGCCGCCAACGAGCCGATGCTGGATGCGCAGACGCAGCTCAACGCCGTGCTCGGCGCGGCCGAGGTGTCGGCGGACGACGCGACGGCCGCCGCCCGCTTCGTCGAGCAGCTCGGCAACGTGATCGCATCCGGCAACCTGCTGGTGGCGCAGATGGCCGCCGCGCTCTCGGCCAACGACAGCGACACGCTGGAGACGATCGAGCGGCAGTTCAAGGAGGCGCTGGCGCAGCTCAAATCCAATCTCGAACTGCTGCCGACCGGCCGCAGCACCAAGGCGATCCACGACGCCGCGCTGAAGCTCGCCGCGCTCGGCGAGGGCAAGACCCGCGTGTTCAAGACCCGCGAGAAGGAGCTCGACGCCAACGACTACGGCCAGACCGTGCTGGAGGAGACGCGCAAGCTGAATGTCGGCCTCGACATCAGCGTGCAGCAGCTCGTCGAAGGCGTTCGCAAGTCGACCGAAGGTGCCACCTCCACGGCGGGCCGCGACATCGAGCTGGCGACGCTCGGCATGGTCGGCGCCGGCGCAGCCACGCTGCTCGGCTCGGTGCTGTTCGTCTGGCTCTATGTCGGCGGCAACATCCTGCGCCGCATCAAGCGGCTGCAGCAGGCGATGCAGACGCTGTCGAGCGGCGATCTCGACACCGAGATCGCGGCCTCGAAGCAGCGCGACGAGATCGGCGCGATGGTCGACACCCTGCAGGTGTTCCGCGAAAACATGGTCCGTGCCCGCACCCTGGCCGCCGAGCAGGACCGCGAGAATGCCGCCAAGGCCGAGCGCGCCGCGCGCATGGAGGCCCAGATCGCCACGTTCGAGGCGACGGTGCGCAGCGCCCTCGGCACGCTGCAGAACTCCGCCACGGCCATGCAGGCGACCGCACAGAGCATGTCGCAGACCGCCGACCAGTCCAACTCGCTGGTCAATGCGGTCGCGGCGGCTGCCGAGGAGACTTCGGTCAACGTCCAGACCGTGTCGGCCGGCACCGAGCAATTGTCGTCGTCGATCGCGGAGATCAGCCGCCAGGTCGTGACCTCGGCCCAGATCGCCAAGAAGGCGGTCGAGGAAGCCGGCGCCACCGACTCGACGATGCAGGGGCTCGCCGACAATGCGAGCCGCGTCAGCGTCGTCGTCGACCTGATCCAGGCGATCGCCTCGCAGACCAACCTGCTCGCGCTCAACGCCACCATCGAGGCGGCGCGCGCCGGCGAGGCCGGGCGCGGCTTCGCGGTGGTCGCGCAGGAGGTGAAGAGCCTGGCGAGCCAGACCGCCAAGGCCACCGACGAGATCCGTTCGCAGATCGCGAGCATGCAGCAGGTCGCCTCGTCGGCCGTGTCGGCGATCCGCAACATCGGCGGGACCATCGCCGAGATTGACAACGTCACCACCGCGATCGCCGCCGCCGTGGAGCAGCAGGGCACCGCGACGCATGAGATCGCCCGCAACATCCAGCAGGCGGCCTCCGGCACCACCGAGGTCTCCAACAACATCACCGGCGTCTCCAGCGCCTCGGCCCAGGCCGGCACCTCCGCCAACGAGGTGCTCAGCGCCTCGGCGGCGCTGCGCCGCGAGGCGGAGACGCTGCGCGCCGAGGTCGACGCGTTCCTGACCAACATCAGGGCGGCGTAGTTGCGATCCGGGCCTCACCCTTCGAGACGCCGGCCTGCGGCCGGCTCCTCAGGGTAAGGAGGTGCAGTTCGCTTTGTGGCCAACCGGGCGTGGGATCGAAGCGCCGACCCTCAACCCTCATGGTGAGGAGGCGCGCAGCGCCGTCTCGAACCATGAGGCCCGGCCTGCCGCGTCCCGGAATGCCGTCCAGCCATGCCGCTTCCATCGCGTTTTTCGGCTGGCGCTCGCCCGCGGCGGCCGTTAATCGATGAGGCATGACCAAGACAGACACCGTTCCCTCCTCCGCCGAAGCCCTGCGCTATCCCTGGGAGCAGCATCCCGGTGAGGACCAGGTCGTCGAGGTCGCGCCCGGCGTGCTGTGGCTGCGCCTGAAGCTGCCGTTCCGCCTCAACCATGTGAACATCTATCTGCTCGCCGACGGCGATGGTTGGGTCGCGGTGGACTCCGGCTTCGGCAACGAGGAGTCGATCGGCGCCTGGACGCGGCTGCTCGATGGCCCGCTGAAGCACGTGAAGATCACCCGGCTGATCGTGACGCATTCTCATCCCGACCATGTCGGGCTCGCCGGCTGGATCGTCGAGCGCTTCGCCTGCCCGCTGGTGATGTCGCAGGTCGAGTACCTGCAGTCGGTCTATCACCAGAACCGCGGCACCGAGGAGCGCCGCAATGCGCAGCGGCTGTTCTTCCGCCGCCACGGCATGGACGAAACGTTGACCGACAAGCTGCTCGGCCGCGGCCAGGAATATCTGCAGCGAGTCTCGGTGCTGCCGGCCTCCTACCGCCGCATCTCCCATGGCGACGAGATCCAGATCGGCAGCCGGCGCTTCAAGGTCATCACCGGCGGCGGTCACGCGCTCGACCAGGTCATGCTGTACTGCGCCGCCGACAAGCTGTTCCTGTCCGCCGACCAGGTGCTGAGCAAGATCTCGCCGAATGTCAGCGTCTGGGCGGTCGAGCCGGACCAGAACTCGCTCGGCGAGTATCTGGCGTCGCTGGCGAGCCTCACCACCACCCTGCCCTATGACGTGCTGGTGCTGCCCGGCCACGGCGTGCCGTTCTACGGGCTGAAGACGCGCATCAAGCAGCTCGCCGACCACCATGAGGAGCGCTGCTGGATGATCGCGGACGCCTGCCGCGACGAGCCGAAAACCTCGGCGCAGCTCGTGCCGGTCGTGTTCCACAAGCACGTGCTCGACCCGCACCAGATGGGCTTCGCCGCCGGCGAGCTGATCGCCCATGTCAACTACATGCTGGTCGAGGGCCGCCTGACCGCCCGCGACGTCGACGGCGTGCTGCATTATCGCACCACCTGAGGCTGCGGGGCCGCAACGCCGCCGCGTCGCCGCAATCCCGGCGCCGTTCGGCCGGGATCAGCTCCCCCTTGGACAAAATCGCCCAATTCCCGCCGCGGGATTCCGGCTCGACAGCCGCTCTGGAAACGCTCTAAGAAGACCTCACGCCACGCATGCCGCGAGGTTTTCGCTTCAGATGCTGCACTGCAGCGCGCCAGTTCGGGTTTCGTGATGGACTACAGCCAGTACTTCAGTGCCGCCCTCGGTCGCCTGCATGATGAGCGTCGCTACCGTGTCTTCGCCGATCTCGAACGCATCGCCGGCCGGTTCCCGCATGCGACCTGGCACTCGCCGAGCGGACCGCGCAATGTCGTGATCTGGTGCTCCAACGACTATCTCGGCATGGGCCAGCACCCCAGGGTGGTCGGCGCGATGGTCGAGACCGCGACCCGCGTCGGCACCGGCGCCGGCGGCACCCGCAACATCGCCGGAACTCATCATCCCCTGGTGCAGCTGGAAGCCGAGCTCGCCGACCTCCATGGCAAGGAAGCGGCGCTGCTGTTCACGTCAGGCTATGTCTCCAACCAGACCGGCATCGCCACGCTCGCCAAGCTGATCCCGGATTGCCTGATCCTGTCGGACGCGCTGAACCACAATTCGATGATCGAGGGCGTGCGCCAGTCCGGCTGCGAGCGCCAGATCTGGCGCCACAACGATCTCGCCCATCTCGAGCAGCTGCTGATCGCCGCGGGCCCGAACCGGCCGAAGCTGATCGCCTGCGAGAGCCTGTATTCGATGGACGGCGACGTCGCACCGCTGGCTGAGATCTGCGATCTCGCCGAGCGCTACAACGCGATGACCTATGTCGACGAGGTGCATGCGGTCGGCATGTACGGCCCGCGCGGCGGCGGCATCGCCGAGCGCGACGGCGTCATGCACCGCATCGACATCCTCGAAGGCACGCTGGCCAAGGCGTTCGGCTGCCTCGGCGGCTACATCGCCGCCAAGGGCGAGATCATCGATGCCGTGCGCTCCTACGCGCCGGGCTTCATCTTCACGACCGCGCTGCCGCCGCCGATCTGCTCGGCCGCGACGGCTGCGATCAAGCACCTGAAATCGTCGAGCTGGGAGCGTGAACGCCACCAGGACCGCGCCGCGCGGGTGAAGGCGGTCCTCCACGCCGCCGGCCTGCCGGTGATGACCAACGACACCCACATCGTGCCGCTGTTCGTCGGCGATCCCGAGAAGTGCAAGCAGGCCTCCGATCTGCTGCTGGAAGAGCACGGCATCTACATCCAGCCGATCAACTACCCCACGGTCGCCAAGGGCACCGAGCGCCTGCGCATCACGCCCTCGCCCTACCACGACGACGGCCTGATCGACCGCCTGGCCGAGGCCCTGCTCCAGGTCTGGGAACGCCTGGGCCTGGCGCTGCACGAGAAGCCGCTGGCGGCGGAGTGAGTTCGTAGCCCGGGTGAGCGCAGCGACACCCGGGTTCAACTCGACCGCACATGAGACCTCGGATATCGCTGCGCTCATCCGGGCTACGGCACTTCCGCTGGTCTGGCAAAGCTACCGCCCAGCACTCCGCTGCGCTCCCCTCCCCCTTGCGGGGAGGGGTCGGGGGTGGGGGTCCACGAGTCCCGCTGCCGGTGAGGAGCTGGGCTCGCGAGCTCACAACTGTAGCCTTCGAGTAGCGCGACGCGCGCGTCCCACTGAGTTAAGCGCCCGGAGACCCCCACCCCCAACCCCTCCCCGCAAGGGGGAGGGGAGCAGACCGGCCCCGCTGCGACGACATCGGCTCTCATGGGCAGGACGCGCCGCAATAGCCAACGCGCCGCCGTCCTTAACGACGCCGCTTCATTCCCGCGTCCCCTGCCACATCCCTATCGCCCCGCCCCCCGCAAAGCGCTAAGTTTGCTGCTCGTCCAGAGGGATCGATCGAGGAGTTGGCGTCAACGCATGCTGCACGACTGGGGCGTGATCCTGGCCGCGTTCGGCTACATCGGGTTCCTGTTCCTGGTCGCCAGCCGCGGCAACCGGGCCGGTGAACGGCGGCCGTCACCGCTGGCCGGGCTGATCTACCCGCTGTCGCTCGCCATCTACTGCACGTCCTGGACCTTCTTCGGCTCGGTCGGCTTCGCCTCGCGCAACAGCGTCGACTTCCTCGCGATCTATCTCGGGCCGATCCTGATGGTCGGCGCCTGCACGCCGCTGCTGCGCCGAGTCATCCGCCTTGCCAAGTCGCAGAACATCACCTCGGTCGCCGACCTGATCGGCGCCCGCTACGGCAAGAGCCAGGCGGTGGCGGCGACCGTGGCGCTGATCGCGATCATCGGCTCGGTGCCCTACATCGCGCTGCAGCTCAAGGCGGTGGCATCGTCGCTCGAGACCATCATGGTCGACGACCGCGCCTTCGCCCATATCCCGATCGTCGGCGACATGGCGCTGATGGTGACCTTGGCGATGGCGATCTTCGCGGTGCTGTTCGGCACCCGCCAGACCGACGCCACCGAGCACCAGCACGGCCTGATGCTGGCGGTCGCGACCGAATCGATCATCAAGCTGGTCGCCTTCATCGCCGCCGGCGCCTTCGTCACCTTCGTTATGTTCTCGCCGGTCGAGCTGATCGAGCGTGCGATGAAATCGCCGGAGGCCGAGCGCGCGCTGGAATACGTGCCGGGCATCGGCAGCTTCCTGACCATGACGCTGCTGTCGTTCTGCGCCGCGATGCTGCTGCCGCGCCAGTTCCATGTCAGTGTGGTCGAGAACGCCGACGATGCCGAGGTGTCGCGCGCGCGCTGGCTGTTTCCGCTCTATCTCGTCGCGATCAATCTGTTCGTGATCCCGATCGCCCTCGCCGGCCTCATCACCTTCCCGTTCGGCGCCGTCGACAGCGACATGTATGTGCTGGCGCTGCCGATCGAGGCCAATTCGCAATGGCTGTCGGTGCTGGTCTTCGTCGGCGGATTGTCGGCGGCGACCGCGATGGTGATCGTCGAATGCGTGGCGCTGTCGATCATGGTCTGCAACGACATCGTCGTGCCGCTGGTGCTGCAGCGCCAGGAGCAGCGCGAGATCGGCCGCGACTTCGCGGGCTTCCTGCTCGGCACCCGCCGGATCGCGATCTTCGCCATCATGGTGATGGCCTATTTCTACTACCGCGCGCTCGGCAACACCCAGCTCGCCGCGATCGGCCTGCTGTCGTTCGCCGCCATCGCGCAGCTCGCGCCGAGCTTCTTCGGCGGCCTGTTCTGGCGGCGCGCGACCGCGCGCGGCGCGATGGGCGGCATGCTGGTCGGCTTCGCCGTCTGGCTCTACACGCTGTTCATCCCGAGCTTCCTCGACACCTCGACCGCGGGCATCCTGTTTCTTCAGCACGGCCCGTTCGGGCTCGAGGCGCTCAGGCCGCAGGCGCTGCTCGGCACCGACCTGCCGCCGCTGCTGCATGGCGTGCTGTGGAGCCTGTCGCTCAATCTGCTGACCTACATCGTGCTGTCGCTGGCGCGGCAGCCGTCGTCGATCGAGCTGTTGCAGGCCGACATCTTCGTGCCGGCCGAGCTGACGCCGAGCGCGCCGAGCTTCCGCCGCTGGCGCTCGACCGTGACGGTGCAGGACATCCAGAGCACGGTCGGCCAATATCTCGGTCCCGACCGCGCCCGCGCCTCGTTCGAGGCGTTCGCCGCCCAGCGCAACCTGCCGCTCGATCCGGCCGCGCCGGCCGATTTCGAGCTGCTGCGCCATGCCGAGCACCTGATCGCCTCCTCGATCGGCGCCGCGTCGTCGCGCCTGGTGATGTCGCTGCTGTTGCGCAAGCGCACGGTGTCGGCCAAGGCCGCCCTCAAGCTGCTCGACGATTCCCATGCCGCGCTGCATTTCAACCGCGAGATCCTGCAGACCGCGCTGAACCATGTGCGCCAGGGCATCGCGGTGTTCGACGCCGATCTGCAATTGATCTGCTCCAACGGCCAGTTCGTCGACCTGCTCGGGCTGCCGCCGGATCTGGTGCAGATCGGCAGCCCGCTGAAGGAAATCCTCGAATTCATGGGCACGATCGGCGCGCCCACCTATGAGGACGGCGAGGCGCTGCTGGCGCGCCGGCTCGCCGCCTACACCACCGAGGGCGAGCCCTATCTGGAACGCCTCGCCGACCGCCACATGGTGATCGAGGTCCGCACCAACCGCATGCCGGGTGGCGGCCTCGTCATCACCTTCACCGACGTCACGCCCTCGTTCGAGGCCGCCGAGGCACTGGAGCGCGCCAATGCGACGCTGGAAAAACGCGTCCGCGACCGCACCGAGGAGCTGACGCGTCTGAACTCGGAGCTGGCGCTGGCCAAGAGCGCCGCCGAGGACGCCAACATCTCCAAGACGCGCTTCCTTGCGGCGGCCAGCCACGACATCCTGCAGCCGCTGAACGCGGCGCGGCTCTACGTGACCAGCCTCGTCGAGCGGCAGACGGCCGGCGAGGATTCGCGCCTGGTCGAGAACATCGACGACTCGCTGGAAGCGATCGAGGAGATCCTCGGCGCGCTGCTCGACATCTCCCGGCTCGATGCCGGCGCGATGACGCCCTCGGTGTCGAGCTTCAAGATGGCCGATTTGATGCGCTCGCTGGAGATCGAGTTCGCGCCCGCCGCGCGCGCCAAGGGTCTGGAGCTGGTGTTCGTGCCGTCGTCGCTGCCGGTCGAGTCCGACCGCCTGCTGCTGCGCCGGCTGCTGCAGAACTTCATCTCCAACGCCATCAAGTACACGCCCAAGGGCCGCGTGCTGGTCGGCTGCCGCCGCCACGGCCAGTCGCTGCAGATCGGCGTCTACGACACCGGCGTCGGCATTCCCCCGGTCAAGCGCGGCGAGATCTTCAAGGAATTTCACCGTCTCGAGCAGGGCGCGCGGATCGCGCGCGGCCTCGGCCTGGGGCTGTCGATCGTCGAGCGCATCGCGCGCGTGCTCAATCACGGCATCGCGCTGGACTCGCGGCCCGGCCGCGGCTCGGTGTTCTCGGTCACGGTGCCGATTGCGAAAGCGATCAACCACACCGCCGCCGTCACCAGCGCGACGCCGCTGGCGACGACGCCGATTGCCGGCGCGCTGATCGTCTGCATCGAGAACGATCCGGCGATCCTCGACGGCATGAAGACCCTGCTGACGGCGTGGGACGCCGAGGTGATCGCCGTGCCTGATCCGGAGTCCGCGATGGAGGCGATCGCGGCGCGCGATGGCGCCGTCACCGGCCTGCTCGTCGACTACCATCTCGACCGCGGCAACGGCATCGCCGCCATCCGCGACATCCGCCGCCGCTTCAACGAGGCACTGCCCGCGATCCTGATCACCGCCGACCGCAGCCCCCACGTCCGCGCCGCTGCCCGCGACGACAACGTCGCCGTGCTCAACAAGCCGCTGAAGCCGGCCTCGCTGCGGGCGTTGTTGGGACAGTGGCGGATCCAGCAGATGGTGGCGGCGGAGTAGCTCTCTCGGAGCATCCCGCGGCTCTGCCGGAACCAGCAACGATGTCGCTCGTCCCCCAGACCTAACCGGCCGAGAAGATGGTTCAGGAACAGGGCGGCGTCATTCGGGTTGGCCCTCGAGCGCCGAACAGCGGCGCGTGATTCCTCATGACGGGAGAAAATCGATGGACAGAACGACAGCTGCACTGCTCGGCGTTGCGGCCGCGGCGGCGACCATCGGTAGCGCACAAGCGACCGCGTCTTTCAATCCGGAGTCGGCTACCGTCCTGCAAGCCTCGTCCTATGCCGAACTGCTTGCACCCATCCCGAATGCGCTCGAGACACTGCAGGCCATCGATGCCGCGCGCGCCCCGGATGCAACGCAGGCTCCGGCGGCCCCCCTGCAGCTGGCGGAAACCGTCGTCATCCGCGACGGGCGACACCACCGCCGCCGCTATCATCATCATCACCACCACCATCACCACAACACCGTCATCGGCATTCCCGGTGTCGGCGGCGTGACCATCGGGAGGGGGCATCATCATCATCACCACCACCACCATCACCATGATCGCTATCGCTGATCAGGGCTGCGGACGAGGCGACCATCGCGGAGAGCCTTCGCCTGTGCGCCTCGTCTGACTGCTTTGCGAGCAGCGCAGCTCGGTCGCGTCGATCTGAGCATGGTCGAAACGCACCCGGCGAACGGCGCTGCTGCCGAAGTTTCATCGGCGCGACGTTTCATCGGCGCTCGGTCTCACGTTCTTCCGCCGGCATGGAACCGGGCGCCGCAACGGCGGCCTCTCCGGCTCTGCTTTCGCCATCCACCGACCACTGCTTGAACTGGTTCGCGTCGACCTGCTTCATGTGTTTGACGAACGCGACGGCACGCCAGATCTCGTCATCATCGGCATGGCTGCGGAACGCCGGCATGCCGGTCATCCTGATCCCGTTCTTCACCACCCAGTAGATGTAGCCCGGAGAATCATCGGCGGTGACGTCACCGAGATCCGGCGGCCTGGGCTCCATGCCTTGCGCGAACTTGTCGGGCTTGCGGCCGGGCGCGCCATGACAGCGGGCGCAGCCTTCTTCGGCGAATTCGTGCGCCCCGGCCGCGACCGTCTTGGAATCGTCGAACCAGGCGGGTGTCGCCGGAGCCTCGACGTGCTGGTTCAGCGACGCTTCGCGCACATTGGCGACGGCCCACGCCACCACGGAGTTGCCGCCGCCTGCCGCCGCAACGTCATAGAACCCGCCGAAGAAATAGATTGCGCCGGCAGTCGCCAGGCAGATGGCCAACACGCCGATTGCAGCCAGAGTTCGCATGAGTCACCGCCATGAATGGTGGTTGGCCGACAGCCACGACCTCCAAGGCATGACCAGAACGAGACGGGGTTTGTTCCTAAAATCGGCCCCGACCGTGATCCGGCCCGTTTGCGCCTTGCAAAGCGCCCGCGGGCCAGCCGTCCGCGCGGCGTTCAACCGTTCCCGTCGACTTTGCCGACAAGCTCGCGCGGCGAACGCCCCGACACGCGGCTGAACACGCGCGAGAACGCCGCAGCGCTGTCGTAGCCGACCTGGGCGGCGACGCTCTTGACCGGCTTGCCCTTGGCGAGCAGCTGGCGCGCCAGCGCCATGCGCCAAGCCGTCAGATAGTCGATCGGCGTGCGGCCGACGCGCGTCCGGAACAGATCGGCGAAGCGCGTGCGTGACATGCCGGCGAGATCGGCCAGACCCTCGAGACTCCACGGCCGGCCCGGCGCATCATGGATCGCGGTCAGCGCCTTCGCCAGACGCGGGTCGGCGAGCCCGGCAAGCACGCCGCTCTCGACCGCACCGTGGGCCACGACGTCGCGGACGATCAGGATCAGCAGATAGTCGAACAGCCGGTCGAGCGCTGCCTGCCGGCCGCCGCCGTCGGCAAAGCCTTCGGCGACCAGCAGGCTGCAGACCGGCGCCAGCGTCGGATGCCCGGCGAGCGGCAGCACCACGAGCTCGGGCAGTCCCTCACCGATCGGATTGCCCTCGGCGCCGCCGAGCTCGACGGTCGCGCAAACGAGATCGGCACCACGCTCGGGATCGACGACGAAGCGATGCGTCCGTCCGCGCGGAAAGAACATCAGGGTCGGCTCGTGCAGTTTCAAGTCGTCTGCGCCCGGCTGGGTCAGGGTCAGCACGCCGGCCTTGAACAGGTGCAGATGGCCCTCCGGTCCGAATTCCACGGTGTTGCAAAGGTTGCCGGAGAAGAAGGTCCGAGCCCGCGGCGTGACATGGGCAAACAGCGCGGCAAAAGGGTCCATGGGACGATCTGCAATGTTTCTGGCACCTAAAGCCACACATAGTCCGGCATGGAGGGGGCGTGCAAGCCCGCACCTCACACCAAGGATGTTCCCATGCCCCGCATTGCTCCCGTCGACACCGTCAGCGCCGATGCCGGCGTCGTCGCCACACTGTCCGCCGTGAAGGCCAAGATCGGCATGACACCGAACCTGTTCTCGACGCTCGCGCAGTCGGGCGCCGCGCTGAACGGCTACATCGCCTTCTCCGATGCACTCGCCAAGGGCGCGCTCACCGCGAGGCAACGCGAGATCGTCGCGCTTGCGGTCGCCCAGGCCAATGGCTGCGAATATTGTCTCTCGGCCCATTCGCTGATGGGCAAGGGCGCAGGCCTCAGCCCGGACGGCCTCCGCAAGGCTCGCGAAGGCACCGCTGATGACGCCATCGACGCAGCCGTCGCCCGCCTCGCGCGCCGCGTCGTCGACACCAAGGGACAGGTCGCCGACGCCGACCTCGCCACAGCGCGCGCGGCGGGTCTCAACGACGGCCGGCTGATCGAGATCATCGCGAACGTCGCGATCAACGTGCTGACGAACTACGTCAACAACGCCGCGCACACCGACATCGACTTCCCGAAGGTCGCGCTCACCCTGCAGACGGCCGGGTAAGGAAGCCTCCCAGACGATCCATGCCGTCGCGCACTGCATCTGACAGCGTCTGTTGACGGAGCATCCTCGAACATGGCGCGGCGGCCGGGCGCAAACCCCGGCCGCTGTCGCTTGCGAGGGTCGCAGAACATCCTTTGAGGCAAGAACTAAGGTTCTCCCCTCGCGCCCATCCGCTCCACGAGATAGTCCACGAACACGCGCACGCGCGCGGGCATGTTGGGACCGCCGACGAACACGGCGTGGAAGACTTCCCTGTCGCCGGGATTGAACGCCTCGAGCAGCGGCACCAGCCGTCCCTCTGCGATCGCGTTGCCGAGGCTGAAATCGCCGACGCGGGCGATGCCGACGCCGTCCAGCGCGAGCTCGGTCAACGTGTCGCCGCTGTTGGCTTCGACGGCGCCGCGCAGCTTCAGCGCATAGTCGACGCCGTCGCGGCGGAACGGCCACACCGGCTCGGCGCGGCGGAAGCTGAAGTTCAGGCAGTTGTGGTTGGTGAGGTCTTCCGGCGTCTGCGGCACGCCCCAGCGCGCCAGATAGTCCGGCGAGGCGACGATGGTGCGGCCATTGGCGCCGAGGCGCCGCGCGGTGAGCGCGCTGTCGGCCAGCGGACCGCCGCGAATCGCCACGTCCGCCTGCCCCGCCGCCACGTCGACGAGCCCGTCGCTCAGATTGATGTCGACCAGGATGTTCGGATAGCGCCGCACGAACTCGCCGAGCAACGGCACGATGCAGATGCGGCCGTGCGACAGCGCGGCGCTGACCCGGATGCGCCCGCGCGGCGCGCCCTGATCCGCGATCGCCTGCTCGGCCTCGTCGAGATCGGCGAGGATGCGGCGGGCGGCCGCGAGATAGACCAGGCCCTCAGCGGTCAGCGTGAGCACGCGCGTGGACCGCAGCAGCAGCCGCGCGCCGAGCCGCGCCTCGATGCGGTCGAGCGTGCGGCTGACGGCCGACGGCGTCAGCCCGAGGCCCCGGCCCGCGGCCGAGAAGCTGCCGCTGTCGGCGACCGCGCAGAACACCTCGAGATCCCGGGCGCGGTCCGCGCTGGCCAGTACCATCTTTGCGTCCAGATCAAAAATCCTTGGCGTCACTACCCTCTAATACCGCGATTGGGGTTCGTCTAGCTTTGCGTGCATCAACACGATGCAACCTACGGAGACCGTCATGACCCTGCCCCGCCTGCTGCAACGAACCGCCCTCGCCGCCAGCGCGCTCACGATGCTGACCAGCGCCGCCCTCGCCGACGCGACCGAGGCGCCCGGCAATTTCCCGAAGAGCTTCCGCACCCAGGAGATCCCGACCAACGGCACCACGCTCCACGTCCGCGTCGGCGGCACAGGACCCGCGGTGGTGCTGCTGCACGGCTATGGCGACACCGGCGACATGTGGGTGCCGCTCGCCGCCAAGCTCGCCGAGAACCACACCGTCATCGTGCCCGATTTGCGCGGCCTCGGCCTCTCCGCCCGCGCCGACAAGGGTTTCGAGAAGGCCAACCAGGCCGAGGACATCACCGGCGTCATGGACGCGCTGGGCGCGCGCACCGCCGAGGTCGTGGCGCACGACATCGGCAATATGGTCGCCTATGCGCTGGCAGCGCGGCATTCCGACCGCGTTACCAAGCTGGTGCTGATGGATGCGCCGGTGCCGGGCATCGGCCCGTGGGAGGAGATCCTCAAGAACCCGCTGCTGTGGCACTTCCGCTTCGGCGGCCCCGACATGGAGCGCCTGGTCGAGGGCCGCGAGCGCATCTATCTCGACCGCTTCTGGAACGAGTTCTCCGCCAACCCTGCGCATTTCCCGGAGGCCGCGCGCGTCCACTACGCGGAGCTCTATGCCGGCCCCGGGCGGATGCATGCCGGCTTCAGCCAGTTCGCCGCCTTCGATCAGGACGCCATCGACAACCGCGCCTGGCTCGCGGCGCATGGCAAGCTGACGATGCCGGTGCTGGCGATCGGCGGCGCGGCGTCCTTCGGCCCGACCATGGCGGTGGTGGCACGGGCCGGCGCGAACAACGTGCAGGAGCAGGTCATCGAAGGCTCCGGCCATTGGCTGATGGAAGAGCAGCCCACCGCGACGGTCGCTGCGATCGACGCCTTCCTCAACGGGCAGCCGGCCGCCACGCCGTCGTCGCGCTGATCCAACGCATCAGAAGGGCGCCAATCATGTCGACCCCCACACTTGATGATGCGATCGTCGCAGCCAACGCATCGCAACGGCCTGCGGTCATCTTCATCCACGGCCTGTGGCTGAAGCCCAGCTCGTGGGATCGGTGGGTCGAGATGTTCGCCGCCGCGGGCTATGCCGCGCTGGCGCCCGGCTGGCCGGCGGAGGTGGGCGGTGCCGCCGCCCCCGAGACCATTGGCGAAGTGGCGGCCCACTTCGCCGCGATCGCAGGCAGGCTCGACAAGCGGCCGGCCCTGATCGGCCATTCCTTCGGCGGCCTGATCGCACAGATCCTCGCCGGCCGCGGACTGTCGGCTGCGACCGTCGCGATCGATCCGGCGCCGTTCCGCGGCGTGCTGCCGCTGCCGATCTCGGCGCTGCGTTCGGCCTGGCCGGTGCTGCAGAACCCGGCCAATGCCGGCCGCAATGTCAGTCTCACGCCCGGCCAATTCCGCTACGCCTTCGCCAACGCGGTGCCCGAGACCGAGAGCGACGACCTGTACGAGGCCTATCAGGCGCCGGCCCCCGGCCGCCCGATCTTCCAGGCCGCGGCCGCCAACCTTAATCCTTGGACCGAGGCCCGCGTCGACAGCGCGGCCGCGAACCGCGGACCGCTGCTGATCATCTCCGGCGAACAGGACCACACCGTGCCGCCTTCCGTCGCCCGCGCGGCCTATGAGCTGCAGAAGCGCAACCCGCAAACCGTCACCGAGTTCGCCCAGCTTCCACAACGCGGCCACTCGCTGACGATCGACAACGGCTGGCGCGAGGTGGCGGAGACTGCGTTGGAGTTTGTGAGGCGGTTTATCTAGACGAGCGCTTCCTGAACCGGCGGTCAGGCGGAGCTCTCGCGGCGCCCCCAGCGTCATGCTCCGCGAAGGCGGAGCATCCAGTACTCCGCGGCAGACGACATTCAACCGAGACGTCACGGCGTACTGGATCGTCCGCCTTCGTGGACGATGACAGCGGGGGTCTGCATTAACGCGACCAGGATAATTGGTCGTCTAAGAGCACCGCCATGGCAAGGACTCCCATTCATCCGGGCGTTCATCTCGCCGAAGAACTCGACGAACTCGGCATGTCAGCCGCAGAGCTGTCGCGTCAGCTCGACGTGCCCGTCAATCGGATCACCGCGATCATCAACGGCCAGCGAGGGATCACGGCGGATACGGCCCTGCGACTCGGCCACTGGTTCGGCAGCAGCCCCGAATTCTGGCTCAACCTGCAGAAGATCTACGAACTTCGGCTTGCGCAGCAGGAGGTGGGCGAAGTTGTGAAGAAGTTGCCGACACGCGCACGGGCCGGTTAGCCGTCGTACATCCGGGTCGATCAGCAGCGGGCTTCACAGCGCTATCTCGCCATCGACCGCAACTTCTCGAGCCTCTTACGAACCTCAGCCCCGTCTCGATTAAGCGGAGGCCCGGCAGAGCCGGCCAGGAACGTGATGAAGAGATCGCGATCCCGTAGGGAGACGATGCAGTCAGATCCAGCCAGCAGCGGAAGCGTGCAGCTCCCATATCCAATGGTGCGCTTCTGACTTTCCGTCTTCCGGCGGCTTTCCCTTGATCACCTCAATCGTTTGGACCGACGCTTGGATGATCTGCTTTTAGCCCCCTTTTAGCGCGCCGCGGCGACAACCCCCATGGCGCTGATCGGGTTCATGCTGTCGACCATCGTTGTTGGAATCAGGATCGTCGCCCCCCGCTCCTTGGTGGTCTCATAGATGATGTTCATCGCGCGCAGTTGCAGCGCCGCCGGGCTGCGGGCGTAGGTCTCAGCCGCCTCGACGAACTTTTGCGCGACCTCCTGCTCGGCCTGGCCTAGCAGGACGCGCGCCAGCCGCTCGCGCTCGGCCTGAGCCTGGCGGCTCATCGCATCCTGCAGCGCGGGCGGTACGCCGATGTCGCGAATTTCAACTGACAGAACCGCCACGCCCCAATCCGCCGTCTTGCGGCCGATCTCCTCGCGCAGCAGCTGGTCGCCCTGCTTGCGTTCGGACAGCAGGGTCGAGAGCAGTGACGAGCCGACCATCTCGCGCAGCGAGGTCTGCGCGACGCGGGTAATCGCCTGCTGGTAGTCGATGATCTCCAAGGCGACACGCTCGGGATCATGGATCTGCCAGAACACCACGGCGTCGATGTTCACCGGCACGGTGTCCTTGCTCAAGGCCTGCTCGGCATTGATCTCGGTGGTTTGGATCCGCTGGTCGAGCCACACAGCGACCTGATCGACGAAAGGTACGATAACAAACAGGCCGGGACCGCGAACGCCCACAAGGCGCCCCAGCCGGAGCACGATGGCCCGCTCCCACTGATCGGCGATCATGACGGCCTGCGGGATGAGAAATGCGACGACGAGGAGCGCCCCAGCAGCCGCATACGCGACGGACGAACCGGAGTCGCGCCCGAACACGGCGATCACCCCCGCAAGCGCCAGCGTAAGAACGGCGAGCACGATCGCGGGTTGGTTCGTGCCTTTCGTTGAGAGATATCTAGTCATTCGACGTCTCCTGCTTGACGAGCGCAATCATTCGTTCCGCCAACGCGATGGGATCGACACCGGCGGCGGCCGCCGTCGCGAGCATCTGCTTGGCAAGGCTGTCGACCTGCTGGGCCAACGCACGCGCCGACGGCGGCCGCGGCGGCTGGGCCACGAAGCTTCCTCGTCCGCGGACGAGCGTGATCGCACCGATCCGCTCAAGCTCGTCATACGCGTGCCGAACCGTGTTGAGATCGACCTTCAAGGCAACCGCCATCTCGCGCATCGTCGGCATCCGGTCACCCGGGCGCAGTACGCCCGCGCCCAAGCTTCGCAGAATTTGGTCGCGAAGCTGGACGTAGATCGGAATCCCGGAGCTCTCGAGGCGGAGCGACTTCATCAAGTCTGTATGCATTACATAGTATAATATACTTTACATACACCGCGTCAATCGCCGTTTCGAGGCTCAGCTCCCCGCGTGTGTTCGTGCCATCCGCTAAGCCGGACCGTGGGAGCGCCTGTCCTCAGCACGAGCGCGTTCAAGGGTCGGCATCAAAATTCGAAATTCCAGCATATTACATATTTCTTTTTCCCAGAAATCATGATACATGTTGCGCCATCCCGTGCCCGCCATGAGGGGCGCTTCGCGATCGTCACGAACGTGGGGCGCGGGATGCGGTGGGCGCGTCGGGTCGCAGCGGGCTTAGGTCTCGCGGACGAACGATCCGGTGCGCACGGTCAAGCCGTGTGGTCCTGGCATCCCGGTGCTGATGCCAAGTCCGTGACGACGATGTTGCGGATGACGGGGGCAAGAACGCCGGTCCCCGGGGAGAGCTCGGAGCAGCCGTCAAAACCATCGCGCAGGGAGGGCCGGGCGTGTTCGGCCAGACCTGTGGTGACTGCCGCCTGCTTTTTTTCTGCAGGCGGGCCACGGGCGCGGCCGGCGCCCGGCCTTCCCTGCGCCCTCTGCTTTCGAGAGGGCGAAAGATCAGCAAAGCTCGGACGCCGATGGCGCCGCGAGGCTGAGAAGGTGTGTCGCGAAAGGAGATCCGAAGTTGAACGCAGTCGTTCAGTGCGTGACCACGGATGGTCCGACACGATCGGCCGACGCTGCGCACCGAGCCGGAGCGCAATCGTACAATCCTCATTGTCGTCATGGCCGGGCTTGTCCCACGGCTGTCCGGTTCAGCTTCCGCATATTGCGAGGCTCAACTGTTGTGGGTTTTTGGCAAGTTG